>CAZUZT010000356.1:0-1506 GCA_964624575.1 uncultured Rhodanobacteraceae bacterium | reverse complement strand
GGCCGATGCCGCTGGCGACCAGGCGCCCGGCGGCGATCAGCAGGCGCGTGCTGGGGACTTCGGCCAGGCCCCGGTCGCGCAACGAGCGCACGCGACCGGCCAGTTCCACCAGGGCCACCGCCGTGCCGTGGTCGACACCACTTTCGGTGGCGACGATTGCCGCCTCGGCGGCCGGCTCGGGAAAGCCCAGCTCGATCGCGACGAAACGCTGGCGCGTGCTCGGCTTGAGATCCTTGAGCATGCGCTGGTAGCCGGGGTTGTAGGAGATCACCAGCTGGAATCCCGGCGCCGCCTCCAGGGTTTCGCCGGTGCGGTCGATCGGCAGGATGCGCCGGTAGTCGGTCAGCGGATGCAGCACCACGATGGTGTCCTGGCGCGCCTCGACCACTTCGTCCAGGTAGCAGATCGCGCCTTCGCGCACCGCCCGGGTCAGCGGCCCGTCCTGCCACACGGTTTCGTCATGGCGGATCAGAAAGCGCCCGATCAGGTCGCTGGCGGTCAGGTCGTCATGGCAGGAAACGGTGATCAGCGGGCGGCCCAGCCGCCACGCCATGTGTTCGACGAAGCGGGTCTTGCCGCAACCGGTCGGTCCCTTGAGCATCACCGCCAGGCCGCCGGCATGGCATTGCTGGACGATTTCGACCTCGTTGCCGGTCGGCAGGTAGTACGGTCCGTCTGCTCCGCTCGTGCTGGCTTGCGACACCGATCAGTGGTCCATCAGCGGTCCGCGCGCCGCACCGGTTCAACGACCGGATCGGACACGGGATCGACGACCGGGGCAGTTACCGCATCGACCCGCGGACCGGCGACCTGCTCGTCAACGACCTCGAACCGCGGCCGGTGGCGGAAGAACTCGAAGATGAACAGGGCCACGCCGGAAGCGAAGATGGTGGCGGTCAGGATCAGCATCAGGAAATGCACCTGGATTTTCATCTGGGCATCCAGATAACCCATGCCCATGATCCGCTCCAGGTAAACCTGGCCGATACCGGCGGTGCCGAAGGCCAGGGTCATGCCGAACATGCCCGACACCTGCAGCCAGAAAGCCCAGTAGCCCAGTGGCGAGTAGGAATCCTGGGGCCGGTTGGTCAGGCCCGGCAGGGCATAGGTGATCATCGCCATGATGATCATCGCGTAGGCGCCATAGAAGGCCGAATGCGCGTGCATGGCCGTGATCAGCGTGCCGTGGGTCCACTGGTTCACCTGCGGCCAGGTATGGGCCAGGCCGAGCAGACCGGCGCCGAACAGGGCGAAGATGGCACTGCCGATGGTCCAGTGCAGGGCCAGGGCATTGGGATGCCGGACGCCGCCCCGGCGCATCGCCATGTAGGCGTACATCGCCATCGCCGCCAGCGCCAGCGGCTCCAGGGCACTGAAGAAACCGCCGATCGGCAGCCAGTAATAGGGCACGCCGACCCAGTAGTAATGGTGCGCGGTGCCCAGGATGCCGGCCAGGAACACCAGGCCGACGATCACGTACAGCCACTTTTCCATCACCTCCCGGTC
>CAZUZT010000355.1:0-1512 GCA_964624575.1 uncultured Rhodanobacteraceae bacterium | reverse complement strand
CCGGCGACCTCGGCAATGATTTCGTGCGAGCGCAGCCGCGCGGCGTGATCGTAGACATCGGAAACGATGATCAGCTCATCGGCGCGGGTGCGGGCGATCAGCGACTGCAGGCCCTCGTGCACCGTGTCCGGCGAACCAACCACCGAGCACGACAGCATCGCCATCACCTGCTGCTTCTCCATCGGCGACCAGTAGCTTTCGATGTCGTCGACCGGCGGCTGGCTCAGGCCGCGCGCGCCGCGGAAGATGTCGGCGAACGACATCTGCTGGCTGGTCGCCAGGAAGCGCGCATGGTCATCGGTATCGGCCGCGACCACGTTCACGCCGACCATCGCATACGGCTTGTCCAACTGCGCCGAGGGCTTGAACCGGCTGCGGTAGATGTCCAGCGCCTCATCCAGCAGCGGCGGGGAAAAGTGCGAGGCGAAGGCATAAGGCAGGCCCAGCTCGGCGGCGAGCATGGCGCCGAAGCGGCTGGAGCCCAGGATCCACAGCGGCACATTGGTGCCCGCAGCCGGCACCGCCTCGATGCCCTGGCCGGGCTCGGTCGGGGCCAGGAACGCCTGCAGCTCGACCACATCCTGCGGGAAACTTTCGGCCGCCTGCGGCGTGCGCCGCAATGCCCGCAGGGTGCGCTGGTCGGTGCCCGGCGCCCGGCCCAGGCCCAGGTCGATGCGGCCCGGATACAGCCGTTCCAGAGTGCCGAACTGTTCGGCGATGATGTACGGCGCGTGGTTGGGCAGCATGATGCCGCCGGCACCGACGCGGATCGTGCGTGTGCCCTCGGCGA
Organism: uncultured Rhodanobacteraceae bacterium; assembly: GCA_964624575.1. GTDB lineage: Bacteria > Pseudomonadota > Gammaproteobacteria > Xanthomonadales > UBA2363 > Pseudofulvimonas. The sequence continues at coordinate 722 of CAZUZT010000355.1, read as the reverse complement.
TATGACCGATCACCAGCGAGGTGGCCGAACTGCCGATGCCGGGAATGTTGTGGTGCTCGGCCACCCACACGCGGTGGTAGCCCCAGCGCTCGGCGTGCGCCGCCAGATCGCGCGCGTTGTGGATCGCCTGGCGGGCATCGGTCTGCTCGGTAATGCGCACCAGTTCGAGGATGGACAGCGGCGTCGTTGGCGTCATCGAAAAGTCCTTCTTGAAAGTGGCCGGATCGCGGCCCGGGCCGGGCGGTAAAGTCGGCAGCAGCCGCGCGCCCACCTCATGCCGGCGCGCGTCAACGCAGCGCCGGTGTCACAACCGGGGCCGCCCGGAGTCATCCTGACATGTTGCGCCCATCGGCCACATTCCAAGCCGGAGCCGCTGCGCACGGTCGGCAGCGGGTCATCTGGGGGTGAGATGGGGCGGTCATCCGGCCAGTTGAGATGGCAGGCGTAAGTCGACCGGCCAGGGCGTGATGGTCGCAGCGTTGTCGCTCCCAGCGGCTGATCGACAAGGCGGGTTGGCCGCATTTTTGTTGGCTCAGCGGGCTGGTCGTTGACAGCCAGGAGGGTGCCCGCCCCAAGTGCGCATGACCGTCGGGACAATCACGGCCATCGCGCCGCCCGCACCACCGCCGCAGCCGTAGGGCTCGCATCCAGCGCCCAGATGAGGGAAAATAGCTGATCGCGCCTGTAGCTCAGCCGGATAGAGTAGTGGCTTCCGAAGCCAT
>CAZUZT010000354.1:0-1521 GCA_964624575.1 uncultured Rhodanobacteraceae bacterium | reverse complement strand
ACCGGCACGGTGTAGCCGGTGACGCGGTCGTCTCGGCCTCGATGCCAAGTCACATCCGGTCGCAGTTCTTCGCAGGTCACTGCGCCGTCCACGGCGGATTCAATCTGCGGGCACCGGGTCGGCGGCACCCCGTCGGCCGTGCGGTTGAGCCAAGCCCAGACCAAGCCTTGGCGCACACCAATGGCGCGTGCCAGGGCGCTCTGCCCGCCGGCCACGTCAACTGCTCGCGCCAATGCCACTCGGCAGTTAGGGGTTTGCTGGTCGTCCATGCGCTGCACCTTACTACCTTGGTAGTAATCGCGTCAACAGGCAACCACGCGGGTGGTTTGACCTGCTACAACCACGGTTGTAGCGTGCGGGGATGAGCTTTGCGCAGCGCACAAGAGAGATCCGTGGGGACGAAAGCCAAGAGGCGCTCGCGAAGCGCGCGGGCGTCAGCCAGCAGCTCATCAACCGAATCGAGTCGGGCGGCGTGAAGGAAAGCAGAAAGGCGGCGCTGATCGCGGCCGCCGCCGGCGTCAATGTCAAATGGCTGCTGTACGGGGAAGGGCCCAAATACATCAGCGGCACCCGCGGCCCGGCCGACACGTACACCCCGGATGGACAGCCTGTATCCGTCTCCACTTCTGAGACGCCCACCAGCTATGTTCGCCTTCCGCACTATGCCGCAGAAGTGTCCGCCGGGGAGGGTTTCATGCTTGATGAGTCAGGGGTCGAGGTGGTCCAGTTCCTGGACGTGGCGAAATGGTGGGCAGAACAGCACCTGCCCCGTGACCTTTCGCGTATCCGTGTGCTTACCGTGCGGGGCGACAGCATGACGCCCGATATGCATCACGGCGATCTGCTCTTCGTCGACGCATCTGTGCAGCACTTCGAGGATGCCGGACTTTATGTTCTGCACTGGAATGGCCGAGCATTGGTCAAGCGCCTGTCGCCCGAACTGCGCAGCGGCCGCCTGGCCATCACCAGCAGCAATCCGGCCTATCCCACCGAGTATGTCGAGCCTGGCGAATTGAGTGAGTTGCACATTGGCGGCCGGGTCGCGGCCTGGTGGAGCCTGCGGAAGTTCTGAGCCGTCACCTGGGTGCGTCACTGCAGCCCGGCTTGGGCCTTGCCGATCACCACGCCACCCTCAAACGACACCGTCATGTTGCCGTAACCGCGGCTGGCCTCCCAGCCGTAGATCGAGTGCCGGCCATGGCTGGCACGAAGCACACCGGGCCGGCCCAGAATATGCTCGACCAGGTCTCGAGCCATGCCATCCCGGATCCGGTTGAAGCCGGCCAGGGTCACGCCCGAAGATGGCCGCCAGTCGTACTCTTTCATTCGCGCCTGGTACTGTTCATATTCTTCTTGGCGGCTGCGCTCCTGCTGTCGGCGCCGCTCAGCGTCTGTTACCAACTGCCGGGCCGCCAACTGCGCCTGATCGCATTCCTGCACCACCCAGGTACCACCAGAGCCGGTGCAATCGCCGAAAACCCGTTCACCATGCCGTCCCACACAGCGCCCGCAAGGACGCTG
>CAZUZT010000353.1:0-1522 GCA_964624575.1 uncultured Rhodanobacteraceae bacterium | reverse complement strand
TGGCCTCGGAGTTCGCCAGCAGCGACAGCGCCGGCGTCGTCCAGGGAGCGGGTGCGGCAACCTTGCTGCGCGGGTCGCTGCTGGCCGCGGTGATCGTGCCGCTGTTGGGCCTGGCGGGGTTTGGTTCAGCGGCGTTCGCGCAGGCACAAGATCTGGATCTGGGTGAAGGCGGCAGCCTCACTGTGGGCGAAACCGTGGTCGATACCAGCGGCGTCGCGGTGGGTGCAACCACCCTGTGGTCGGACGGCCTGCGCATCACCGATGGCCCGAGCGTCACCATTGCGGGCATTGATGCCGGCAACCAGGTAATCACCAACGTTGCCGACGGCACCGTCGGTCACCATGCGGTCAACCTCGGCCAGCTCAACTTGGTCAGCGATGCGACGGCCGCGGCGCAGGGCGCCGCTGACGCTGCCCGGCTCGTCGCGGATCAGAACGCCACTGCCATCTCTGGACACGCAACTGACATTGCGACCAATAGGGCCGACATCGAAACCATCAGGACGGCCGCCAGCGCGGGCTGGAATGTCACGGATGGCACCAACACTGCCAACATCGGCCCGGATGGCATTGTGACCTTCTCCGGCGACTCCAATGTCACCGTGACCCAGTCCGGCAGCGATGACGATGGAGCCATCGGCATTACTCTCAACCCGGCACTGGACGTCGACAGCGTGACCACGGGCAACACGACCATCGACAACGATGGTCTTGTCATCAGTGGTGGGCCGAGCGTCACCGCTGGCGGTATTGATGCCGGCGGCAGCGCGATCACCAACCTGGCCGATGGTGTGATTTCCGAAGCCAGCACCGATGCGGTCACCGGCGGCCAGATCTGGGCGCTGGAGCAGAACCTGTACGAAGATGGCGGCGGCGTGAAGTACTTCCACGCCAACTCGGACGAAGCGGACTCCGAGGCCGAGGGCCTGGAGTCCGTCGCCATTGGCCCGAACACGGTGTCCGCCGGGGTCAGCAGCTTCGCCGCCGGCGACGGCGCAGCCACCACGGCAACCGCCGAAGGCTCGATCGCACTTGGACAAGGTGCCTCGGCTGGCACCGAAGGCGGTGCCGTGGCCGATGGTGATGGCTCCATCGCGATCGGCCGCAACAGCCAGGCTTCCGGTAACAGCACGGTGGCCCTGGGTGATGGCGCCAATATCGATTCGGAATACATCGAAAACGCCACCGCGCTGGGCGCGGGGGCGCAGGTCACCGGAAACTTTGGCACGGGCGGCACGGCCGTTGGCGCCAACGCCCACGCCAGCGCCGGCAACGCGACTGCGCTGGGAACCGATGCCCAAGCCTCCGGCGACGGAAGCATCGCCATTGGCCAGGCCAATGCAGCTGCCGGCAATGCGATTGCCGCCGGCACGGGCGCCTATGTGGGCACCGGCAACAGCATTGCCTTGGGTACCGGCGCCGGGGTCGGCACCGACGGCATCCCGGGGGGCGATCGTACCGATCACATCGCCATCGGTACTGCCGCCGGCCAGAACGTGGAGGGCAACCAGAGCACCGCGAT
>CAZUZT010000352.1:0-1528 GCA_964624575.1 uncultured Rhodanobacteraceae bacterium | reverse complement strand
TCGGCTCGACCGCGCTCGCGCAGGAGTGGACGGTGAGCGACGGTGACACCGACGTCGGGATCGAGACCGGCGACACTGTCACCGTGCAGGGTGGCAGCAATATTACTGTTGGCCTGACCGAAGCTGCCGACGGGGCCGCGCTGGAGATCGCCCTCAACCCCGATCTTGTCGTGGACAGTGTGCGCACCGGCAATACCTTGATGAACAACAGCGGCGTGGCCGTAGGCGCCAACGTCATGCTTGGCTCCACTGGTCTGGTCATCAGCGGCGGCCCCAGCGTGACGACCGCCGGCATCGATGCCGGCGGTTTCGTGATCACCAACGTCGCCGCGGGTGGCAATGCCAGCGATGCGGTGAACTTCGGCCAGCTTGGTGCGGTCAGCGACGAACTCGGGGTGGCCCAGGGAACGATCAGCGACCACGCCACTGCCATTGCGGCGAACACCACCAATATCGCCACCAACACCGGGAATATCGCGACCAATACCGCGAATATCGCCACCAACGCGGCCGAAATCGAGGCCGTCAGGACTACCGCCAGCGCTGGCTGGGACATCAGCGCTGAAAACGGTGCCGCGGCGAACGTGGGCTCCGGCGGTTCAGTGGACTTCAGCGGCGACGGAAACATCGAGGTCGCGCGTTCCGGTACCGACTTGGCTTTCAGCCTGGCCGACGAGATCGAAGTCGGCAGCATTGAAGTCGGCGGCATGACGCTTGATGCGACCGGCATTGATCTGGACGGTAACAAGATTACCGGCCTTGCTGATGGAGACATCGCGCTGAACAGCACTGATGCCGTCACCGGTCATCAGCTTCATCAAGCCCTGTTCGAGGGCGGTACGGCCTTCGGCGTCCGCTACTTCCGCGCCAACTCCGAGGAAGCAGACGCTTCCGCCACTGGTGCGGAGACCATTGCCATCGGCCCGCGCACGATTGCCGGAGGCGATAGCAGTTTTGCCGCCGGCGACGGTGCGAGCACCACTTCGACGGCCGAAGGTGCGATTGCCCTCGGCCAGGGTGCCACCGCCGGTACCGAGAGTGGGGCAGTGGCCGACGGCGACGGCTCGATCGCGATCGGACGCGACAGCCGGGCTGGCGGCAACAGCACCCTGGCGGTTGGCGACGGTGCCAGCGTCGCATCCGAATATGCGGACAACGCCACCGCAGTGGGCGCTGGTGCGCGCGTCACCGGCAATCTGGGTACTGGCGGCACGGCCGTTGGCGCCAATGCCCACGCCAGCGCCGGCAACGCAACGGCACTGGGAACCGATGCGCGGGCATCCGGTGGCGGCAGCATTGCTGTCGGCCAGGCAAATGCGGCGGCGGGCAGCGCCCTTGCCGCAGGTAATGGCGCCTATGCAGGCACCACACGAGGGATCGCGTTGGGCAGCGGCGCCGGCGTCGGGACCGAAGGCAACGAGGCTGGCGACCGGACCGACCATATCGCCATTGGTACCAACTCGGGAACAGCCGTGGTCGGCAACCAGACCACCGCGATTGGTTACGGTGCAGGCCAGGGTGTGAATGG
>CAZUZT010000351.1:0-1531 GCA_964624575.1 uncultured Rhodanobacteraceae bacterium | reverse complement strand
ATGGCGGGGCTCTCCAATGGCTGCCGGCAAACGTGGCGGGAGTATACGTGGGGCAAGTGAACCCGGGCTTCAAGCCGGAGGCCGCGCCGGCCACCGGCCAAGCCGCCGGATCAGCGGCAGCGGGCGGCGCTTACCGCGGCCGGTTCGCGCCCTCGCCCACCGGCCAGCTGCACCTGGGTTCATTGCTGGTGGCGCTGGCCAGCTGGCTGCGTGCCCGCCAGTGCGGCGGCACCTGGCTGGTGCGGATCGAAGACGTGGACCGGACCCGGGAAGTTCCCGGATCCGCGCGGCAGATCCTGACCGCCCTGACCGCCTTCGGCATGGAATCCGACGAGCCGGTGCTCTACCAGAGCCGGCGCGATGATGCCTACCGGCAGGCGTTGCAGGCGCTGGTCGACGCAGGCAAAGCCTTCCGCTGCCATTGCTCACGCACCCGAATCGCTGCCCGTGGCGGCCATCGCGGGCGTTGCCCGCCGCCCGTTGCCGACGCCAGCGCCGATGTTTCATCCGCAGGACTCAAGTCAAGTCCCGCCTGGCGCCTGCTGGTTCCCGATCGCAGCATCGGCTTCACCGACGCGATCCAGGGACCGGGGCAACAGCATTTGCAGCGCGAAGTCGGCGATTTCGTGCTCAGGCGGCGCGATGGCCTGTGGGCCTACCAACTGGCGGTAGTGGTCGACGATGCCGCCCAGGGCATCACCGAGGTGGTGCGCGGCGCCGACCTGCTGGATTCCACGCCACGGCAAATTTTGTTGCAGCAGTGGCTGGGCCTGGCCACGCCGGCCTATGCCCATCTGCCCCTGCTGCTGGATGAAACAGGCGCCAAGCTGTCCAAGCAGGCAAGCTCGCTGCCGGTGGACCCGTCCGACCCGCTGCCGGCCATGCGCCATGCCCTGCGCCTGCTGGGAATCGACAACGCCGCGTTGGGCCTGACCGGGGCCACGTCGGAGCGCCTGCTCGCCGCCGCCGTGCCAGTCTTCAGCCTGGGCCGGATTGCGCCAGTGCGCAGCCTTCGCAGTGCAACATGGGCCACCGGAGACAAAGGCTAGACTAGCCAGGGAACGCACCACACCAACCCTGGGAGAACGAAGATGACAAAGCGAGTGGCACTGGTTACCGGCGGCACCGGCGGCATCGGCACGGCCATCTGCGAGCGCCTGCTGCGCAGCGGCCATACCGTAGTCACCAATTACCGCGACGAAGGCCGCGCCCAGGCCTGGCGCGAGAAGATGCAGGGCAAGGGCCACGAGGTGGCCATGTTCAAGGGTGACATCGGCGAGGTAGATGCCGCCGCCGCGATGATTGCCCAGATCCAGGAACAGGTCGGCCCGATCGATATCCTGATCAACAACGCCGGCATCACCCGGGACACCACCTTCCATCGGATGAAGCCCGAACAGTGGCACGAGGTGATCAACACCAACCTCAACTCCTGCTACAACGTCACCCGGCCGGTGATCGAGGGCATGCGCGAACGCAAGTGGGGCCGGATCGTGCAGATCAGCTCGATCAACGGCCTGAAGGGCCAGTA
>CAZUZT010000350.1:0-1544 GCA_964624575.1 uncultured Rhodanobacteraceae bacterium | reverse complement strand
CCACACGCCGGGCGTGCTGGCCGAGGAGCCGCGGGAATCGCCGTGGGTGGTGACCCTGCCGCTGGTGCTGCTGGCCATTCCCTCGGTGATCATCGGTTACCTGACGGTCGGGCCGATGCTGTTCGGAGACTGGTTCGGCCAGGCCATCCATGTCGCGGCCGCCAATGACACCCTGGCCCGGGTTGGCGAACACTTCCACGGCGCCTTCGCCTTTGCGCTGCACGGCTTCGTCACGCCGGTGTTCTGGCTGGTGCTTGCCGGCTTCGCGCTGGCCACGCTGATGTATCTGTATCGGCCGCAGCTGGCAGCCGCCGCCCGGCGTACCTTCGCGCCGGTGGTGAGGCTGCTGGAAAACAAGTACTACATCGACGATCTCTACCAGGCCGTGTTCATGCGCGGCAGCGTGCTGCTGGGCCGGGGCCTGTGGCGCGGCATCGATGACGCGGTGATCGACAACGGCCTGGTCAATGGTTCGGCGCGCCTGATCGGGCGCCTCAGTGGCCGGGTCCGGCGGATCCAGACCGGTTACCTGTACCACTACGCCATCGCGATGATCGTCGGCCTGATCGTGCTGCTGGCGATCGTCCTGCGGGCGGCGGGCTGATCCGGCCATGAACACAGCCGCCACGCCCCTCCGGCCCGGCCTGGCCGCCTTGCGGCCGCGCCCGTTCGCCATTTCGCCCTTGCACGTGCGTCTGGTACGCCGACTGACAACGACTGGAACGCTATGAGTACCTGGCCCCTGCTGAGTCTTCTGATCTGGTTGCCGATCCTCGGCGGTTTTGCCGTGCTTGCCGCCGGCCCCCGGCTGTCGCGTCCGGTCGCCCTGGCGATCTCGCTGCTGGTGCTGCTGCTCAGCCTGCCGCTGTATCTGGGCTACGACGCCGGCGCCACCGGCGCGGCGACCATGCAGTTCGTCGAAAGCCACAGCTGGATCGCCGCGATCAACGCCAGCTATGCACTCGGCGCCGACGGCATCTCGGTGGCGCTGATCGTGCTCACCACCTTCGTCACCGTGCTGGTGATCATCGGCGCCTGGGGCTCGATCAGCCACCGGCCGCACCAGTACCTGGCGGCGTTCCTGATCCTGGAAGGCTTCATGATCGGCGTGTTCTGCGCGCTCGATGCCCTGCTGTTCTATGTCTTCTTCGAAGGCATGCTGATCCCGATGTTCCTGATCATCGGCCTGTGGGGCGGGCCGAACCGCGTCTACGCGACGCTGAAATTTTTCCTGTACACCTTCCTGGGCTCGGTACTGATGCTGATCGGCCTGGTCTACCTGTACCTGCAGGCCGGCACGTTTGATCTGGCAACCCTGGCGCAGACGCCGTTGAGCATGACCGCCCAGGGCTGGCTGTTCTTCGCCTTCCTGATCGCCTTTGCGGTCAAGGTGCCGATGTTCCCGGTGCATACCTGGCTGCCCGACGCCCACGTCGAGGCGCCCACCGGTGGTTCGGTGATCCTGGCCGCGATCATGCTGAAGATCGGTGGCTACGGCTTCCTGCGCTTTTCACTGCCGATCACGCCCGACGCCGGCCATGAAT
>CAZUZT010000349.1:0-1556 GCA_964624575.1 uncultured Rhodanobacteraceae bacterium | reverse complement strand
TCCTGCACGGCCTGCCCGAACACCGCGTCTTCCGCCGCTTCTGGCCCCAGGCCCGCCCTGACAGCTTCAGCCCCGCCGAACCGATGGCCCTGCGCCACGGCGGTGCGGCGGTGTGAACGGTGGCGTGGCGGGGCCGAGGGCTTGGGCACTGCAAAGCCGGCCTTCCACAGCCAGCACCGGGCTGGCTGTCCTGAACGGGATTTACGATGAACCATGCCTCCAGCTTTCTGACTTGCCTGTTCGTGCTTGGCCTTGCCGCCGGCCCGCTCACCGCAACGGTTGCCGACGCCGCTGAAATGGACAGCGCCAGTGTCGACACCGTCGATGCCACCGGCGCCGCGATTCCGGTCCGGTGGCCGCTGCAGGCGTTGTCGCAGTTCATGGCGACCCATGCTGCCCATGAACTGCAGCAATCCGCCGACCAGGTCGGGCTGCCCATCCCCGTGGTGCTGGTGATCAACGGCTACGGCGCCCTGGTGGCCGTGCGTTCGCCAGAGCTGCTCAGCGTCCGGGACTTGCGCCGCACGCCGGCCGAAAAGGGTGGGGCACTGCAGGCCATGCTGGCGCAGATCCCTGATGGCCAGGTGCTGGACGGGAAGCTAGACCATCGCCGACCTACCATCGTGCTGGTGACGATCGATGCCGAGGAGTGCCAGCCGTGCGCGGCGGCACCGCGCCAGGTGCAGCGGGTCATCGCCCGCGAAGGCCGGCAATGGAACCTCGTCCATGCAACCGCCAGTGTCGGACCGGGATTGGCGTCCTCCTGCACCCAGGCAGAGGTTCGGACGACACAGCACCGGGTGGTGAGCCTGCCGGAATCGATCGATGATCCGGTGGTGAGGCTGGGCCAGAACGACGCCATCATCAGCATCGGCCGGAAAACGGCGGAAGAAGCCCTGGCCTTGCGTCGCCAGGAACTGGAGGGCCAGTTTGATCCTCCCGGTTCACTGCCGGCACTGCCGCTGTCCCGGCCCCCCGAGTTATTGTTGGAACTGTTCGCCCGCTCGGATGCGGCCATTGATGCTGCGGACCTGGAAAGAAACTTTCCGTTGGACGGCATATCCCCGCAGCGCCAGCGCCTGCATGTGCTGGCTGCCGTGGAGTACCGGCTGCTGGTCACCGACTCCCTGATTTCAGGTGCTGCGATGGTGCTCAGGAATGGCGCCCCGATACCGGAAGCCGATATCCATTGGTACGTCGCCGAGGAGGAGCGCGGCACCGTTTCAGGCATACATGTCGGCAGCGGTGGCTGGACCATCCATGACTACTGTTTGATCGACTTGATATAGCCCGGGCCTGCACCGGACCAGCCGAAAAGGGTGTTGGCGGGCACAGGTGGGGCGTCTTCCCTGGATACCTGATGGTATGTCATCGGGCACGTTCACGGCTGCCTGGATGCTCGGCAGTCCCTCAATCCAGGCCGGCAAACAGGTCGGCCTGGCGAACGTCTCCGGGTGGGCGGAAATGCTCGCAGGACAGGGGCGTGCCGCGGTCCAGGCCGTGGCGGCGGCAGGCGCGTTGGAAGCGTTGGCCGAGCAGGCGGGCGTATTCGCCTT
>CAZUZT010000348.1:0-1557 GCA_964624575.1 uncultured Rhodanobacteraceae bacterium | reverse complement strand
ACGGCGGTAACGGCAAACAGGGCGAAGGTGGCGGGCAGGGTCATGGCGGCGGTCGTCAAAATGCGGTTGGGCAAAGGGCCGGCCCAACTCCAGACCCGGGTGGACCGGGCAGCGGCGGGCCGGTGAAGGCGCACAGTACTACCCCGCTACCCCGACGCAACCGGCATCCAGTCATCTGCGCCCGCACGGGCCGGGCCGAAGGTTGACGGCGTAACTTGTATACTCCCAACCCCGCCGCCCGTGCTTGCTGGCCGGCCACCACAACAGGCCGCCGCCGATCGATGAAGCATCCAAGAACACGTCAACTGGGCGCCGGCATGGTTGCGGCGCTGGCCTTCACCCTGGCCTGCAACCTTCCGCTCATTGCAGCCGGTCAGAAGGTCTTTCTGTCGCGTGCACTCCTCAATATCGATTATGCCGCGATCTGCCTGTTGGCCCTGATCCTGCGCAGGCCCTTGATCCTGGCCGTGGCACTGCCGGCGGTCTTCGTCGTTGACCTGATTTTCTCCTTTGCCCCGGCCTACCACTTCAGTGCCCTGTCGGCATGGCAGTCGCTGCGGGATCTTGGCCAACTGGATCGCGCCTATGTCGCCCTGGTTGCCACCGGGCTGGCGACAGTGGCGGCCATCGTTGGCGTCATCGCCAGCCGGATCGCCGCCATCGGCAACGCCAGGGCGTGGGCCAGGGCCCGCACGTGGTCGTTCGCCCTGACCCTGGTGCTGATCAATGCCCTGGCCGTCCTGTTGGATGGCCATTCGCTGGCGAGTGACCATGCCGATGTGCGCGCCACGGCCACCAATCACGCCGGCTCAACCGTCAACAACCTGGCGCTGGCGTGGCGGACCGGAAGGGCAGAAACGGGCTCCGAGTCAGGAAATGGCCACGTGCAGGTCGTGGCAGCAAGTGCACAGTTGAAACAAATTCAGCCCCCCCCCCTTCGACCATTGTCCTGATCGTGGTCGAATCGCTCGGCCTGCCCGTGGCTCCGGATCTGGCGGCCTTCCAGTTGCGGCCGCTGGTTGAACTTGAATCGATGCCCGGCGTAACGGTGGATCAGGACAGCATCCCGTTCCACGGCAGCACGGTTGCCGCCGAAATCCGTGAGTTGTGCAGGCAACGGACCGCGACACTCCATCCCGAGGCGACAGCGATCGCGCCAGCCTGCCTGCCGCGCAAGCTGCGGGCGAATGGTTACCACAGCACGGCCATCCACGGCTTTTCCGGCAGCATGTTTTCACGCAACCGGTGGTATCGGCAGCTTGGTTTTGATGACATCCATTTCGCTGCCGGGATCCTTGACCGGCAAGCGCCGGCCTCGCGCTGCGGCCTGGCCTTCAACGGCGTGTGCGACCACGACGCCTGGGACTTCCTGCTCGACCAGGTGCTCGACAGCGGCCAGGCGCGGCAATTCATCTACTGGTTGACGCTCAGCGCACACCTGCCACTTGTTGCCGGCGAGGCGGTCGCCGGGGAAGCGGCCCGCGATTGCGCCGCGCAGCCCGGCCTGCAGGCGGATTTTCCAGTCTGCCTGCTGATCCATCAGCACCGGGCCCTGTT
>CAZUZT010000347.1:0-1567 GCA_964624575.1 uncultured Rhodanobacteraceae bacterium | reverse complement strand
CCCCGCCCACCAGCACCTTGCCGTCCGGCTGCACCACCAGACTGCGCACCCAGTCGTTGGCACCCGGATCGAACCCATCCAGCGCCGATTGCGCCCAGACGGGCGTGGCCGCCAGCAGCAGGGTTGCCAGCAGGCACAGCAACCCGGCTCGCCAGCCGGCCTGGGTGCCAGATGAGGCGCGGGATGGCCTGGTGGTCGCCACACAAGGGACCGTGGCAAGGGTTCCGGTGATGGCTGCGGGCAAGGGCTTGTTCATGGCAGGTTTTCCTGGCTGTGCGGGCTGTTCTTCAGGTAGGCGGATCGAAGCTGGTCAGGCGGCAGGTAGCGCGGCTGCGGCTGCATGCGCGCTAACGGGATGCCAGTCGGTGCGAATTTGCGAAACAGGGCCTGGCAGCAAGGCAGGTGGCCGGACACCGGCGGCAGCCATTGCCGGACAGCGCTGGGATGGGCGCGCCATTGGCCGCTGCGAACAGATGGGTTCGCATGGCCGCGCACAGCCGCAACGGGCGTGCGCTGGCTACCTGCGCGCCCGGCAGCGATGCCGGCGAACAGGCGCCAGGCGCTGACGCCGTTGGCTGGACCAGGTGATATAGGTGGCTTGATTCCACGTTTCATTCCGGTGTGATACCGGTCTCCCCTTGCATGGCCAGCGCCCACCTCGGCGCCTGCCCTGTGCCAAGCCCTGGCCGGCTACAGCAAACGCACGGCCACCGAGCGTCTTCCCTCAGCGCTGTTTCGATGCCTTGCGTGGGCAGAAACTCCCCTTCGCGTTCGCGTTCGCGATTGTGCCCGACTCTACTTCAAGTATGCATGCGGTGACACCCGCAGCCCCAGCGCCAACCTCAGCCACTGTGCAATGGCCAGATGAAGCAACACCCTTTCTCTCAGGCCGGCCTGTCAAAGCAGGAAACCCCCCGGCCGGGTATCCGGCTCGCGCACCGGCCAACGCGGGCACAGGGCCTCGACCACTTCCATCAGCTCGAACAGCGCCACGAACGGATCTTCGTGCGGCCCTGGCGCATACGGCATGCCCCCTCACCAAGAAGGACAGGCCCGGCGCCGTGGTCACGCTGCGGGGATTTCTGCGAGGAGTTCATCGAGCAAATTCTCCCGATCGAAAAGCTGGAAGTACTGACGCAGGCATTGGCCGCCATTGGCCGCCATCGGCTGAGGCCGGCGGTTCAGACCTTGCCTAGAACCAGAACCGCACGCCGGCCAGCCAGCGGCTGTCGTGGCGGGCCTGGCCGGCGCGCGCGCGCAGATCGGCGGTGCCGCCGTGGCTCCATTGGCGCTCGAAGCCGAGGTAGGGTGCGAACTGGCGGCTGATTTCGTAGCGCAGGCGCAGGCCGGCCTGGACCGTGCTCAATCCCGATCCCAGCAAGCGTTCCGGGTCGGATTTTCCATACGCCGTTGCCCCGGCTTCCCAGCTCAGGATCAGGCGGTTGGTGAACAGCGTCTCGTACTCGGCCTCCAGGTTCAGCGCGCTGCGTCCGCTGGCGCCGATGTAGCCGGTGGCCTCGATCTCGAAGAAATAGGGCGCCATGCCCTGGACCCCGAACGCGGCCCA
>CAZUZT010000346.1:0-1570 GCA_964624575.1 uncultured Rhodanobacteraceae bacterium | reverse complement strand
CCTGGGCGCGCTGTACGACGAGCGCAAGGACCGCAGCGTGCTGTTCTGGAAATCGATGCCGGTCTCCGATGGCCAGACGGTGCTGTCGAAGGTGGCCAGCGCGGTGCTCACGATCCCGGTGCTGGCCACCCTCGCGGCCATTGCCACCATGCTCGGCTTCCTGCTGATGCTGAGCCTGGGCGTGATGGTCCACGGCGGCAATCCCTGGGAGCTGATCTGGGGCCCCGGCAACCCGCTGGCGATCTCGCTCTCGATGCTGGCGGCGATCCCGGTGTACGCGGTCTGGGCGCTGCCCACCGTCGGCTGGCTGATGCTGTGCTCGGCCTGGGCGCGCAGCGTGCCGTTCCTGTGGGCGGTGCTGGTGCCAGTGCTGGCAGGCGCCTTCGTGAGCGTGTTCCAGGTCATGCACCTGTTCAATCTTGGCACGGAGTGGTTCTGGAGCAATATCGTGGCGCGGATGCTGCTGGGCACGGTGCCGCTGACCCCGCATGACATCGAGCGCATGGGCGGCGCCAGCATAGAAAGCGCCGGCGTGCTGCCGCTCATCGAGCCGGCCGGCGTCTATTCCAACCTGCTCCAGCCAGCGACCTGGATCGGTGCCGTGGCCGGCGTGGTGATGCTGCTGGTCGCCGTGCGCCTGCGCCGCTGGCGCGACGAAGGCTGAACCATCGACTTCCCGGGGACATCATCATGAATGACAGGACCATCTTCTCCATCGCCCCCGGCCTGGTGCTGGCCGCGCTGCTGGCAACCGGCTGCGGCAGCTCCGAGCCGCCGCCGCAGTCGGCCACCGAAGCCACGGACACAGCGGAGCAATCCTGGATCGGACGCCAGGCCGCGGCGGCCATCACCGAGGCGCAGCGCGAATTGGAGACGGAAAACATCCGCGTCGGCGAGAACTCCGGCTTCACCATCAACGGGCGCACGTTCGGCACCAGCAAGCCCGATGGCCTGCCGCGGGCCGAGATCAGCCCGCAGGGCGACTTCCTGATCCAGGGCGAGGCCGTCCCGGTCACCGGGGCGCAGCGCGAGCTGCTGCTGGAGCACCGGCGCCAGCTGGTCGGCCTGGCCCGTGCGGGCATGGCCATCGGCATCCAGGGCGCCGACGTTGCCGGGGTGGCGCTGACCGGGATCGGCAACGCGCTGTTCGGCGGCGAGGAAGGCCGCAAGGCCTACGAGCAGCGCATCAAGGCCGAGGCCGCCCGGATCGAGGACGAGGCGATGAAGCTGTGCGCCCTGCTGCCGGGCCTGTACGACAGCCAGCAGGCGCTGGCCGCCGCGCTGCCCGAGTTCGCGCCCTACGCGACGATGACCCGCGAGGACATCGACGAGTGCGGCAAAGACAGTGACGCCGGCCCCGCGCCCGCGATCCTCGCCTGACCTCCCCCGACTGCACGAGGAACCCAGCCATGAACCGAGTCCTGATGCTTGCCTGCGCCCTTGCACTGCCGCTTGCGGCGCAGGCGGATGATGCCGGCTGCCGTCACTCCGATCCCCGCCAGATCACGCTGGACCTGGACGGCGTGAGCCGGGTGATGTTCGACATCGGGCCGCACAAGCTGCGGCTGGA
>CAZUZT010000345.1:0-1572 GCA_964624575.1 uncultured Rhodanobacteraceae bacterium | reverse complement strand
GATGCCGGCCCAGTTCGCGCAGGCGGCTGGCGTCATCCAGTTCCGGCGACCACCACGAAGGCGCAGAATCATGGCTCCGCCGGCGCCAGCGGCAGCGCAGGAGCGCGCCCACGGTCAATCCGAACAAGGCGCCGGCCACGCCCCAACTCCAGTCGGCCCAGCGCGGATACCGGCTCAGCGCCAGATGCTGGCCCAGCTCCATGGCACCGGCCAGCAGCGCCAGGCCCACGGCCGCCAGCCACCAGCGCCGCAGGTTGCCGACCCAGGCGATCGCGACTGTGGCCGCCAGCGCGGCATAGGCCAGAAAATGGTTCAGCCAGGGCGCACTCCAGGGCAAAAGCCGGTGATACAGCCGGCCGGGCAACCAGGAAGCGGTAACGACGACGACCACCGCCAGCAGCACCAGGATCGGCCCGTACCGCCACAGCCAGGCGGCACGCGGGGATGGGGAAGCCGGCAAATCCCGGTATCCAGTCATTGCCCGCAACCCCGGCGGTGCAGATCGTGCCGACACCGGGGGACCGTCATCACCGCTGACCCCGACGGATCGGCGCCGCCTGCCACTTACAGCCACCCGCGCAGGCGGTAATAGCCTTGGCCCACGTGCTCGTGCCAGGCGCGGTGATTGCGGGAAAGTGCGTGCGCGCTGGGCAACCAGCGCCGCCATCGCCCGCCGTCCTGAGCCACCGCCCAACGCGAGGTCGACACTTCGAAATCGGTGGCCGCCGGCACGATATCCATGCCCAGGCCGCGGAAGCTGGCCTCGGTGCGGCGCATGTGCAAGGCCGAAGTCACCAGCAGCAGCTTGTCGAAACCGTGCTCACGCGCCATGGCCTGCACCCGCACGGCATTCCCGCGCGTGGTGCGGGCCTGGTCTTCAAGCAGGATGCGCCCGTCCGGCACGCCCAGATCGAGCAGGAACAGCCGCGCCGAGGCCGCTTCGGTCGGGCGCGAACTGCCCGGCCGTCCGCCGCCGGAAACGATGATCCACGGCGCCTTGCCGGCATGGAACAGCCGCGCCGCATGCCAGTAGCGGTCTGCGGCGGCGTTGAGATTGGGGTGGGGATGCGCCAGGCCGGCGCCGAACACGCCACCGGCAACCACGATCGCGTCGACTTGTGGCAGTTGCGGTGAATCCGCTGCCAGCGGCGGATAGCGGGATTCCAGGCCGGCGCCGATCTGATCGGCCACCACCGGCAGCGACCAGACCCACAACCAGGCCAAGGCCAGCGCCATACCGCCCAGCCCTGCCCGCCGCCAGCCGGCCAGCAGCAGCACGAAAGCCGCCAGCAGCAGCACCAGCGTGATCGGCAGCGGCGCCAGCAGTGCCGACATCAGTTGTTGCACAACCAGCACCGGCGAAGCCTCCGGACGGAATCACTGGGAACGGCCGCCCGACGCAGGCGGCCGGCCGAACGGCGCACAGCATAGCCGCTCACGGATCTGGATCAGGGTCTGGAACCGGACGCTGGCAGACCAGCCAATACAGCTCACAACTTGAAAAATTGCTTCCCCGTTCACTCGCGAAGGGGGATCGAGGGGGAAAAAGCTCGGGCCGCTGCTCGATACAGA
>CAZUZT010000344.1:0-1578 GCA_964624575.1 uncultured Rhodanobacteraceae bacterium | reverse complement strand
TGTTGACCGTTACCGACCAGTCGCTGCGGCGCAGGAACCGGGCCAGCGAGCGGGCGACGTGGAAGCCGTCGCTGGCCAGTACCAGGCGCGGATCCGGCGACCACCACAGGATCGGCTGGCCGGGCTCGAACCAGGGAAAGCAGCCGTGCCGGTAGGCATTGGCCAGCCGCGGTGGCGAAAGGTCTCCGCCCCAGGCCAGCAGGCCGTCGGGTTCGCGCAGGGCGTGCTCGACCGGCGGGAACGGCGCCTGCGGGTCAACAGCCAGTTCAACCAGGTGCATGGGCATAAGGGCTGCGGGCCAGCAACTGGTCATGCCAGGCCGCCACTGCCGCGCGCTCGTGTTCCAGCCAGCGCATCACCTTGGTCTGCAGCGCCGGCTCGGTCAGGTGGTGGAAGGAACAGGTACGCACCGGCAGAAAGCCGCGGGCCATCTTGTGTTCACCCTGGGCGCCAGGCTCGAACACCTGCAGGCCGCGCTCGATGGCGAACTCGATGCCCTGGTAATAGCAGCACTCAAAGTGCAGGCCGGGCACGGCCTTCAGGCTGCCCCAGTAACGGCCGTACAGGGTCTGGTCATCGTGCAGGTACAGGGCCATGGCCGTGGGCCGGCCGTCCGGCGCGTGCGCCAGGCAGACCATCACCTGCTCACCCAGGGTCCGGCCCAGATGCTGGAAGAAGGCCTCGGTCAGCGCCGGATAATTGCCCTTCTCGGCGAAGGTGCCGACATACAGGCTGTGCACGAAGCGCCAGCCGGCCGGATCCAGTTCTGCCCCGGACAGGCGCTGGAAACGCCAGCCGCCCTGGTGAAGCTGGTGCCGCTCGGTGCGGATGTTCTTGCGTTTTCTGTGCCGCAGCGCGGCCAGGAACTGATCGAAATCGGTATAGCCGGCATTGTGCCAGTGGAACTGCACATCCTGGCGCAGCAGCCAGCGCGGGTCCTGTTCAAGCGCGTGGCGATCATCCGTAGACGGGAAGTTCAGGTGCACGCCGGACAGGCCCAGGCGCCGGGACTCGCTGATCAGCGAGCGCGCCAGTGCCTGCTGCAACAGTGCCCGGTCCGGTCCGGTGCCGGTCAGCAGGCGCGGGCCGGTGACCGGGGTGTAGGGCACCGCGCACAGCAGCTTGGGGTAGTAACGGCCGCCGGCCAGCTCGTGCGCCTGGGCCCAGCTCCAGTCGAACACGAACTCGCCGTGGGAATTGCCTTTCAGGTAGCCGGGCAGGGCAGCCACCACCTGCTCCTGGCGGTACCAGGCCAGGTGCCAGCCCTGCCAGCCCAGCTCGTTGCGGATGCAGCCGGTGGTTTCCAGGCCGGAAAGAAAGGCATGGCTGAGGAAAGGGTTGCCGTCCGGGCGGAGGCCATCCCACTGCCCGGCCGGGATCTCATCCAGGCGTTTGTGGATACGCAGTTGCATCGGATTCTGGCTGCGGGTGGCCGTTGCCGGCCGGCCGGTGCCGGTGGTGCGCCGCCCGCCGCTGTCGCACGGGCCGCTCACCGGCGCCTTCAGCTTTCCAGGAAGCGCTCGGCATCCAGTGCCGCCATGCAGCCGGAGCCGGCGGAGGTGACCGCCTGCCGGTACA
>CAZUZT010000343.1:0-1588 GCA_964624575.1 uncultured Rhodanobacteraceae bacterium | reverse complement strand
ACGACCCGATCTTCAACGGCCTGGCGATCTCGCTGATCTTCGGCATCCTGGTCTCCACCGTGCTGACCCTGGTCGTCATTCCGCTGCTGTATTACGTCTTGATCACCCGCCACCCGCGCGCACCGGCCATACCCTGATCCACACTCCGAATTCGAGGAACAACGCCATGAGCATCGACAGCCCGATCCGCCTCACCCTGGAGCAGGACGGCGACTACGCTTTCCGCGTCAGCTTTGACGGCACCAGCCTGGCATCCCTGCTGACCGATGAACCGCCGCCGCTGGGCCAGGACCAGGGTCCGAACCCGGCCCGCCTGCTGCTGGCTTCGATCGCCAACTGCCTGGCCGCCAGCCTGGTCTTCGCCCTGCGCAAGTTCCGCAACGAACCGGCACCGATCCGGGCCGAGATCTGTGCCGTGCCGGTGCGCAATGAGCACGGCCGCTGGCGCATCGGCACGGCAAAAGCCACCCTGCACCTGCCCGGGCACAACGCCGACTACACCGGCCTGGACCGGGTCTTCGCCCAGTTCGAAGATTTCTGTGTGGTCACCCAGAGCGTTCGCCAGGGGATTGACGTGGATGTCGTCGTGGTCGACGCGGATGGCCGCGTGCTGATGGGCGATAAAAGCCACGAGGCCGGCGCATGAGCACGCTGCTCGTTCCTTGCCCGCATTGCCAGGCGCGCAACCGCGTTCCGTCCGCACGCCTGGGCGATGGCGCACGTTGCGGAAAATGCCGGCAAGCGCTGTTCACCGGCCAGCCGCTGGCCCTGCACAGCACCAGCTTCGACCTGCATGCGGCGCGCTCCGGGCTGCCGCTGCTGGTGGATTTCTGGGCGCCCTGGTGCGGTCCCTGCCGGGTGATGGCGCCGCATTTCGAAGCTGCCGCAGCGCAGCTTGAGCCGGCAATGCGGCTGGCCAAGGTCGACACCCAGGCCGCCCCGGAACTGGGCACGCGCTTTGGCATCCGCAGCATCCCCACCCTTGTGCTGTTCCAGCACGGGCGCGAGTTGGCGCGCACCTCCGGCACCCTGGCCACCGCCGGCATCGTGGACTGGGCCAAGGCGCAGCGCAGCGCCGGGCCATGAAGCAGATCGTCATCCTCGGCAGCGGCTTCGCCGCGCTGTCCACGGTCCGCGGGCTGCGTCGCGAAGGCGTGGACAACCCGATCACCGTGGTCTCGCCGCAATGCGAGCTGGTGTATCTGCCCAGCCTGATCTGGGTGCCCTCGGGCAAGCGCCGCGGCGACGACCTGCGCGTGCCGCTGGCCCGCTTCTTCGAGCGCGAGCGGGTCAGCTGGGTACAGGGCAGCGTGCAGCAGGTGCTTGAAGGCGGCCGCCGCGTGATCACCAGCGCCGGCACCATCGACAACGATTTCCTGGTGGTCGCCACCGGCGGGCACACCCTGCGCCGGCTGCCCGGGATCGAACACGCGATCATTCCCTGCGAGGGCATTGCCCAGGCCGAAACGATCCGCGACCGGCTCGCGGCCATCGACGGCGGCACCATCGCGGTCGGCTTCGCCACCAACCCGGCCGAGCCCGGCGCGGTGCGCGGCGGGCCGATGTTCGAGTTCCTGTTCGGCATCGA
>CAZUZT010000342.1:0-1602 GCA_964624575.1 uncultured Rhodanobacteraceae bacterium | reverse complement strand
GTCACCCAGTTGATGATCTGGTAGGGATCCTTGATGTCGCAGGTCTTGCAGTGCACGCAGTTGGCGGCGTTGATCTGCAGGCGCTTGCCGGCCTCGTCCTCGACCATCTCGTACACCGCCGCCGGGCAGAAGCGCTGGCAGGGGTTGTCGTACTCGGTGACGCAGCGGGTCACGCAGATGTCCGGCTCCAGGATCTGCAGGTGCACCGGCTGATCCTCATCGTGCTCGGTGGCGGCGAAGTAGACCCCGGCCAGGCGGTCGCGCGGCGGCAGTTCGCGGGCCTGCCAGTCGCGCTCGGGCGAGGTGTAGTCATCCAGTTTGCGCATGGCGGCATGGTCGGCGTGGTGCTTGAGCGTCCACGGCGATTTGCCTAGCGTCACCGTTTCCCAGGCGGCATTGGCCAGGCCCGCCCACAAACCCTTGCGGAAACCGGGGCGGACATTGCGCACCTTCTTCAGCTCGGCCATCACCGGCGAGCTGCGCAGGCGCGCATCCCAGCCGTCGCTGCTGCCGGTTGCGGCCAGGTGTTCGGCGGCGAGCATGCCCGAGCGCATCGCCTGGTGCGTGCCCTTGATCTTGGGCACGTTGACCAGGCCGGCGCTGTCGCCGATCAGGATCGCACCGGGCATTTCCACCTTCGGCAGCGCCTGCCAGCCGCCCTCGACCAGGGCGCGGGCGCCGGCGGAAACAATCGAGCCGCCATCCAGTAACGGCTTGAGGAACGGATGGTTCTTCAACTGCTGGAACGCTTCCCAGGGCTTGAACTGCGGATCCTCGTAATCCAGCCCGGCGACCAGGCCGATCGCCAGGCGGTCGTTGTCCAGGTGGTAGATGAAGCTGCCGCCGTAGGTGCGGTTGTCCAGCGGCCAGCCCAGCGTGTGCTGGATCAGGCCCGGCTCGCCCTTGCCCGGCGCCAGTTGCCACAGCTCCTTGATGCCGATGCCATAGGTTTGCGGGCCGCTGTCGCGGGCCAGGTCGAACCGCGCAATCAATGTCTTGGTCAGGTGGCCGCGGCAGCCCTCGGCCAGCACCGTGGTGCCGGCCCGGATGTCGATGCCCTGGGTGTAGGTCGACTTGTGCGAACCATCCCTGGCCACGCCCATGTCGCCGATGCGTACGCCGGCCACGCGGCCGTCCTCGACCAGCGCCTCGGCGGCGGCAAAGCCGGGGAAGATCTCCACACCCAGCGCCTCGGCCTGCGGCGCCAGCCAGGCGCACAGCGCGCCCAGCGACACGATCACATTGCCGTGGTTGTTCATCTGCGGCGGCGCCATCGGGAAGCGCACCGCGCGCTTGCCGGTAAGCCAGTAGAACTCGTCGCGGCCGGCCTCCACGCACACCGGCGGCGGCTGCTCGCGCCAGCCCGGCACCAGCTCGTCCAGCGGCCCGGTCTCGATCACCGCCCCGGACAGGACATGGGCGCCGATGGTGGACGACTTCTCGATCACGCAGACGCTGGTCTCCGGTTGCACCTGCTTCAGGCGCATGGCAAACGCCAGGCCGGCCGGCCCGGCGCCGACCACCACCACGTCATAGTGCATCTCATCGCGCTCGCTCATCGTCATCCCTCCGTGGCAAGTGGCTGATTATAGGTGCCGTGCC
>CAZUZT010000341.1:0-1613 GCA_964624575.1 uncultured Rhodanobacteraceae bacterium | reverse complement strand
CACGCACCCCCGTCGGCAAATTGCGCGCCAGCGACCTGGCCGCCCTGTTCGGCGAGTGCTGAGCGCGTACCGCCGCCGGCCGCCCCGGCGTCACTAATCAGGGCATGACGGCCCAGTCAGGGCGATATCTATAGTGGCAACAAGCCTCAATGCCTGACTACTGCCAACTGGCTTGATCTTTCGGCAGCAGACCATCCGGATCGTGAATCGCCAATCGGTCGGGCGGCCGGACCAGATCGGTGTAGACGACCAGATTCACACCGATCGAGCGTTGCGCGGGAAACAGGATCCCGCAGTGACCAGCCGCGATCACCTGATCGGCCAGATTCCAGCTTGGCGGTTCGATACCTTCCAGCAAGGCCATGCCGCGCCAGTTGCAGGTCAACTCCTGCCACAACGGATCCCAGAGCCCGGGATCGTAGCCGGCGCTGAAATCCACTACCGAAGCCAGGTCGGCCTGATAACCGACCACCGTGCACGGCGGCATCAGCGGATCTTCTTGCCGATTTTCCGTCAGGGCGGCCTCGGCACTCAACGACAGGCACAAGGCATGAACGCCTGGGCGATTCAGGCGCCCACCGATGAGGGCCGCGCCGGCGCCGCTCAGCGGCTGGCTGGCCCATTGCGGTCGATGCGCGCGATACAAGTTCAGCGATGGATCGATCCGCGTGAGGATCACCCCGATGCGCCCGCAGCCAGTGATTCGATGTAGTCGATCACAGCCTGGGGCTTGCCCATCTCCACCAATTGCATCGGCGTGCGATGGCCAAAATCAGCGATGGGAAAGTTGCGGAACCAGAACACAGACCGGTCCATGTCGCCGTTGAGTGCATACGCAGCCGACAGCACGCGGACGATGTCGCGCATGGCGGATTGGAGTTTGGGCGAAGTCGGCGCCGACTGCACAGTATTGCGATGCACCCGCGCCAGACCGGCCAGTTCCTGCACCGGCAAGTCCAGGGTTTCGGCCAAGCGTGACGGCGACAGTGCCTTGGGCGACTCCGGCTCCTTGAGCGATTCCAGGAAATCAGGGAAGGCTGCGACAGCGGGCATGGTTTCCTCGATGCGAATTAGTGCTGTTATTACGCACAATACTCGACCATTGTTCGACCATAGTCAACTGACTGGCATCTTTGCCAGCGACCTCATCATCTGTCAGCGCAGCAACCCCAACAACACCGGCCTGCCGGCGCAGTGGAGCTTGCCGGGTGGCGCCGACGTGGGCCGACTGCACATCAACCGCTATTCCGGCGCCACCATCGCCGCCACCCGCGGCTGGCAGGTCGTCAAGCAGGTCGTCAACCGCCAATGGTTGATGAAGAACATGGCACTCATCGGGTTGACGGAGTCGGCGGACATCGTGCCCACCAACCGGGTGCTGGCCTACGACCGGCAATAAGGGTCGTGGGCCATCAGGCCGGGTGGCCGCAGCCGGTGTCCGCCCGCCATCGGCCGAGCGACCTGATCATGGCTGGCGTCAAGCGTCCTGGTAAATCTTGCCCCCGGCCTGGCGGAATTGCACCGCCTTCTCCGCCAAGCCGGTATCCAGGGCCGTGGCCTCGTCGGCACCGATCCGGGCGGCGTACTCGCGCACATCCTGGGTGATCTTCATC
>CAZUZT010000340.1:0-1624 GCA_964624575.1 uncultured Rhodanobacteraceae bacterium | reverse complement strand
TGCGCGCGCTGGGGCATGCCAACGTGGCGGTGCTCGACGGCGGCTGGTCGCGATGGCGTTCGCTGGGCCTGCCGGTGGAAGTTGCCGTGGCTGCGCCTGCGCCGGCCCATTACGGCGGCAGCTTCGACGAAACCCGGCTGCTGGATGCGGGCGGCGTGCAGTCGCTCCTGGAGGCCGGCGGCCTGCTGTTGGACGCGCGCGGCGCCGCGAGGTTCCGCGGCGAGTCCGAGCCCATCGACCCGGTGCCCGGGCACGTGCCCGGCGCGGTCAACCGGCCCTACACCGAAAACGTCGGCGACGACGGCCGTTTCCGCTCTCCCGACGAGTTGCGCGACGACTTCAAGCGCCTGATGGCCGGACGCGAAGCGGGGCAGGTCGCGGTCATGTGCGGTTCCGGAGTCACCGCCTGCCATCATCTGCTCGCGATGGCGCACGCAGGGCTGCCTGGGGCGAAGCTCTATACAGGGTCCTGGAGCGGCTGGATCGAAAATCCGGCCAGCCCGGTGGCCACTGGCGCCTGACAGTTCCGGCTCAGCCCTTCCCCAGCCTGGCCACCATCGCGCGCAGCGCCTGCTGGGTATCGGCGCTGTGCCAGGATTCCAGGCAGCGCTCGAGCTGCATGTTGTCCGCGGACAGGGCGTCAAGCAGGTCGGCGCGCAGCAGGCGGCGGGTTTCCAGCATCGGCCCGCGGGGCAGGTCCAGCAGCAGGTCCAGCCGCGCGATCGCGCGCGTGACCACGTGGTCGACGCCGGCAAGCTCGTCCACCAGCCCGATCGCAAGCGCGCGCTCGGACTCGACCATCGCTCCGGCCAGCAGCATGGCCTCCGCCTGGCGCCTGCCAACCGTGCGCTGCATCAGCCGCATGATCCCCGGCGGGATCGCGATCCCGACCTGGGTCTCGTTCAGGCCGATGGTGAACGGGCCTTCGGCCATCACCCGCCAGTCGCAGCACAGCGCCAGCACGCAGCCGCCGGCCGGCGCGTGGCCTGCGATCGCCGCCGCCACCGGGACCGGACAGGCTGCCAGGGCGCGGGCGGCGTCGAAGAAGCCGTTCCAGGCGTCATACAGGGCCTTTGCGTCGTCCTGGATCGACAGCAGCAGGGGCACGTCCAGCCCGGCTGAAAACACCTTCGGCCCGCCGGCCAGCACCAGGCCTTCGGCGCCGGCCTCCACCGCCGCGGCGATCGAATCGCGCAGCGCCGCGCACAGCGCCGGGTTGATCGCGTTGACCGGCGGCCGCGCCAGGCGCAGTTCGTGGATGCGGCCGTGCCGGACGCTCTGGATCAGCTCGCTCATGCGGAATCCTTGCTGGGGAATTGCCGCATTGTAGGCCGCAGGCCGGCCTGCCCCGGCTTCAGCCGCCGGCGGCGCGGCGCACCGCGTCGGGCAGCGGCGTCGGCCGGCCGCTGGCGCGCTCCACCCACACCATCACCACGTGGCCGTCCGCGTAGAGCGTCGCGCCGTCTTCGCTGCTGATGCGGTGGCCGATGGTGACGCTGGTGTTGCCCAGCCGCTGGCAGTGCAGCTCCACCACCACGTCGGCGGGGTAGGGGATCGGCATCCGGTAGTTCAGCTGCACCGCCGCCAGCAGCGGCGCGGTGCGCTCGGTCACCCACTCCTCGCC
>CAZUZT010000339.1:0-1652 GCA_964624575.1 uncultured Rhodanobacteraceae bacterium | reverse complement strand
ACCGCTCGGCCCTGCTGCTGCTGGGCTTCGTGCTGTTCATCGTCACCTTCTTCGTTCTGGCCATCGCCCGGCTGATGCTCTCGCGCATCGCCCGCAAGGAGGGCAACTGACATGGCACGCTCCCGTCCCGGCAGCGCCGTAACCACAGCATCGGCCAACCCTGGCACCGGCCGCGGCCGCCGTGCCAACGGCAAACCAGCGCCCGCGCCGGCCGCCGAACGCCTGTACCGCCGGCGCCGCCTGGTCAATGCCATCGCCCTGGTGCTGTCCTGCGCCGCCGCCGCCTTCGGCCTGATATTTTTGTTCTGGATCCTGTGGACCACGGTCAGCAAGGGCATCGGCGGCATCAGCTGGGCCCTGTTCACCCAGCCCACGCCACCGCCGATGGCCGATGGTGGGGGCCTGGGCAACGCCTTCTTCGGCTCCATGGTGATGTGCGTGCTGGCGATCGTCATCGGCACACCGCTGGGCATCGCCGCCGGCACCTGGCTGAGCGAGTACGCCGGCGCGCGCAAGCTCGGCACCGTGGTCCGCTTCGTCAACGATATTTTGCTGTCGGCGCCGTCGATCGTGCTCGGCCTGTTCGTCTACACCCTGGTGGTGGCGCAGATGGGCGGCTCGTTCTCGGCCCTGGCCGGCGCCCTGGCGCTGGCCTTCATCGTGCTGCCGGTGGTGGTGCGCACCACCGACGAGATGCTGCGCCTGGTGCCCACGCAGATGCGCGAGGCGGCACTATCGCTGGGCGTGCCGCAGTGGAAGGTGATCACTCAGGTACTCTACCGCGGCGCTTCGGCCGGCATCGTCACCGGTGTGCTGCTGGCGCTGGCCCGGATCAGCGGCGAGACCGCGCCGTTGCTGTTCACCGCCTTCGGCAACCAGTACTGGAGCACCGACCTGATGCGGCCGATGGCCAGCGTGCCGGTGGTGATGTACCAGTACGCCGGCAGCCCGTACGAATCCTGGCAACTGCTGGCCTGGGCCGGTGCCCTGGTGCTGACCACCTTCGTGCTGCTGATCAGCCTGGCCGCGCGTGCCCTCCTGCTTCGCAACAAGATTCCCAATGACTGATACCGCCCCCAAACCGGCTGCCGCCCATGCCGACACCCCGACCACAACGCTGAAAATGGCCGCCCGCGGCCTGGATTTCCACTACGGCGATTTCCAGGCCCTGCGCAACGTTGACCTGGATATCGCCGAGCGCCAGGTCACCGCGCTGATCGGCCCGTCCGGCTGCGGCAAATCCACCCTGCTGCGGGTGTTCAACCGCATCTATGCCATCTATCCCGGCCAGGTCGCCAGCGGCCAGGTGCTGCTGGATGGCGAGAACATCCTCGACCCCGGCTACTCGCTCAACCGCCTGCGCAGCAAGGTCGGCATGGTGTTCCAGAAGCCGGTGCCGTTCCCGATGTCGATCTACGAAAACATCGCCTATGCGATCCGCCATTACGAGCGCCTGTCGCGGGTGGATATGGACGACCGGGTCGAGCAGGCCCTGCGCCAGGCTGCGCTGTGGGACGAGGTCAAGGACAAGCTCAAGCGCAGTGCCCTGGGCCTGTCCGGCGGCCAGCAGCAGCGTCTGTGCATCGCCCGCGCCGTGGCCCTGAACCCGGAAGTGATCCTGCTCGACGAGCCGACCTCGGCCCTGGACCCGA
>CAZUZT010000338.1:0-1698 GCA_964624575.1 uncultured Rhodanobacteraceae bacterium | reverse complement strand
GGGCTGGCCTTGCCGGATGCCGCTACGCAGCCGGCTCCAGACGCAACCCACGCATACCACCCATAACGACAACGCCCGGCATCAGGCCGGGCGTTGTCGTTTCCAACTCGGGATCGGGGGCCAACGTGCGCCGGCCCGCTGACCGGCGCTGATCAGCGCTGGTCGATGCCGACGTAGTCGCGCTGGGTGGCGCCGGTGTAGAGCTG
Source organism: uncultured Rhodanobacteraceae bacterium (assembly GCA_964624575.1). Classification (GTDB taxonomy): domain Bacteria; phylum Pseudomonadota; class Gammaproteobacteria; order Xanthomonadales; family UBA2363; genus Pseudofulvimonas. The sequence continues at coordinate 1,492 of CAZUZT010000338.1, read as the reverse complement.
GCGCGGCCGGCCGATGCGGGTACTGGCATCGGCGCTCTGCTCCAGCCAGTGCGCAACCCAGCCGGCGGTACGGGCGATGGCGAACATGACCGTGAACATCGAGGTCGGAATGCCCAGCGCCTTGTAGATCAGGCCGGAATAGAAATCGACGTTGGGATACAGCTTGCGCTGGACGAAATAGTCGTCCTTGAGCGCGGCCTGTTCCAGTTCCAGGGCCACATCCAGCAACGGGTCGTTGACCCCCAGGTCGGCCAGCACCTTGTGGCACATTTCCCGGATGATGGCGGCGCGCGGATCGTAGTTCTTGTAGACGCGGTGGCCAAAGCCCATCAGCCGGAAACCCGATTCCCGGTCCTTGGCCCGGTCGACCGCGGACTTGACCCGGGACGGATCGCCGATCTCTTCGAGCATTTTCAGAACCGCCTCGTTGGCACCGCCATGCGCCGGTCCCCACAGGGCGGCGATGCCGGCGGCGACGCAGGCATACGGATTGGCGCCGGTGGAGCCGACCAGGCGCACGGTCGAGGTCGAGGCGTTCTGCTCGTGGTCGGCGTGCAGGATGAACAGCAGGTCCAGGGCCTTGGCGGCGACCTCGGGCAGCTCCAGCGGCTCGCTGGGCACCTCGAACATCATGTGCAGGAAGCGGCTGCAGTAATCCAGGTTGTTGCGCGGGAAGCGCATCGGCCAACCGATCGAATAACGGTAGGCGGCCGCTGCCAGGGTCGGCATCTTGGCGATCATGCGGATCGCCGACAGGCGCCGGTGACCGGCGTCATCCATGTCCAGGTTGTCGTGATAGAAACCGGCCAGCGAGCCGGTGACGCCGCACAGCATCGCCATCGGATGGGCGTCGTAGTGGAAGCCGTGCATGAACGTCTTCACCGACTCATGGATCATCGTGTGATGGGTGATCTCATGGCTGAAAGCGGCCAGCTGCCCGGTATCGGGCAGCTCTCCATGGATCAGCAGGTAGGCCACTTCCACGAAGCTGGAATGCTTGGCAAGCTGCTCGATCGGGTAACCGCGGTAGAGCAGCACGCCAGCATCGCCGTCGATGTAGGTGATGGCGCTGTTGCTGCTGGCGGTGCCGACATAGCCCTGGTCATAGGTGAAGTAGCCGGTCTCCCGGTACAGGTTGCCGATGTCCAGGGTCGCCGGGCCGACGCTGCCCTCGATGACGGGCAGCTGGATCGTCTTGCCGGTGGACGGATCGGTGAGGTCGACAGGTTTGCGGGCCACGTGTCTCTCCTGGCTGGCTGCGCCGCGGCCACCGCGGAAACAGGGCGCAGGTGGACGGGCGAGCAATTTGGGGGGTTGCAACCGGGCCGCCGTGATTGCCGGGGCCGGCCATATTGCATCGCGGCATTATTGCATACGGTGGCGTTGGTTTCGTGTCGAGAAAATGACGGCCAAGTGCCGTTTCCTCGCTGCCCGGCCCGTCGCCCCGCCCGACTGCGGCCCGACTCCGGCCCAAGTCCGGCCCAAGTCCGGC
>CAZUZT010000337.1:0-1704 GCA_964624575.1 uncultured Rhodanobacteraceae bacterium | reverse complement strand
TCGGCATCAGCCTGAGCCGCAGTTTCGGCGATCGCCTGCACGGTCATGCCCAGGTTTCCCACGATGACACGCGCAACAGCGGCCAGATCGGCCTGCGCCGCTCCGCGCCCTACCAGGGCGGCTGGGGCTGGGATCTGCGCGCCGGCCATCACTCCGGTGCCAACGGCCAAGCATCGGTGCAGGTGCTGGGACGCCATGGCGAGGCCTGGTTCGGCATCGACCGCACCGCCGGCGGCACCGGCGCCTTCTTCCAGGGCAATGGCAGTGTCGCGGCGATGGATGGACGGCTGTTCCTGAGCCGCTACATCCATGACGGCTTCGCCGTTGCCAGCACCGGCGGCATCGCCGACGTGCAGGTGCTCAGCGAGAACCGCCCCCTGGGCCGCAGCGACGCCGCCGGTTACCTGCTGGTGCCCGATCTGCGCAGCTGGCAGCGCAACCACATTGCCATCGATCCCAACGACCTGGGGCCGGACTACCGGATTGGCCAGGTCGCCCGCACTGCGATCCCGGCCGACCGCAGCGGCGTGCTGGTCCGGTTCGAGATCGAACGCAACCATCCGGTGCTGCTGGTCCTGATCGGGCGCGATGGCGAGCCGGTGGCCGCCGGCCGTCGCGGCCGCATCGTTGCCAGCGGCGAGAGGGTGGTGGTTGGCTACGATGGCCAGGTATTCCTGGACAACCTGGTCGCCGACACCACGATTGAAGTGGCCTTTGCCGACGGGCGTTGCCTGTATCACGTGGCTGCCTCGCAATCCTCGTCCGACTCCGTGCCGCGCCGGCGCGAGGTCGGTTGTCAATGGAAATCGCCATGAACACACGTGCCGTTGCCGCCCTGTGCGCGCTCCTGTTCGCCCTTCTGGCCGGGCCGCTGCAGGCACAAAGCTGCAGCTACAGCGTCAGCCCGTCACTTGATTTCGGCACGTTCACAGGCCTGCCGACGCCGCAGGTCGATGTCACCGCGACCATTACGGTGACCTGCTCGGCTTTTTTGAATATCAATTACCGGGTCTGTCTGAGCATTCCGGCCGGCGACGGCGGTGTGTCGGTGCCCGATCGGCGACTTGCCCAGGGCGGTCATTCCCTGCAATACCAGATTTACAGCGATGCCGCCCGCAGCGAGATCTGGGGTGCCCTCGGAGACAGCGCCGGACCGGTGGCCGTGGATTTTCTCGCGCTGGCACTGTACATTCCTGTGACCCGGCAGGTAACGGTCTACGGCCGTTTGTCTGCCGGCCAGACCGGCAAGGCAGTGGGCCTGTACCAATCCACCGTGGCTCCGATCATCGCCCGGCGAACCAATTTCGTGCTGGTGCCGCCCTCCTGCGGATCGGTCAGTCAAAACGAAACCGTTCTGTCGCCCCTGACTGCCCGGGCAACCCTCCAGCCCGAATGCCATATCACCGCCGCACCGCTTCATTTCGGCACGGTCAGTGGCCTGGACGGCCACGCCGCCAGTACCAACCTGGCCGTGAACTGCACCCTGGGCGGGGCATTCAGCATCGCGCTGGACGGCGGCTCGGTCAGTGGCAATGTCGATGCCCGGCGCATGCGCCTGGGACCCGGTCCGGCAAGCATCGACTATCAGATCTACCGCGACAGCGGGCTGAGCCTGCCCTGGGGCAATACGGCCGGAACCACGGTGACCGGCACCGGCACCGGCACCGTCCAGTCCATCCCCGTCCATGGCTGGGTGCCGCCCCA
>CAZUZT010000336.1:0-1715 GCA_964624575.1 uncultured Rhodanobacteraceae bacterium | reverse complement strand
TGGGTGGACACCTGGTCAGTGGTCATGTCGACGGAGTAGGGGCCCTGCGATCGACTGCACCCGACGGACTTTCCAGCGTCTTTCACTTCCAGATTCCTTCGGCGATGGCGCGCTATGTGAGCGTAAAGGGATCCATTGCGGTGGACGGGGTCAGTCTTACCGTCAACCGGGTCGGCGACGATGCGTTTTCAGTCAACCTGATTCCGCACACGCTGGAGCACACCACCCTGGGTCGATTGCGCCCGGGCGATGGCGTCAATCTTGAGGTCGACCAGGTCGCCCGCTATGTCGAGCGGCTGATGGCCTTTCGGCCGGATTGATGCGTGCGCTGCGCGATTTGGGTTGTTGGTAACGACCTTGTTGCTAACGACCACGATTGGCGATGACGATGGCGCCCCGGCTGCGGTCGGCGTACGACCTGCGCTGGCCCGTGCTTCCGCTGCCCGGCTACCATGAGGGCATGAGTTCGCCCACCCGATCCTGCGGCAAGTCGCCGATCAAAGCCTTCGTCAAGCCGGCCGGCGGCATCAGTGCCCTGGCCAGCTCGATACTGAGTCTGCGCGAGCAGGGCATCATCGGCAAGGGTACGCGGACGCTCTTGCGTTCCAATCAGCCCGAAGGCTTTGACTGCCCGGGCTGCGCGTGGCCTGACCGCAACCCGCACTCGACATTCGAGTTCTGCGAGAACGGGGTCAAGGCCGTCGCTGCCGAGGCCACCGCCCATTGCGCCACGCCGCAATTGTTCGCCCGACACACCGTGGCCGAGCTGTCGGCCTGGAGCGACATGGCACTGGAAGGCCTGGGTCGATTGACCACTCCGATGCGCTGGGATGCGGCCAGCGACCATTATCTGCCGGTGTCATGGGATGACGCCTTTGCCCTGATCGCACGGCATCTGCGTGCCCTGGACGGTCCCGACCGGGCCGTGTTCTATACCTCGGGCCGGACCTCCAACGAAGCCGCCTTTCTCTATCAGTTGTTCGTGCGGCAGTTTGGCACCAACAATCTGCCCGACTGCTCGAACATGTGTCACGAGCCCACCAGTCAGGCCATGCCCGAACAGATTGGCGTGGGCAAGGGCACGGTGATCCTGGAAGATTTCGAGCACGCCCAGGCCATTTTCATTTTCGGCCAGAACCCGGGCAGCAACCATCCACGGATGCTCACCGAACTGCGCCAGGCGGCACGACGCGGCTGCCCGATCGTGGTCTTCAATCCCTTGCGTGAGCGCGGCCTGGAGCGTTTCGTTTCGCCCCAGCATCCGGTCGAGCTCGCCCGTGGCAAGGGCACGCGGCTGGCCAGCCACTACTACACCGTGCGTGTCGGCGGCGATCTGGCGGCCGTCACCGGCCTGATCAAGGCGGTGCTCGATGCCGGCGGCCAGGACGATGATTTCATCGCCGGGCACTGCGCCGGCTTCGCCGATCTGGTTGATACAGTGAACGGGGTGGATTGGCACACCATCGAGCAGGGCAGCGGCCTGAGCCGAAGCCAGATCAAGGAAGCGGCGGGGATTTACATCCAGTCGCCTGCCAGCATCATCTGCTGGGGCATGGGCATCACCCAGCACCGACGATCGGTGGCGACCATCCAAAGCCTGGTGAACCTGCTGCTGCTGCGCGGCAATATCGGCCGCCTGGGCGCCGGTGCCTGCCCGGTTCGCGGCCACTCCAATGTCCAGGGCGACCGCACCATGGGCATCTGCGAGCGGCCCT
>CAZUZT010000335.1:0-1729 GCA_964624575.1 uncultured Rhodanobacteraceae bacterium | reverse complement strand
CGGGTGTTCATCTCCATGAAGAAGAACTCGCCTTCGGCATCGACGATGAACTCGACCGTGCCGGCACCCAGGTAATCGACGGCACGGGCAGCGGCGACCGCCGCCTCGCCCATGGCGGCACGGCGGCCGGCATCCAGGAACGGCGAGGGCGTTTCCTCCAGCACCTTCTGGTAGCGGCGCTGGGCCGAGCATTCGCGTTCGCCCAAGTGGATGAGGTTGCCATGGCTGTCGCCAAAGACCTGGAATTCGATGTGCCGCGGCGTGGCGATGTAGCGCTCCAGGATCATGCGTTCATCGCCAAACGCCGAGGCGGCCTCGCGCCTGGCACTGGCCAGCGCGTCTTTGAAACCATCGGCGTCATGGACGATGCGCATGCCCTTGCCGCCGCCGCCGGCCGCGGCCTTGATCATCAGCGGAAAACCGGTGCGGGCGGCTTCGGCAACCAGCACTTGTGTGGTCTGGTCCTCGCCGTGGTAGCCCGGCACCAGCGGCACGCCGGCGCGGGCCATCAGTGCCTTGGCGGCGGCCTTGGACGCCATCGCCTCCAACGCGGCCAGGTTCGGGCCGACGAAGACGATGCCGGCGGCCCCCAGGGCACGGGCCAGAGCCGCGTTCTCGGCCAGGAAGCCATAGCCGGGATGCACGGCCTCGGCGCCGCTGCGCCGTGCCGCCTCGACGATGGCATCGACGCGCAGATAGGACTGCGCCGGCTGCGAGCCGCCGATATGGATGGCCTGGTCGGCGAGTTGCACGTGATGGCCGCCGGCATCGGTATCGGAGTACACCGCCACCGTCTCGATACCGAGCCGGCGGCAGGTGTGGATGATCCGGCAGGCGATCTCGCCGCGGTTGGCAATCAGCAGGCGTTTGAACATGGGCGCTCGGTTCGTTGGTTAATGGCAGCGTGGCTTGCGGGTGGAGCGGGGCGGACGCCGGAAATGGCGGAGATGTTGGACATGGCGGGCCTGCGTTTTCGCATTCACGCCCAGTCGGGCTTTCGTTTTTCCAGGAAGGCGGCCAGGCCTTCCTGGCCCTCGGCGGATACCCGCAGGCGGGCGATCAGGGTGGCATTGTCGGCATCGATCTGACCGGCGCTGTGTCCGCCGGCGGCCAGGCACCGGACCAGGGTCTTGGCCACGCGCACGGCCACCGGCCCGCAGGCACGAAGATGGCTGATCTGCCCGTCGATGGCGGCGTCCAGTTCGGTTGCCGGCACCACCGTGTGCACCAGGCCCATGGCCAGCGCCTGGGCGGCATCGAAGTGTTCGCCGGTGAGGAACCAGCGGCTGGCCTGGCGGGCGCCGATAGCCTCGATGACATGCGGCGAGATCGCCGCCGGCACCAGGCCCAGGCGGGTTTCGGTCAGACCAAAGCGCGCATGGTCGGTACAGATGGCGATGTCGCAGGAGGCGATCAGGCCGACGCCGCCGCCGAAGGCATGGCCGTTGACGCGGGCAATGGTTGGCTGCGGCATTTGCCGCAGGGTGCGCATCAACGCCGCCAGGCGCAGGGCGTCATCGCGGTTGTCCGCTTCGCTGGCCCCGGCCATGCGCCGCATCCAGTTCAGGTCGGCACCGGCCGAGAACGATTTGCCCTGACCGGTCAGCACAATGGCGCGCACGTCATCGCGGCCGGCCAGCTCGTCCAGGGTGCCGGTGAGTTCGGCGATCAAGGCATCGTCGAAGGCGTTGTGCAACTCCGGGCGGGCCAGCGCCAGGCGGGCGGTGCC
>CAZUZT010000334.1:0-1733 GCA_964624575.1 uncultured Rhodanobacteraceae bacterium | reverse complement strand
CCGGCCAGCGTGGTCATCGACACGTCCGGCTCGGCCAGCAGGGCCAGGACATTCTCGCTGGGCATCGCCGGCATGCCGCCGGCACGCAACCGGCTGCCGATCATGTCCATCAGGCCCAGGCGCAACCAGGCCCATTCGTCCTGGCCGCTGGCGCTACCGGACACTTTCACCGGCAACACCAGCACCGCCGGCTGAGGGGTGCTGTCGCCGGGGTGATCGCCGGCATCGGCCGTGCCGGCGGCCGGTGCCTGCGGCCCGCGCATCCAGATCGCTGCGACGATGATCGCGGCCAACGCCATCACCGCCAGCGCCGGCAGCAGCCATTGACGGCCTGAGCGGGCTGCCGGGTTGGCTGCCGAGTTGGCTGCCGTGCCATCCGCCGTAGCAACGGCCGCATCCGCCGGGATTGTGTATGTCTCGGCGGGCGGCTGTGTCGCATCCTCCGCGCCGTGATCGGGACCGGCTTCAACGACCGGCACCGGGGAAATAGGCTGCGCCTGTGTCGCGCCTGGGCCGGTGCCGGTGTCGGTGTCGGTGCCGGCCGCGTCGACGAGGTCAACACTGGCGGCGGCCCGATCCGCTTCGGTTTCGACCACGGTGTCTTCGACCCAGCGATAGCCGAACCGGGCCACGGTGCGGATGGCACCTTCGCTGCCGCTGTCGCCCAGGCTGCGGCGCAGGCGCAGGATGGTCTGGGCCAGCAGGCTGTCGGTGACATCGGTGCGGCCCCAGACCGCCGAGATCAGTTCATCGCGGCCGATGGCACGGTCGCGATGGCTGATCAGATGGATCAGGCAATCCAGTGAGCGCCCGGGCAAGGCCACCAGTTCGCCATCGCGGGTCAGCTCCCGCGCGGCCGGATCCAGCACCAGGTCGCGGAAACGATAGCGTGTGTTCGCCATGCCCGGGAGCATATCAGGCGGCTCCAATGGCCCATCAGTGCCCTTGGTCCCGGCCCGGGCCCATCGCGGGCGCAGGCAGCCGGGCCATGCCGCTGCGACCCGTTCGGCGACCGTGCGGCCAGCAGTCAGCCGGTCGCAGACCCGGCCCCGGCAGCCAGCGGGTGTGCTAGTTTTCCAGCCTTTGACGCCCCTCTTTCCCAGTGGAGAAATAAGCATGAGCACGCAGAACATGCGCCTGTTGCCCTTGGCCCTGGCTGTTGCTGTGGCCGCTGCCCTGGCCGCCTGCAACCCGGCCCCCGAGTCCGAGCCGTTATCGCCGTCCGAGCCGCCCGACACGGTGGTGGCCGATCCGGTACCGGCACCGGAGCCGGCAGCGGCAGACACCGCCGGCATCGAGCAGCAGGTGGAACAGGCGCTGGCCGGAGACCACCGAAGCGAGGACGAACGCGCCCGCGACCGGTGGCGCAATCCGGCACAGACCCTGGCTTTCTTCGGCCTGCAGCCCGATGCCACCGTGGTGGAAGTGACGCCCGGCGGCGGCTGGTACACGCAGGTGCTGGCACCGGTGCTGCGTGAACGCGGCACCCTGGTGGCGGCGGTGATTGATCCAGCCAGCGCCGCCAACGAGCGCAGCCGCGATTACTACTCACGCAGCAACGACGGCTTCCGCGCCATGCTGGCGGCCACGCCGCAGGTTCATGACCAGGTGCAGGTGCGCGAGTTCGCCCTGGACGCGCCGCGCTTTGGCGAGGACAACAGCGCCGACCTGGTGCTGACCTTCCGCAACGTGCACAACTGGGTCGGCTCCGGCGCCGCGCCGGGCATGTTCGA
>CAZUZT010000333.1:0-1741 GCA_964624575.1 uncultured Rhodanobacteraceae bacterium | reverse complement strand
ATCGGCCCGTGGTTGCAGCGCGGCATTGCCGACATCGGTTCCAGCCGACTCCGGCAGATCGAACTGGCGATCGGTGAAGGGCCGGTGTTGCGGGTGTACAAGGAGGGCCGGGACGACGCCAACTTCCAGATCGCCGATATCCCGGCCGGGCGCCAGTTGTCATCGGATTTCGCCGCCAACAGCATGGGCTCGATGCTGGCGACGCTGAACCTGGACGATGTCGTCCGTGATGACGGTGCCGAGCAGCCCGCAGCGGTCGACATGCACCGCGCGACCTACCGGCTGTTCAATGGCATCGTGATTGAACTGGAAGCCTGGCGCGAGGAGGGCAGTGGCCCGCCGTGGGCGCGGCTGTCAGCGTACCTGGATGAAGCAGCCGCTGCCCTGGACATCCGTGCCCGGGCCGGGCAGGAACAGGCCCAGGCCATTGCCCTGGCGCAGCAGGAGGCTGGCGCCGAGGTCGGCAGCGACGAGCAGGTTACGGTCGGCAGTGACCCGGACGATGTCATGCCCCAGATCGATATCGAAGCCCGCCTGGCCGACGGCCTGGAAGACCTGCGCCGGGAAACGGCCGATCTCAACGAGCGCGTCGAAGGCTGGCGCTTCCGCCTGCCCGAGCACAAATTCGAGCCGGTGAACAAACGCATGGACGACCTGCTCGTGGCTGCCGACTGACCGCGCGTCAGCCGCGACATCGTTCCATTTCCCCCTGTGTTTCGGCCGGCGGCGTGGATGCCGCCGGCCGGTCGTCCGGCCGGGCCTGTGCCGCCGTGGCGCGTTGCCTTGCACCCGTCTCCGCGTCCCGTCACCGCACTGACGTTCGACTACGTCGAGCCGCTTTCGGTGGTGTTCGAGCTGTCACGTTGTGCGGCTGCGCACGGGCTGGGCGGTACCCTCAGCCGGCCAGGGCCTGGCGAATCACCTCCGGCAACGGCACCGCCTGCTCGCTGTGGCGGTCGATCCACACCATCACGACATGGCCGTCGCCGTATAGCGTTTCCGGCCGGCCGGCATCGACGATGCGGTGGCCCAGGGTCAGGCTGCGGCCACTGCTGGCCACGACATGCAGGTCGATGCGGATGCGCGCCGGCCAGGCCACCGGTTGCCGGTAGTTGCAGGTGCTGTTGACCACCACCGGGCTGATGTCGTCGTCGTGCCAGCCATCGGCCAGGGTGGTCAGCCAGCGCAGCCGGGCTTCCTGGATATAGTCCAGGTAAACGGCGTTGTTGACGTGGTTGAAGGCATCCAGGTCACCCCAGCGGATGTCCAGTTCGGTGCTGTGCAGGGAAACGGGCGCGTTCATGGTGTTCGACTCCGTGATCCGGGCCGGGGGGCCGGCCCGCTGATGCAATGACTGATGCAATGACGATGGCGGGCCGGGTTGCCGGCGCCGAAACGGCCGGCGGTCAGGATTCGCTGTCGAACAGCTCGACCACCGCACGGCCCCGCCGCGACTGGGCCGGTTGCGCCGACTTGGCCGATTTCGCCGGCTTCGCATCGGCGGCGCTGGCCCCTGCCAGGGTCGCCTTCAGGAACCGGCCGGTGTGCGAGCCGGCGGTTTCGGAAATCTGTTCCGGCGTGCCGGTTGCGATGATGGTGCCGCCGCCATGGCCGCCCTCCGGCCCCAGGTCGATCACCCAGTCGGCGGTCTTGATCACGTCCAGGTTGTGCTCGATCACCACCACGGTGTTGCCGTCGTCGCGCAGCCGGTGCAGCACATCCAGCAACTGCTCGATATCGA
>CAZUZT010000332.1:0-1749 GCA_964624575.1 uncultured Rhodanobacteraceae bacterium | reverse complement strand
CCTGATCCGGCCCTGCGGCGCCAGCCGGTAGCGCCGCAGGCCTGTCCGGATTGCCCGGCCACCGCCGACACGGTCTTCGTCAACGATTTCCAGAACTCGGCGCGGGCGCGCGGCGGCAGCAACCTGCTGTGGTACCACGTCGACGCGGCGGATCCGGCCGACCCCGATCCGGTTACCGCCTGCATCCAGGCCCGGGATCCCTACGGCATCGTCGCCAACTACCATCGCCCGGACGTGCGCCTGCAGGTACTGGAACTGCTGGCCGCGATGCGCGCTGCCGGCCAGCGCCGGCTGAGCACCGGCCTGCTGCATCTGCGCGCACCGGGCCCGGCGCCGGAGGGCAGCTGGGGCGGCACCCTGGTCGATTCCACCGGCGGTCGCCTGCACCCGCAGGTGGAGGCCAATGTGGAGCAGTTCCTGGCCGATATCGCCGCAACCGGTTTCGAGGAAATCCTGTTCCGCTACTTCCCCCAGGGTGAGAACACCGCCATCGCCTGGGACACCTTCAGCGAGGACCTGTACCAGGAGAACTGGCAGCTGATCGAGCGCACCCAGGGCCTGCTGGAGGCCTCCGGCCTGACCTACCGCACCGACCTGCTGGTGGAGGGCATGCCGCGCGCCTGGTTCACCACCCTGCCCGGCGGCAACTACTACATCGACGACGACCGGCCCGCGAACCGCGCCTGGAGCGACTACGCGCAGCGTCTGTGGCGTGATTACGTCGCCCGCTTCGGCGCCGAGCGCAGCATCGGCTTTTCCTTCGTCACCGACGCCAATGCCGTGCGCACCCGGGCCCGGGTGCGGCACATCGATTACGTCTATCGGATGGCCGATGGCAGCCGGCTGTTCCCGCCGGTATTCGCCTTCGACATCTACGGTGGCGCGGCGGTATCGGACCGCACCATCTTCGAGCGCCACCATTACGCCATGGCCGAAATCGGCCGGGATGAAAGCTGGATCGTGGCCGAATCCTGGTTCAATGACGCGACCACCGCCGGTGATCTCAAAGTGGCGCTGGAAAGCACCGGCCGACGCCTGGAATATTTCACCCAGTGGCCGCTGGACCGCCAGGTCGACGACTGCGGCGTCAACGTGGCCGCGCCGGTGGATTACGAGGCCTGGCTGCGGCGCGGCTTCTGACCGTTTGCGCTGCCGCGACACGTATCCAGCTCTTCTGCCGCCGCCGGCATACGGGGCGCAACGGCGGGCGGCTGGCTACAATGCCCGGCCCGTTCCGCCCAGCCTGCCAGGTGCCATGAGCCGTCCCCAGACCCCGATTCCCGCCCGCATGCGCGGCCTCAACCGCGCCGAAATCTGCGACCAGAACGTCATCGAGTTCCTGCGCAGCGAAGAGGCCGCCGGCCTGGCCCGGGGCCGGAAGCCGATCGCCGACGATGCCCTGGTTGCGGCCAGCAGCTCGCTCACCGCCGGCGCCTTGCGCGAACTGCTCGAATCGCAGCTGATCTCCCGCCACCTGGACCTGATGGCGCGCGTGCTGCGCGTGCAGAACAAGGTTTTCTACACCATCGGCAGCTCCGGCCACGAGGGCAATGCCCTGGTCGCGCGCCTGAGCCGGCACACCGACCCGGCCTTCCTGCACTACCGCAGTGGCGGCTTCATGGCCGAGCGTTTCCGCAAGTTGCCGGGCATGGATCCGGTGATGGATTCGGCGCTCAGCTTTGCCGCCAGCGCCGACGATCCGGCCAGTGGCGGCCGGCACAAGGTCTGGGGCAGCAAGCCGTTGTGGGT
>CAZUZT010000331.1:0-1752 GCA_964624575.1 uncultured Rhodanobacteraceae bacterium | reverse complement strand
CCAGGCCCTGCAGGGCCATGCACACCAGCAGCAGGGCTTCGCGCTCGACATCGATGACCCGGCGCTGTTCGCCGATGAAGCCATCGGTGGAGCCGCTGGCATCGACCAGCAGCGACACGGCGATGCTGCGCCGCCCCGGTCGGCGTGCCTCGTACATGCCCTCGCGCAGGAAGCCGCCGGCGCGCAGGTCGGCGCGGCCCTCGACGCAGGCATCGATGTCGATGTCCTCGCCTTCGGCCTGCCGGCGCAGGCGCAGCCGTTCCGGCCGCAGCGCCTCGAACTGCCGGCGGATGCCATCCAGGTGCGAACGGTGCCGGGCCAGCGTCGCGTCGACCCAGCGGCTGTCGCCGGCCACGGGATCGATCATGCGCACGGTGGTGCCGTGCTCGATATACGAGCCGCTGGCGTGGTCCCACTCCGGATACTGGAAACGGGTTTCGCCCTTGCCGGGTTGGTCGAATTCGATCTTCGCCCGGCTGGCCGGCGGATCGTCGGAAAGCAGCACCTCGCGCGGCGGGTCCGGCGCGGCGACCATGCGCGTGGAGGCCAGCTCGGAAAGCATGTCACCGTACTCGTCGGCGCTGGTTTCGTCGTCGCGGTCGATCGGGCGCTGCAGGCCGAACGGGTCCTCGGCGATTTCATGCGGCGCATCCTGCTGGATCATCCAGGCACCGGGATCGCCGCCCGGCTTGTCTTCGTCCTCGGTCGCGTCGCGTTCCTCCGGGCGCCGGCTCATGCGCGCGCTGCGCACGTCCTCGGGCACTTCGCCGGGAACCAGCGATTGGCCGTCCACGGTATTGGGCTTGCCCGCCGTCGCCGCGCGCAGCTCCCCGGTCCACCAGTCCCGATACAGGGGCATCGGGCCCAGCCGCCGCAATTCGACGTGGTCGATGGCCCAGTCGCGCAGCAGCTGCCGGGCCTGGTTGATCGATTCTTCGACCGGCCCGGGCCCTGGTGACCGTGGTGTCTCGGCGGCGGCCGGATCACGATCCAGAATTGCCCGCACCAGTTGCTCCAGAGGCTGTCGTGCCGGTGCGAACTCGGCCAGCGGCGGTCGTGCTGCCAGGGCCCGCCGGCGCAGCCGCGCCAGCGCCGGTACCAGCCCGGGAAAGGCCCGCGCAACGGCGTTTTCGGCGGCCTGCGCTTCCAGCACCAGGGCGGTGTCACGCAGCAGCGCCGAACCGCGCAGTGCCAGAATCGCCTGTGCACTGCCACGCAGCGCCCGGAAGGCCTGCTGCAGGGCGATCGCGCGGTAGAGCATCGAGGCTTCCGTGGCATCGCAGGTGCCCAGGTGGGCCGGCAACCAGATCGCGTCGCCGCTGCTTGCCGGCAGCGCCTGCCGGTGGCGTGGATAGCTGCTGCGATGGAACAGTCGGTGCAGCAGGGTCGGCCGGGCCGGTGGCAAGGCCACGCGCATCGGCAGGGCGGTATCGCAGGCGGCCGACAGCAGCAGATCCAGGCGCTGCGCCAGCGAGGTCAGGGTGATCGGCTGATCAGGTTCGCGTGCGTAATGGCGGCGCCAGGTATCGCGGATGAAAACGGTCGCGTGCCGCGCGGCATCGACGACGACGTCTTCGGCTTCGGCCACGACCGCGCCTGTTATGGAAACATGGCGTCGACCAGCTCGCGCATCGCGCCGAGCAGGGTCGGGTCGTCGCTCAGCGGCGAGATCACTGCGGCGTTGCATGACTCGCGCAGGCCGATGCCGCTGGCGACCAGGCGCCCGGCGGCGATCAGCAGGCGCGTGCTGGG
>CAZUZT010000330.1:0-1805 GCA_964624575.1 uncultured Rhodanobacteraceae bacterium | reverse complement strand
TGAGGTCGGCTTCCAGCTCGCCGACGATCTGGTAGGTGATTTCGGCATCGTCGCGGTCCAGGTCGATCAGGTCGACGGTGGCACCGAAGACGATGCGGGTGCCGGCGCCAAGCTTGGCCGGATCGATGATCTGGGCGTGCGAGAGCGAGCTTTCCAGCTCCTTGATCCGGCCCTCGATGAAGCCCTGCTCCTCGCGCGCGGCATGGTATTCGGCGTTTTCCTTCAGGTCGCCGTGGGCGCGGGCTTCGGCGATGGCGTTGATCACCGCCGGCCGTTTCACGCTCTTGAGTTCTTCCAGTTCGACGCGCAGGCGTTGCGCGCCTTGGGCGGTAAGGGGAACACGGCTCATGACTTTAAAGTTTCCTGTGCAGTTCCTGCAGTGAATGGACGCTACCGCGACCGTAGTGATCCAGCGCTCCGACCAGGGCGCGGGCGCCGGCAACGGTGGTGGAATAGGTGACGTGGTGCTGCAGCGCCTGGCGCCGGATCGAGAACGAGTCGGCGATCGCCTGCTTGCCCTCGGTGCTGTTGATGATGTAGCTGATCTCGCCGTTCTTGATCAGGTCGACGATGTGCGGCCGGCCCTCGGCGACCTTGTTGATGTGGGCGCAATCCAGGCCCTGGCCGCGCAGGTAGGCGCCGGTGCCGGCGGTGGCGACCAGGCTGAAACCGCGCCGGATCAGCTCCTGGGCCACCGGCAGCAGGTGTGATTTGTCGCTGTCGCGGACGCTGACGAAGACTTTGCCGATCTGCGGCATGGCGATGCCGGCGGCTTCCAGCGAGCGCGCGAAGGCTTCGGGGAAGGTGGCGCCCACGCCCATGATCTCGCCGGTGGAGCGCATTTCCGGACCCAGGATGGGATCGACGCCGAGGAACTTGGCGAACGGGAAGATCGCTTCCTTGATCGAGAAGTATGGCGGCACGATCTCGCCGCTCACGCCCTGTTGGGCCAAGCTGGCACCGGCCATGCAGCGGGCGGCGATCTTGGCCAGCGGCCGGCCGGTGGCCTTGGAGACGAACGGCACGGTGCGCGAGGCGCGCGGGTTGACCTCGAGCACGAAGATGTCCTCGCCCTGGACGGCGAACTGGGTGTTCATCAGGCCGACCACGTTCAGCGCGCGGGCCATCTCGACCACCTGCCGGCGCAGTTCGTCCTGCACGGGCGCCGACAGCGAGTGCACCGGCAGCGAGCAGGAGCTGTCGCCCGAGTGCACGCCGGCTTCCTCGATGTGCTCCATCAGGCCGCCGATGAGGGTGCCGCCTGTGGCATCGGCGACCAGGTCGACATCGACCTCGATGGCGTGATCCAGGAAGCGGTCCAGCAGCACCGGCGAATCATTGGAGACCTGCACCGCCTCGCGGATGTAGCGCGACAGGTCGGCGTCGGAGTGGACCACTTCCATGGCCCGGCCGCCGAGCACGTAGCTGGGCCGCACCACCAGCGGATAGCCGATCTCGCCGGCCAGGGCGATGGCTTCGTCGTGGTTGCGGGCGGTGCGGTTGGGCGGCTGGCGCAGGCCCAGGCGCTCGATCAGCTGCTGGAAGCGCTCGCGGTCCTCGGCCAGGTCGATGGAATCGGGCGAGGTGCCGATGATCGGCACACCGTTGGCTTCCAGGTCGCGGGCCAGCTTCAGCGGCGTCTGGCCACCGTACTGCACGATCACGCCTTCGGGCTTTTCGGTCTCGACGATCTCGAGCACGTCCTCCAGGGTCAGCGGCTCGAAATACAGCCGGTCGGAGGTGTCGTAATCGGTGGAGACGGTTTCCGGGTTGCAGTTGACCATGATGGTCTGGAAGCCGTCTTC
>CAZUZT010000329.1:0-1807 GCA_964624575.1 uncultured Rhodanobacteraceae bacterium | reverse complement strand
GTGGTCAACCTGTTCATCGGCTCGGCCTCGGCCAAGTGGGCGCTGCTGGCGCCGATCATGGTGCCGCTGATGATGCAGGTGGGCGTGTCGCCGGACTTCACCCAGGCCGCTTACCGGGTCGGTGATTCGATGACCACCATCATCACGCCGCTGATGCCGTATTTCCCGCTGATCGTGGTGTTCTGCCAGCGCTATGTGAAGGGCGCCGGCATCGGCACCCTGGTCTCGATCATGCTGCCGTACTCGGCGGCGCTGGCGGTGCTGTGGACCTTGTTCCTGCTCGGCTTCTGGGCCCTGGGCATTCCGCTGGGCTTTGATGCCAGCTACGACTACGTGCCCGCCGGCTGAGCGGCGAATCAGTTGGCAACAGCGGCCGGCGCCCCAGTCGATGGCGCCGGATCCTCGGCATTGGCGCCAGTGTCGGCGCCTTGACCGGAAGCGGCTGCCCCTGACAGCAGCCCGTGCGGCAGGTCGGCGATGATGGCGGCAAGTTGCGGCAAAAATTCCCGCTGGGCGCTGGTCTTGCGCCAGAACATGGCGATCCTGCGGCTGGGCGCCGGATCCTTGAAGGCCAGCAGCCGGATGTCGTCGGAGACCGGCACCGGTGCACTCACCGCCAGTGCCGGCAACAGGGTGATGCCGACGCCGGCGGCGACCATCTGACGCAGGGTTTCCAGGCTGGTGGCACGGAATCCGTCGCGTTCACCGGCACCGGCCAGATGGCACACCGACAAGGCCTGTTCGCGCAGGCAATGCCCGTCCTCAAGCAGCAGGACATTCTCGTCATTCAGGGCGTTGATCGTCAGCGGGCCGTCGCTGCGCGCCAGCCGATGGTCGGCCGGAACGGCGAGCAGGAACGGTTCTTCGAACAGGAACTGCGCATGCAGTTGGGGATGCACCACCGGCAGGGCCAGGATTGCGGCATCCAGGGCGCCGTCGACCAGCATCTGCACGATATCGGCTGATTTTTCCTCGACCAGCAACAGCTCCAGGCGTGGAAACCGGCGCCGCACCTTGTGCACCACATGCGGCAGTAGATACGGGCCCAGGGTCGGGAACAGGCCCAGGCGCAGGCTGCCGGCTTCCGGATCGTGATGCTGGCGGGCGATCTGGCGGATCTGCTCGGCCTCGCGCAGGATCACTGCGGCGCGCTCGACGATCAGCTCGCCGACCGGCGTTACCTGGATCTGGCGCGGATGCCGCTCGACCAGCTCCACGCCGAGGAATTCCTCCAGCTTGCGGATCTGGGTGGACAGGGTCGGCTGGCTGATGTGGCAGGCTTCGGCAGCGCGGCCGAAATGCTTGTGCCGGGCC
Source organism: uncultured Rhodanobacteraceae bacterium (assembly GCA_964624575.1). GTDB lineage: Bacteria > Pseudomonadota > Gammaproteobacteria > Xanthomonadales > UBA2363 > Pseudofulvimonas. The sequence goes on along the minus strand of CAZUZT010000329.1, from coordinate 493 downwards.
AGCGCCAGCAGGTATTGCAGGTCGCGCAGGGTCATGGCGCTCGTTTGATAGGCGGAATCGATGGCAGGCAGTCTAGCAATTCCGGCTGGCTATTCATTGGCCGGCGTCGGCGCCGGTGCCTGTGCGATACCGGTGTTCAGCGCCTGTGCCAGCGTCGAGGCGTCGTCACCGGTGGCCGGTCCGGCGACCGTGCCGGCCCGGGACGGACGGGTTAGAATTGCTTTTTCCCGGCAGGTTGTCATGACACCACTCATTTTCGTCACTGGCGGCGTTGTTTCATCCTTGGGCAAGGGCATTGCCGGCGCTTCCCTGGCGGCGCTGCTGGAAGCGCGTGGCCTGCGCGTGACCCTGATGAAACTGGATCCGTACATCAATGTCGATCCGGGCACGATGAGCCCGTATCAGCACGGCGAGGTCTATGTCCTGGACGATGGCTCCGAGACCGATCTGGACCTGGGCCATTACGAACGCTTCGTGCGTACGCGGCTGAGCC
>CAZUZT010000328.1:0-1809 GCA_964624575.1 uncultured Rhodanobacteraceae bacterium | reverse complement strand
CGCGCATGGCCCTGTGCGGCGCCGCCATCCGCCATTACGGCGGTTTTGGCCCGTTCGCCGAATACGGCGCACTGCTGGAAGAACAAAGCGCCGGCGTCGCCCTGGCCGTCGCCGAGCAGTTGGAACGCATGCACGGAGCCGGACATGCCTGACCACGTGATCAACGACATGGCCGCCGAATTGCACGCCGCCGGCCTGGCCGAGGGCCTGTCTGTCATTGGCGAGTACCATCCGCGCGGCGCAGAACCCGGCGCCCCGCCGCAGGACGTACGCGCCTGGGAGCGCCGCGGCATCCAGCAGATCGGCTACGACGGCCGCGTCGTCGGCAGCCGGGATGAGGTTTGGTACCTGCTGGCCGATGTCGCCCCGGCCGCCGGTGACCGCTACACCGCCGGCGGCCGCACCTGGATCAATCAGGACTGCTACGAAGAGGGCAATGGCCTGTCGCGGTGGGTGGTGCAAGCCGCGCCGCCGGCCCCGCCCGCACCGGAGCCGGAGCCATGAGCGCCCGGCCCGAGCCGATCACCTGGCAACTGGTGCAGTACCTGTGCCAGCGCGTGCGCGCCATCGACGGCACCGGCGGTTGGTACACCGATATGAGCGCCGCCGCCGGCGTGGCCGTGATCGACGACCGCACCCAGTTCGATGCCCGCAGCCGCACGCCGGCCGCGCTGGTGCACGTGCCCGGCATGAGCCTGCTGCCCGACAACAGCGGCCCGCGCACGAAGTACTGGCAGGTCGAGATCGTCCTGGAATTCTCGGTACCCGCCGCCGCCGGCGTCAGCGCCATGCAGTCCGGCCACCGCGCCCTGGACGATCTGCGCACCTGCCTGATGGGCGACCTGCGCGACGCGCCGCTGCGCATCACCAGCCTGGAACTCACCGCCGCTCGGGTCGAAATGACCGAAGGCGCCGATGCCGTCATCGCTCACGTGTCTGCGCAGGCGACCGTGAACGAAACCCTCCCGCCTGCCTGACCACAACACGAGGAATCACGTCATGGCCAATCCAGCCGTCCGCCAGTTTGCTGGCGACATCCGTTTCTGGCAGATCGCCGCCAACGGGGCCTTCCTTCCCGTCATTGCCGAGCCCGACGACCCGCAGGGCAACCAGCCGGTTGAAGTCAACTCGCTCACCTTCGGTTACGAAGCCGGCGACGAGATCAACGTGGTCTCCAAACGCCGCGATGCCCGTTACAACCAGCCGATCCACAACGAGACGCTGCCGGGCACCACGACCATGACCAGCACGCTGCTGGAGATCCCGGCCCTTATCCTGGCCCGCATGCTCTACGGAGAAGGCAGCGATGCCACCGTGGATGCCGGATCGGTCACCGAACAGGCGTTGCCGATCCGCAACCCGACCGTGCCGGTCCAGTTGGCTCACCGGATGATCGACGCCACGCCCGCGCCAGTGATCGAAAACCAGGCCGGCGACAAGGTCTATGTGTCCGGCACCGATTACACCATCGATGGCCGCCAGGGCCTGCTCATCATCCCGGCCGGCAGCGAAATCCTCACCGATGCCGAAACTGAGCTGACGGTGAGCTACAGCTACGCCGCCCACGTGAGCCTGAAAATCGCCGGTGGCGCCACGCCGACGGCCACGTTCCGGGTCACCGGCGACATGGAAGATCGCATCAGCGGCGAGAACGGCCTGCTCATCATCCCGCAGGCCAACCTCACCACCGACGGCGATGTCGACTGGCTGGCGGCAGAGCCCATCCAGGTGACGCTGACCGGGCCGGTCATTGTCGCGCCGGGTGAAGACGCGCCCTACACCTTCCAGACCTACAAGGCCACGGCCTGA
>CAZUZT010000327.1:0-1811 GCA_964624575.1 uncultured Rhodanobacteraceae bacterium | reverse complement strand
CTGGCACCCCCATCCGCTGGCCAGACCAAAGCCGGCGGCATGGAAATGACCCGTTTGAACCCACAGCCCGAACGCTGAACAGGCAAACGGCTGTCCTGGAAGACGGTGGCCGCACTTGGCCACCGTTGCCGCCAGACGTTCCCGGGATTGCAGGGCGAAAGGATCCGAATCCCCTTCGCCCATGGACCCATCTCAGCGCCATTCAACCCATCCATGGAAGCACCCGACGATGACTTCCAGCAAACTACTTCTTGTTGTTTTATCCACTGTCTTTGCCTCAGGCTGCTTCAACCTGCCAACGCAGTCGTCCCAGATCACCGGCACCTATGTCAGTGGCCTGAAGTACGAAGACTTCGAGTGCGACCGCCTGACAGTGGAGGCCGACAGCCTGTCGCGCCGGGAGCGACAGCTCGTTCAGGCACAGGATCAGCGCCGCCAATCAAGCAAGGTGCAGGCGTTCTGGATTGGTTACGGACAAGGTGACGGCATTGAAGCTTCGGAACTGGCAATGGTTCGCGGTGAGCGCGAAGCGGTCCACAAGGCCATGGACGCCAAGCGCTGCTCGACGACAGCAGCGCACAGGAACTGAGCGGTCCCGCAGTTTCCAGATGCCCCCGAAGCCAACATGACCCTGGGGACACTTGCCGACATCTGCTTCGTGCTGGGCGCAACGCCGCAGGTTTGCGTCGATGTTGATCTGGAACAGAATGAGACGTGATCGTAGGTAAAAACCACTCCTCCCGGCTACGCAAAGGGCCATCGATGGCCAACAGCCCGACGGCACGGTCATGCAGGAAGACGTCGAGCCGGTCACTCATGGCTGGCCGGGCCCGATCCGCAGGTGCAGGCCCAACGTGGCGACCACGGCCAGTGCCTTGCCCAGTTGGATGCCGGGTTTGCCGCGTTCCAGTTCGCTGATGAAGCGCAGACCGGTGCCGGCCAGGCCGGCCAATTGGGACTGGCTCAGGCCGTGCTTCTGGCGGGCAGTACGGATGGCCGCCCCCAGATCGGCGACCGAGTCGATCAGATCAGACGACCCCGATCGGGACACTTCTGCTGTCATAGCGAAGTAATCACCGTGATGTTACCGATCGGTATAATCGCCTCCCGATCGTCGCGCTGTCAACAAGATTCTACCGATCGGGAATATCGCTGCCGTCCGTAGCGCCAGCGGCGGCTGCCCCGCAACAGCGCCTGGGCACTCCCGCGCGGACTGACCACTATCATTCCGGTCTCCCATTCTGCTCAAGAGCCTGCGTGACCAAGCCCACGCCCCTGCCGCTGGCCGTCGATATGGACGGCACCCTGCTGCTCAGCGATACGCTGCATGAATCGCTGCTGGTGCTGTTGCGGCGCAATCCGCTGTGGCTGCTGGTGCTGCCGTGGTGGCTGCTGCGCGGCAAGGCGGCGTTCAAGCGCGAGGTGGCGGCACGGGTGCGGATCGATCCGGCCACTCTGGCCTGGAACGAGCCCTTCCTGGCCTGGCTGCGCCAGCGCCATGGCCGGCCCGGGCGGGGCGAGATCGTGCTGTGCACGGCGGCCGATGCGGCGGTGGCGCAGGCGGTGGCTGGCCATCTCGGGCTGTTCGATGCGGTGATCGCCAGCGATGGCACGCGCAATCTTTCCGGGCCGGCAAAGGCGCTGGCGCTGGTGCAGCGCTACGGCGAGCGCGGTTTCGACTATGCCGGCAACAGCGCCGCGGATCTGGCCGTCTGGCGCCGGGCGCGCGCTGCGGTGGTGGTCAATGCGCCGGCGCGGATCGTGCGTTCCGCGCAGGCCGAGGCGCCCGATGCCGCCGATGCGCCGGTGCA
>CAZUZT010000326.1:0-1816 GCA_964624575.1 uncultured Rhodanobacteraceae bacterium | reverse complement strand
GGCAGTATTTCCACATCCTGTCGGGCCGGGCGGTCATGGAGTTCGCCGATGGCGATGTGCCGTTGCAGGCCGGCCAGGGCCTGCATGTGGCGCCCGGCGTGGCGCACCGCTTCGTCAACCGCTCCGATGCCGAGGTGGTGTTCCTGGTGATCTCGGCGCCACCCACGGTCGGCGACCGCAGCGAGCTGCCGTCGGCGCACTGGCGCGATATCGGTGCCGATGCAGCCACGCCGCCGGCCGTTGAATAGCGGACCGGGCCGGGCCCGGCCGCAATGCTCGCAACCTGGGTTTTTGCTTCCCCCTTCGCGCGCGAAGGGGGACTGAGAGGGATGCGCCGGGCGCACAGCGCACAGGCGAAAAAGCCTGCGCCGCTACCGCGTCGCAGCATCCACCCCAACCCTCCTTCCGGGAAGGAGGGAGCAACAGCACCGGATTTCCGCCCAAGTTGTGAGCATTGGGCGTGAGGGGGATGCGCCGGCACCGTTACCGCCGCGCAGCATCCTTCCAGCGCTCCTTCCAGGAACGTGGGCGCACGGCATCTGATCTCGGCCCAGATCGTGTGCACCGGGTGCGGCCGCGGTCATGGCCTGTCCGTCAGCGCCCCTCGAAGCCATCGCGGAACAGGATCGGTGTCTGCGCCACGCCGCCCTGGAACAGGATGGCGTCTTCGCTGGCGCGCAGGTCGCCCAGCTCGTTGTCGGTCACGGTCACCGTCCAGACCTGGCCATTGCGCTGGAACGGCAGATCGCGCCAGGCATAGGTGTGCGGCTGCTCCGGATGCAGCGGCGCATAGACGCGGAAGCGCCAGCCGGCATCGAAGTCGCCGCCATGCACATGCAGGTGCAGCCGCGCCTGGGTGCAGGCCGGCAGGTCCAGCCGGATCAGGCCGAACGGATAGTGGTGATGTGGATCGAGCGGGAAGTCGCTGGCCGGCAGGGTGTGGGTGTTCTCCAGCCGGTTGCAGTCGCCGAGCAGCGGTTCCACCTCGACGGTGAGGAAGTTGTCGCCACCGCGCGGGCCATCGCCGCCGTCCCGCAGCGAGGCGACCTGCGGCTGCAAGGTATCGGGGATGCCGTCGCCATTGCCGTCGCCGCCGTTGGGCGCGCCCGCCTCGATCACATTGGCGACACCGTCGCTGTCCTCGTCGGGCACCTGGTCGATGCTGAACACGCCGTTGCGGGTGCCGGCATACAGGCGCGGGATGGCCGCTGATTTATCCAGGTACAGGGCCGAGGCCGCGCTGCTGGGCAGGCCGATGCTGTAGGAGCTCCAGTTCAGGCCGCCATCGATGCTGCGGTAGACGCCGCCTGGGTTGATTTCCGAGCCGGTGGAACCGGCATAAACGATATCGGCGTTGTCCGGATCCACGATCAGGGCGCGGATATCGGCATCGGCGGCGATGCCATTGTTGGCGATCTGCCAGCTGGCGCCGCCGTCATTGCTGCGGTAGACGATGGAGTCATACAGCAGGTTGGTGGTGGCGGCGTACAGGCGGTCCGGCTGGCTGGGCGCCAGCGCCAGCGCGAGCACGGTGCGGATGGCGCTGTCCGGGTCGGCCGGGTTCATCCGCGGCAGGCCGTTGCTGCTGTGCACCCAGGTGGCGCCGGCATCGGTGCTCTTGAATACGCCGTTGATGACGCCTTCGGACTCCAGTGGATCGGACCAGCCGGGCTCATAGCCATAGGTGGTGGTGCCGGCATAAAGGATCGAGGGATTGTCGGGATTGATCGCCAGCGGCACCACCTGCACCGGATAGCTGGAATCCAGCGGCAGGCCGGTGTCGGAGGCGGACCATGACGCACCGGCATCGGTGCTC
>CAZUZT010000325.1:0-1823 GCA_964624575.1 uncultured Rhodanobacteraceae bacterium | reverse complement strand
GAGGCCGAGTTGGTGAACAGCATGACCAGCCGGTCGATGCCCACGCCCAGGCCGGCGGTGGGCGGCATGCCGTATTCCAGGGCGCGGATGTAGTCGGCGTCGTAGTGCATGGCTTCCAGGTCGCCGGCGTCCTTGGCCTGGGCCTGGGCGCGGAAGCGGGCGGCCTGGTCCTCGGCGTCGTTGAGCTCGGAGAAGCCGTTGGCCAGTTCGCGGCCGCCGACGAACAGCTCGAAGCGGTCGGTGACTTCCGGGTCGGCATCGTTGCGCCGGGCCAGGGGCGAGATTTCGGCCGGGTAACCGGTGATGAAGGTCGGCGCGATCAGGCTGTCTTCGACACTGTGCTCGAAGATCGCGAACAGCAGCTGACCCCAGCCCCAGCCGGGCCGGGTGGTGATGCCCAGGCGCTGGCAGTGGCCGGCCATGGCGGCGGCATCGCGCAGATCAGCCGGCGCGATTTCCGGATTGGCCCGGCAGACGGCGTCGGCCATGGTCAGGCGCCGGAATGGCGTGGCCAGGTCGATGTCGTGCTCTTCCCAGTGCAACTGCAGCGGCTGCTCGGCGCCGGCGAACAGGTTCGCCGCCATGCTGCGCATCAGCTCCTCGGTCAGGTCCATGATGTCGGTGTGCTCGGCGTAGGCCTGGTACAGCTCGAGCATGGTGAACTCGGGGTTGTGCCGGGTCGACACGCCCTCGTTGCGGAAGTTGCGGTTGATCTCGTAGACCCGCTCGAAGCCGCCCACGACCAGGCGCTTGAGGTGCAGCTCGGGCGCCACGCGCAGGTACATGTCGATGCCCAGCGCGTTGTGGTGGGTCTTGAACGGGCGCGCCGTGGCACCGCCGGGGATGGCGTGCATCATCGGCGTTTCCACTTCCATGAAGTCGCGGCCGGGCGCTTCCAGCCAGGCGCGGATGAAGCCGATGATGCGCGAGCGCAGGCGGAACACGGCGCGGACATCGGGCGAGACGATCAGGTCGACATAGCGCTGCCGGTAGCGGGTCTCGGTGTCGCTCAGGCCGTGCCATTTGTCCGGCAGCGGGCGCAGCGATTTGACCAGCAGGCGGATGCGCTCGGCGCGCACGGTCAGTTCGCCGGTGCGGGTGCGCATCAGCACGCCCTCGACGCCGACGATATCGCCCACGTCAAAGCCCTTGAACGCGGTGTAGGCATCGGTGCCGACGGCATCGCGCTGCACCAGCACCTGGAGGTCGCCGCCGTCATCGCGCAGGCTGGTGAAGCTGGCTTTGCCCATCACCCGCTTGGCCATCATGCGGCCGGCGATGCGCACCGCGTGTGGCTGCTCGGCCAGGGCTTCGTCGCTCCAGCGTTCGGCATCGGCAAAGCGCGCGTGCAGATCGGCGCTGCGGGCATCGGGGCGGAAATCATTGGCGAAGGCGGAGCCTTGCTCGCGCAGCGCCGTCAGCTTGGCCCGGCGCTCGGCGATCAGGTGGTTTTCCTCGCCTTGGCCGGCATCGGTGGCGACGGGCGTCTGCCCGCCCGGAGAAACATTGGTCATGGCTTGGAGTTTCCTGCTGGCCGCGGATCAGGCGTCGGTGCGTTGCGAGCCGGCTTCCAGGCCCATCTTCAGGCTGGCGGCAACGAACTCGTCCAGGTCGCCGTCGAGCACGGCCTGGGTGTCGCTGCGCTCGATGCCGGTGCGCAGATCCTTGATCCGCGACTGGTCGAGCACGTAGTTGCGGATCTGGCTGCCCCAGCCGATGTCGGACTTGGAGTCTTCCAGCTTCTGCTTCTCGGTGTTGCGCTTGGCCAATTCCATCTCGTAGATGCGCGCGCGCAGCATCTTCATCGCCCGGTCGCGGTTGGC
>CAZUZT010000324.1:0-1827 GCA_964624575.1 uncultured Rhodanobacteraceae bacterium | reverse complement strand
TGGCCCGGTTGCAGTTGACGCCTCAGCCGGCGGCGCTGCTGCTGCGGCCGGCGGCAAGCGTGGGCAGTTGCGGCCAGCGCTTGAGGATGGCGGCCTTGATGCCGGCGGCGTCCAGGCCGCTTTCGGTGAGCAGTTCGTTGCGGCTGGCGTGCTCCAGGAAGACATCGGCCAGACCCAGGGTGAGCACCGGTGTCTGCACGCCTTCGCGTGCCAGCAGTTCCAGCACCGCGCTGCCGGCGCCACCGGGCAGGGCGTTGTCTTCCAGGGTCACCAGGCCTTGGTGGCTGCGGGCCATTTCCAGAATCAGGGCCTCGTCCAGTGGTTTGACGAAGCGCATGTTGACCGCGCTCAGGTCCAGTTCTTCGGCGACCAGTTCGGCTTCGCCGAGCAGGGTGCCGAAGGCCAGCAGGGCCAGGCCCTGGCCGCGGCGGCGTACCTGGGCCTTGCCGATCGGCAATGGCACCAGGCCGGGGCTGATGTCGGCGCCGGGACCGGTGCCGCGCGGGTAGCGCACCGCGGCCGGGCCTTGGTGCAGGAAGCCGGTGGTCAGCAGCTGCCGGCATTCGTTCTCATCGGCCGGCGCCATCACCACCATGTTGGGGATGCAACGCAGGTAGCTGATGTCGAAGCTGCCGGCGTGGGTGGCGCCGTCCGGGCCGACGACGCCGGCGCGGTCGATGGCGAACAGCACGTCCAGGTCCTGCAGGGCGACATCGTGGATCAGTTGATCGTAGGCGCGTTGCAGGAAGGTGGAGTAGATCGCCACCACCGGCTTCATGCCTTCGATCGCCATGCCGGCGGCCAGGGTCACGCTGTGCTGTTCGGCAATGCCGACATCGAAGTAGCGGTCCGGGTATTCACGCGAGTAGCGCACCATGCCGGAGCCTTCACGCATGGCCGGGGTGATCGCCAGCAGGCGCGGTTCGGTGGCGGCCATGTCGCACAGCCAATCGCCGAAAATCTTGGTGTAGCTGGGCTTTTCCGGCCCGGTCTTCTTGACCAGCCCGCGCGTAGGATCGAACGGGGTGACCGCGTGGTAGCCGATCTGGTCGGATTCGGCCTGTTGGTAGCCCTTGCCCTTCTTGGTGATGATGTGCAGCAGGCGCGGCCCGCGCAATTCCTGAACGGTGCGCAGGGCATTGAGCAGGGTCGGCAGGTCGTGGCCGTCGATCGGGCCGGTGTAGTGGAAGCCGAATTCCTCGAACAGGGTGGAGGGCACGAACATGCCCTTCCAGTGTTCCTCCCAGCGACGCAGGAACCGCCACAGCCAGGAGCCGCGGCGCAGGCGGCGCTTGGTGCGCTCGCGCATCTGCACCAGGGTGCGGTTGGTCAGCAGCCGGGCCAGGATCTTGGTCAGGGCGCCGACGTTCTCGGAGATCGACATCTGGTTGTCGTTGAGGATCACCAGCACATCGGGTTCGGGGTACAGGTCGCCGCCATGGTTGAGCGCCTCGAAGGCCATGCCGGCGGTCATCGCGCCATCGCCGATGATGGCCACGGTGCGGCGCGGGTCGCCCTGGCGCAGGTTGGCGATGGCCATGCCCAGGGCGGCCGAGATCGAGGTCGAGGAATGGCCGACGCTGAGCACGTCGTATTCGCTTTCGCCGGGTTTGGGGAACGGCGACAGGCCGCCGCGCTGCTTGATCGTGGCGATGCGGTCGCGGCGGCCGGTGAGGATCTTGTGCGGGTAGCACTGGTGGCCGACGTCCCAGACCAGGCGGTCGATGGGCGTGTCGTACAGGTAATGGAGGGCGACGGTCAGTTCGATGACACCCAGGCCGGCACCAAAATGGCCGCCGGATTGCGACACCGATTCGATCAGGTACT
>CAZUZT010000323.1:0-1829 GCA_964624575.1 uncultured Rhodanobacteraceae bacterium | reverse complement strand
TCTACCGCACCAGTAGCGGTCGGCTCGCCGAGCGGCTGTTGTTCCGCAGCGACGAATCAAGTCTGGCGATCGCCACCGTCACCCGATCCTGGCGCATCCTTGGCGGCGGCAAACCACTTGCCTTCTTCCCCTGGGGTACTGGCCACCAGATCGTGCAGGATCTGTTCGGGTTGCTTGTGCGGATACTTCCGGCCAATGGCCCGAAAGGTGGCCAGGTACGTACCCCGCTGATTGGCGGCCACGGCATAACGCCGGTAGGCCTCGTCGGCCTGGCCTGAAGACAACAGGATGGACTCGCAGACCTGGGCGATCTGCCAGTCCGGGTCGTTGATGACACGGAATTGCTCAGCGTAGGAGATCGCCTCGGCGTGCCGCCCATGGCCACCAATGCCTGCACGCCCCAGCGCCGGAAATGCCAGCTTCTGGCCGGTTTCTGGTCGATCAGCGCCAGCAGCTCGTCGCACCGGCCGGCTGCCAGCAATGCCGACAGGCAGGCCGGGGCGCCTTTGAAGTACCCGTACACCATGTCATCACGGCGCCACATGCTCTGCACTTCCGGAATGAACCGATCGCCCCAGCGCGATGCCAGCGCCGGCGTGGCACACAGCTCGCCCCAGTAGTCGGCCAGTGACTCGATGTAGGGCATCTCGTCATCCTGCAGCGCCTGCCACAGCCGCTCCAGCCAGCGTTGCCGCTGCGCCGGCTCGATCTCGGCCCCGGCAATGACCGGAACCAAGGCCTGGATTGCATTGTCGACGGCGGCGCCCAGGGCGCCCGATGAACTGTCGACTTGCATCAGGGCCGGCGAAAGCTTTTCCAGCAGGCGGACGGCACCTTCGGCGGCCAGCACCGGCTCCTTGCGCGCCACCTGCCTGATCTCCGCGAGGGCCTCCCGGATCCGTTGCACCGGCGGGCCGGACCGCCAGCCAAACGCGTTGCGGCGAAAACGGGCAGCAAATTGCCAAGCATGGGTCTTCATGAGTGCAGTTCAGGGTTTGCAGCACAACTGTGCCACGGTGACCGGGCGCCGCGGTTGAACGGGCTGCCACCATCATGTCCTGGACGCGCTGCATCATGAGCCTTGCCGCCTGCAGCTGCCTGCATGTGATCCGGTTCGCTGGTCATTTGCCGTGCCTTTCCTGTGCCTTCACTCCACGCTGCCGGCACACGGAGCCGTCTGGCACCTGGCCGGTCCCGCATCGCGGCCGATCAGACTACCGCCGATGCCCGCGCGATCAAAACCACGGCAGGCATCAGCCCGGCAGCACCCGGCCGGTTATGATCCGGAGCCGTGTGACAACAAGGAGACATCCATGCAAGGCAATGTGATCGGCGCGTTGTTCGCGCTGGCCGTGGGACTTGGACTTGGACTGGGGCCAGGGCTGGCGTTGACAGCGGCGGCGCAGGAGCCGGCCTGGACCATGCAGTCCGAAGAGGAGCGTGCCGCGCCGCTGGCGACCGGGCCCTGGCAGGGAAACTGGCTGGTGATCCGTGCCGATGAGCGCCTGCGCACCCGCGGCGGCTCGGTGCTGGCGCGCCTGCACATCATCCAGGATGCCGGCGATGATGCCGCCATGGTGGACTGGGCGGCCGGCCCGGCGATCTGCCCCGATCCGCTGGATTATCCGCCCTGCGAGTGGGAAGCCTCGCGCGGCGAGACCTCATCCGCGCTGGCCAGCGATACCGGCCTTTATGTCTTTTTGCCGGTGTCGGCCGACCTGTCGGCACCCATGCTGCTGCATCTGGCCCGTCCCGAAGATGGCGCCGCGGGCGTCGCCTACGATGGCCACCTGCGCTACCGGGTGATGCTGGAGCGCGAGCCGGACTGA
>CAZUZT010000322.1:0-1836 GCA_964624575.1 uncultured Rhodanobacteraceae bacterium | reverse complement strand
GCAATTTCGGCTCGCCGGACGACCCCAAGTCCTTCGCCGCCATGCGCTACACCGAAGCCCGGCTGAGACCGATCACGCAGTTGCTGATCGACGAGCTGGGCCAGGGCACGGTCGACTGGCAGCCCAACTTCGACGGCACCCTGGAAGAACCGAAGTTCCTGCCGGCGCGGGTGCCGATGCTGCTGCTCAACGGCACCACCGGCATCGCCGTGGGCATGGCCACCGACATCCCGCCGCACAACCTGCGCGAAGTCGTCAGCGCCTGCATCCGGCTGCTCGATGATCCGCAGGCGACCGTCCAGGACCTGTGCGAGCACATCCGGGGCCCGGATTTCCCGACCGAGGCGGAAATCATCACGCCCGCCGCCGACCTGCTCAAGCTCTACCAGACCGGCCACGGCTCACTGCGCGCGCGCGCCATCCATGGCCGCGAGAACGGCAACATCGTGCTCACCGCCCTGCCGCACCAGGTCTCGCCGGCCAAGGTCATCGAGCAGATTGCCGCCCAGATGCGGGCCAAGAAGCTGCCGCTGCTGGAGGACATCCGCGACGAATCCGACCATGAAAATCCGGTCCGGCTGGTACTGATCCCGCGCAGCAACCGGGTCAATGCCGACGAACTGATGGATCACCTGTTCGCCACCACCGACCTGGAAAAATCCTACCGGGTGAACTTCAACGTCATCGGCCTGGATGGCAAACCGCGGGTCAAGGACCTGCGCAGCCTGCTGGCTGAATGGCTGAGCTTCCGCACCGATACTGTGCGCCGCCGGCTCGAACACCGCCTGGCGCGCGTCAGCCGGCGCCTGCACCTGCTCGCCGGCCTGCTGGTGGCCTTCCTGAACCTGGATGAGGTGATCGCCATCATCCGCGCCGAGGACAAACCCAAGCCGGTGCTGATGGCGCGCTTTGACCTGGACGAGGAACAGGCCGAAGCGATCCTGGAAACCAGACTGCGGCACCTGGCGCGGCTGGAGGAGATGAAGATCCGCGGCGAGCAGGACGAATTGCAACGTGAGCGCGAGCACATCGAGGCGATCCTGGCCAGCAAGGCGAAACTCAAGCGCCTGGTCAAGGACGAACTGGGCGCCGATGCCGAGCGTTACGGCGACGAGCGCCGCTCGCCGCTGGTCGAGCGCGGCGCCGCCCGGGCCCTGTCCAGCACCGACCTGGTGCCGTCCGAACCGGTCACCGTCGTGCTCTCGCACAAGGGCTGGGCGCGCGCCGCCAAGGGCCACGATGTCGATGCCGCCAAGCTCTCCTATCGCGAAGGCGACAGCCTGCTGCAGGCACTGCCCACGCGCAGCAACCAGCAGGTCGCGCTGCTCGACTCCCGTGGCCGCAGCTACAGCCTGTTCGCCCATGAACTGCCTTCCGCGCGCGGCAATGGCGAGCCGCTGACCGGCCGCTTCCGGCTGTCCGAGGGCGCCGCCTTCGTGGCCATGGCCAGCGCCGCCGAGGCTGCCCTGCTGGTGCTGGCCTCCGATGCCGGCTACGGCTTCGTCACCGCTTTCGGCAACCTGCTCGGCCGCCAGAAAGCCGGCAAGGCCATGCTCACCGTGCCCGCCGGCGCCCTGCCGCTGCGGCCCGAAGCGGTCACCGACAGCGGCGTGGACCTGCTCTGCGTGGCCACCAATACTGGCCACCTGCTGGTGTTCCCGGTCAGCCAGTTGCCGGTACTGGACCGTGGCAAGGGCAACAAGCTGATCGATATTCCGAAGAAGGCCGCCAGTGCCGGCGAAATCGTCGCCGGCATCGCCGTGCTCGGCAGCGGCCGTGAGCTGCTGGTCCATGCCGGCAGCCGCTACCTGCGCATGAAACCCTCCGACCTGCAGC
>CAZUZT010000321.1:0-1837 GCA_964624575.1 uncultured Rhodanobacteraceae bacterium | reverse complement strand
TTCCTGGCTCATGCGAGGTCGGACCGGTCAGTGGATGGGGGTGCCTGCAGCGCGCCATTGTGGCAACTGCCGGTTGGCAATGCCCGGGCGCGTGTGCTCGTGTCCAGTGTGTGAAGCTGCCAACACTCCCTCCTACGCTGCGATGGAGGGTCGGCGAGGATGCCGCGACGCGCAGCGGCGCAGGCTCTTTCGCCGTGCGCTGCGAGCCCGGCGCATCCCCCTTCGCGCGCGAAGGCGGGATGCCGCGTTGGCTTGCCCGCTCAGCGCCTGGTTTTGCTGCCCTTGCTGCGGGTCTTGTCCTCGTCTGCGCCGCCCAAGGCCTCGGCGCTGGCACGACCGGTGGCCTGGATCAGCTCGCGCCAGGCATCAAACATGGAACGCCAGGGATCGGTGCTGGAGGAGTCATCTTGCCGGGCACTGGCATCGCTGCCTGGTGCCTGCGGCATCAGGGCCTGCCAGGAACGGATCAGGTCCGGCCAGGGCGACTGGTCTTGCGTGGCGCCGGCGGCAGCGCCGGGTGCCGAGGCCAGGGCCTGGGCGGTTTCCCGCTGCCAGGTGCCGAAGGCATCCTGCAGGCCACTGGCAAAGCCGGTTTGCGCCATCATCGCCAGGCGCGCCAGGTTCTGGTCGGCACCGGCCTGCGACAACTGCTTCCAAAGATCCTGCACCGGCTGCCCGCCGAGCTTCATCCATTCGCCAAACAGCAGCTTGCCGGCTTCGGAATCGGCCCGGTCGTTGCCGCGCTGGGACATCTGCTGGCCGAAATCCAGCCACTGCATGCTGTTTTCCTGGGTCAGGCTGCCCAGCCGGTTCTGCAGCTTCAGGTTGGCCTTGAACAGGTCCATCAGCCATTGCTCGTTGGTGCTCATGACACTCCTCCTGCGATGACGGGTCGGCACAGGTTAGCGCCGATCCGGTTCGTGGCGGATGAAAGGCGGGTGGTGAGGGCGGTGACGAATCCGGTTTGTATCGGACCGGGGAAGTGAGGATCGAGGCTGGTTGCGCCAGCAGATGCGTTCGCCGCTGAATGGGCGGCTCGACAGCTATCCGGCAATGCCGTATTGTCTGCCGGTGTTGACGGTGGCCGAAACCGATATTTTCAAGACCCGCGCAGCGGCCATCTGGTCGGATGAAGAGCGCATGGAATTCTGTGCATGGATTGCGGCGAACCCGCAAGCCGGTGCCGTTATCAGGGGGTCAGGTGGTTGCCGCAAGGTGCGTTGGCAGCGAGAAGGCATGGGCAAGCGCGGCGGCGCCCGCGTGATCTACTTCAAACAACTGGAAGAAGAAAAGATCTGGCTGTTGACGATCTACGCCAAGGCGGTCCGCGGGAGCATCCCGGCGCACCTGCTCAGGGCCATCAAGGAGGCACTATGAACGAGGACGGGAAGGCCATCACAGGCCGTGAACTGGGTGAAGAACTGCTGGCCGCGGTGAAGCAGATGAAGACGGGCAGGGCGGCACGTGAGACCCGCGTGGACTTGACACCGGCAGCGCGGGCACGCGCCAGCACGGGGCTTTCGCAAAGCCAGTTTGCCTCGCTGCTTGGGGTTTCTGCGCGTACGCTGCAGGATTGGGAGCAGGGCCGGCGCGAGCCGACCGGCGCCGCCAGAACACTGCTGCGTGTGGCGACGACGCACCCTGAAGTGCTGCGCGAAGTGGCCGAGTGATGCCACACCGGGAACAGTGACACTGCGCTTGATTGGGCAGCATGACGTGAGCCGGGCGCAACAGGGACACCAGTTAGCAGCTTAAGGCTGGGAGATAGGCCGGGGTGGTTGTAAGTGCTTGAAAACATGGTGGCCAAGGACGGAATCGAACCGCCGACACGGGGATT
>CAZUZT010000320.1:0-1853 GCA_964624575.1 uncultured Rhodanobacteraceae bacterium | reverse complement strand
CCCAGTCGCGCAGCCCGCCTTCGGCGTCGATCCACTCGCGCAGCTTGGCCTTGACCCCGGGCACCGCAACGTCGCCTTCCAGCCACCGGCGCAACACATCGGTGAAGTGGCCGACCTTGAAGAAGAAGTGTTCGGAGCTGCGCAGTTCCGGCGTGGCGCCGGAGACCACCGAGCGCGGGTTGTTCAGCTGCGTCGGCGAATAGGTGGCGCCGCAGTGCTCGCAGTTGTCGCCGTACTGGTCGGCGCTGCCGCATTCGGGGCACTCGCCCTTGACATAACGGTCGGGCAGGAACATCGACTTGACCGGGTCGTAGAGCTGCTCGATGGCGCGGCGCTCGATATGTCCACCGGCCTCCAGCGCCAGATACAGGCGCTCGGTCAGCTCGCGGTTTTCCGGCGTGTGCGTGCAGTGGTACCAGTCGAAATCGACATAGAAATCTGCAAAATCCCGTTCCTGGCTGGCCTGGGTGGTGGCGATGAACGCTTCGGGCGTCATCCCGGCCTGCTCGGCGGCCAGCATGATCGGCGTGCCATGGGCATCGTTGGCGCAGACGAAATGCACCGTGGCACCGGCCATGCGCTGGGCCCGGACCCAGATGTCAGCCTGGATGTAGCCGACCAGGTGGCCGATGTGAAGGGGGCCGTTGCCGTAGGGCAGGGCGGCGGTAACCAGTAGTTGTTGTGTCATTGCTCGGGCTCGCTGCAAGCCGGGCATTATCCCATGTTCGGCGCCGGCCCCGGCCTTCGGGACTGGCGTTGGCTGGAGAATCGCGGGACGGGCCTGTTGTGGCGCGCAAGCAGGCGGCCATGGATGCAGGTCGGCCCGGGCGGCGACGACGACTCTCACGCGATCGTCGCAAGTATCACCCGGTGCAGGTCAGCAGGCCGGACCGCTGCAGGAATATCTCCGGATTCGGTCATTTTCTGGCGATTTCACCCGCAAAACGCGACCAGGTTCACGGATTGAACGCTGCGTTGGCGTCCCTTCACGTTTCACTGCGCTGCGGTAACTAAGCTCCCCGGCTTTGTCCGCAATCCGGGGGGATTGAATCCATGAAACCGCAGCTTTTCCTGTCAGCCCTGCTCGGCCTGACGTCCGTCCTGGCGTTCGCCAGCAGTACCGACCAGACCATCACCATCCAGGTCGGCAGCGCCCAGGCCGGCACCGCTACCGCCGCCATCGCCGGCCACGCTACGGTCGACGCCTCGGTGATGCGCAGCGCGCCGGTGCTTGATGCCGACAGCCTGGACCTGCGCCAGGCCGGCTCGGTCCAGATGGAAGTTTTCGGCATGCCGCTGCAGGTCGCCCGCGATGAACTGCAGGTGCGCTCGGGCGGCTGGACCTGGGAAGGTTCCGGCGAGGATGGCAGCTGGCTGCTGCTCACCTCCCAGGAGGGCCGGTTGGCCGGCACCATCGACCTGGATGGCCGCGAATTCGAGATTGCGCCGCAGGCCGACGGCAGCAGCCTGCTGCTGGAACGTGACTTGACGCTGCTGCCGCCGCCCGGTCAGCCCCTGGTGCCGGAGTTGCCGCCGGAATTGCCGCCGGCCACCGGCCACCTGCCGCCAGCCGAAGACGTCCATGCCCTGCGCAGCGGTGTGCACTGGATCGACGTGATGATCGTCTACACCAGCAACGTGCAGGTGGAGGCCGGTGGTCATGCCGGTGTCGCCGCGCGCGCCCACAACGATGTCGCCTGGACCAATTGCGTTTTCATGAACACCGCCATGCCGGTGCGTTTCCGGCTGGTGGCGGTGAAGCGGATGAGCCTGACCGAGGATCCGGACATGGACGACATGCTGCCGGCGACGCGCGGCAACAGCCAGGTCAACAATTGGCGCAACCAGTACGG
>CAZUZT010000319.1:0-1900 GCA_964624575.1 uncultured Rhodanobacteraceae bacterium | reverse complement strand
CTGTCCGGCGGCGCCGTGGCCGGCAACGGCGAGCTGGTGCTGAGCCTGGAGCGGATGAACCGGGTGTTGTCCTTTGATGACATCGACCGCACGCTGACGGTGCAGGCCGGCATCACCCTGGCGGCGGCGCAGCAGGCCGCCGAAGAACAGGGGCTGGATTACCCGGTGGATTTTGCCGCGCGCGGCTCGTGCACGATTGGCGGCAACATCGCCACCAATGCCGGCGGCATCCGCGTGGTCCGCTACGGCAATACCCGCGACTGGGTGGCCGGTTTGAAAGTGGTGGCCGCGGACGGCTCGCAGCTTGATCTCAACCGCGGCCTGATCAAGAACGCCAGTGGCTACGACCTGCGCCACCTGATGATCGGCTCGGAAGGCACCCTGGGCGTGATCGTGGAAGCGACCTTGCGCCTGACCGCGCCGCCGCCGCCATCGCAGGTGATGTTGCTGGCGCTGCCGGAGCTGGCCGCGTTGATGCCGGTGTTCCAGGCCTGCCGGCAGCGGCTGTCGCTGTCGGCCTTCGAGTTCTTCACCGACCGCGCCCTGCATCATGTCCTGGCGGCGGGCGCGCAGGCGCCGTTCGCCGACCGCCATCCGGTCTACGCCCTGGTCGAATTCGATGTCCAGGCGAGCGTCGGCGGGGAAGACACGGCGGCGGACGCAGACGAGGACGCGGGTGAGGCCGGTTTGGCGCCGGCGCTGGCGGTGTTTGAACAGTGCCTGGAAGCGGGCCTGGTCGCCGATGGCGTGATCAGCCATAGCCAGGCCCAGGCGTCGGCACTGTGGCGGCTGCGCGAGGGCATCACCGAGGCGCTGGCCCCGCACCGGCCGTACAAGAACGACATCGCCTTGCGGATCAGCGCCATCCCCGGCTTCATGGCGCAGATGCAGGCGCTGTTTGCGCGCGACTATCCCGGCTTTGATGTCGTCTGGTTCGGGCATATCGGCGATGGCAACCTGCACATCAACATCCTGCCGCCACCGGGCATGGCCGCAGAGGATTTCCTGGCCCGCTGCGAGCAGGTCACCGGCCAGCTCAGCCGGGCGCTGGCGGACTGCGGCGGCAGCATCTCGGCCGAGCACGGCATCGGCCTGGTGAAAAAGCCCTGGCTGGGCGATACCCGCAGCGCCGCGGAGATCGCCTGGATGCGGGCGATGCGCGCGGCGCTGGACCCGGCTGGGCTGTTCAACCCGGGCAAGCTGTTCGATCCATGATTGCCGCCGCCGAT
Source organism: uncultured Rhodanobacteraceae bacterium (assembly GCA_964624575.1). Classification (GTDB taxonomy): domain Bacteria; phylum Pseudomonadota; class Gammaproteobacteria; order Xanthomonadales; family UBA2363; genus Pseudofulvimonas. Next base: position 671 of record CAZUZT010000319.1, on the reverse strand, counting down.
ACCGCCGCCGCCGACACCGGCTTGCCGGCGCTGGCGCCGGCGTTTCTGGCATAGTCTGCGCCGCTGTAGTCATTGGTAACTTCCGCCATGTCGTCCCATCGCCCGACCTCGTTTCCCAGGCAGGACATCCGCGTGCTGCTGCTGGAAGGCGTCAGCCAGAGTGCCGTTGATGTCTTCGGCCAGGCCGGCTACGGGCAGATCCGGTATTTCGACCGTGCGCCCCCGGATGAACAGTTGCGCCAGGAGATCGCCCAGGCGCACCTGGTCGGCATCCGCTCGCGCAGCCAGCTTGATGCCGGGCTGCTGGCGCAGGCGCGCAAGCTGATCGCCATCGGCTGCTTTTGCATCGGCACCAACCAGGTCGATCTGGCGGCTGCCCGCCGCCTGGGCGTGCCGGTATTCAACGCGCCGTATTCCAACACCCGCAGCGTCGCCGAGCTGGTATTGGCCGAGGCGATCCTGCTGCTGCGGCGGATTCCCGAAAAGAACGCGCAATGCCACCGCGGCGGCTGGAACAAATCGGCGGCCGGCAGCTACGAGGTGCGCGACAAGACCCTGGGCGTGGTCGGCTACGGCCACATCGGCACCCAGATCGGCCTGCTCGCCGAGGCCATCGGCATGCGGGTGATCTTCCACGACGTGGAAACCAAGCTGGCGCTGGGCAATGCCCG
>CAZUZT010000318.1:0-1916 GCA_964624575.1 uncultured Rhodanobacteraceae bacterium | reverse complement strand
CGTCAACCTGCTGGGCTTCTCGCGCGGCTCCAGGTACCTGCCCGACCGCCGTGACTTGAACCGGTTTTTTCCCGGCAGCCCGTACGGCAGCTCCGCCTCACGCATCGCGCACAGCTTCTTCACCGCGGTAATCGAGCATTGCGATGCCCTGGTCGATATCCATACCGGCTCCATGGACCGGGCCAACCTGCCGCAGGTGCGTGGCGACCTGACCAATCCGCAGGTGCTGGAGTTCACCCGCGGTTTCGGCGCCACCGCCGTCCTGCATTCGCCGGGCACCACGGGCATGTTGCGGGTGGCCGCCAGCACGCGCAGGATTCCCGCGGTCACGTTCGAGATCGGGGCGCCGATGCGCCTGCAACCCGATGAGATCGAGCATGGTGTGCAGGCCATCGAAACCCTGCTCAACAAGATGGGCATGATCGAAAAGCGCCGCCGCTGGCGGGAGCCGCAGGCGGTGTTCTATGAATCACGCTGGGTCCGTGTCGACCATGGCGGCATGCTGTTTTCCGATGTCGCCCTGGGTGACCGGGTCCGTGCCGGCCAGCGCCTGGGCCGGGTCATCGACCCGGTCAGCAACCGCGCCGCACAGGTGCATGCACCGGAAGCCGGGCGGATCATCGGCATGGCTTTGAACCAACTGGTCCTGCCCGGTTTCGCCGCCTACAACCTGGGGATCGCCGCCAGCGAAGAACAGGTGGTGATCGATGCCGTGCAGGAGGCCGATCCCGATGACGAGCGCTACCTGGAGAACGATCAGCTGGACCAGGACCGCCGCGCGCGCGATGACGAGGACGGTGAGGATCGCGATCACACACGGCACCGGGACCTGGAGCACGGGGACTGACGCCATCGCCGGGAAGGGTCCGGGAAAAAATCTGCTCCGAGCCCGGCATTTTTCACCTTCCTGTGACAAATGGCGGTATAGGTTTGCCTTTCACAAAGGTGAATGCGCCAAGGAGGTCCAATGAAGGCTCGCAATGACAGCAGGGGACTGGTGCTGCTGGTGGAAGACAACCGTGGCATCGCCGAAACGGTGGGTGACTACCTGGAGCAGCAGGGCTACGGCCTGGATTTCGCCAGCGATGGCATGACCGGCCTGCACCTGTCGCTGGAAAACAGCTACGACGTGATCATCCTGGATCTGACCCTGCCCGGGATCGACGGTCTGGAGATCTGCCGCCGCCTGCGCACCGAAGCCAAGAAGTCGACGCCGGTATTGATGCTCACCGCCCGCGACAGCCTGGATGACCGGGTCAGCGGCCTGGACACCGGTGCCGATGATTACCTGATCAAGCCCTTCGATGTGGAAGAGCTGGAAGCCCGCGTCCGCGCCCTGATCCGCCGCGAGCGGCGCCAGGTCAGCGCCGAGGTGCTGGTGGTCGGCGACTTGTCCCTGGATACCGCCACCTTGCGCCTGACCCGGGGCGAGCAGGAACTGGAGGTCTCCCCGATTGGCATGAAATTGCTGAACATCCTGATGCGCGAGTCGCCACGGGTGGTCAGCCGGGTCGATATCGAGCGGGAGATCTGGGGCGACACCCTGCCTGATTCGGACACCCTGCGCTCGCACCTGTACAACCTGCGCAAGATCATCGACAAGCCCTTCCCCAGGCCGCTGCTGCACACCATCCACAGCGCCGGCTACCGGATGGCGGACTTGGACGCCGAAGTACCGGTCAATTGACCGGCCATCGCCCTGCGATGCCATTCCGGCAGCAGGGTAGGGCGCAGCGATGACAGGCCGCGCCTGGGTTTTCCGTGGCCTGACCGTCACCGCCGGATACCGGTGGCGGGCACGACGGCCGGCGGGGCACAGCGGCCGCCGCGTGCTTTCCGATACACTGTCGCCATGGCCCTACGCATCACCGACGAGTGCATCAATTGCGACGTGTGCGAGCCGGTCTGCCCGAACA
>CAZUZT010000317.1:0-1921 GCA_964624575.1 uncultured Rhodanobacteraceae bacterium | reverse complement strand
GCACCGACGGTACGGCCGCCTTCGCGTACCGCGAAGCGCAGACCTTCTTCCATCGCGATCGGCGCGATCAGCGTCACCACCATCTTGATGTTGTCGCCGGGCATGACCATTTCCACGCCCTCGGGCAGTTCAACCGCACCCGTCACGTCCGTGGTCCGGAAGTAGAACTGCGGCCGGTAGCCCTTGAAGAACGGCGTGTGACGACCGCCCTCGTCCTTGCTCAGGACATAGACCTCAGCCTCGAACGTGGTGTGCGGCTTGATCGTGCCCGGCTTGCACAGCACCTGGCCGCGCTCGATGTCGTCACGCTTGGTGCCGCGCAACAGCAGGCCGGCGTTGTCGCCCGCCTGGCCCTGGTCGAGCAGCTTGCGGAACATTTCCACGCCGGTGACCGTGGTCTTGTTGGTCGGACGGATGCCGACGATCTCGACCTCTTCGCCCACCTTGATCACGCCGCGCTCGATGCGGCCGGTGACCACGGTGCCGCGGCCGGAGATCGAGAACACGTCCTCGACCGGCATCAGGAAGGTCTTGTCGATGTCGCGCTCGGGCTCGGGAATCCACGAGTCCAGCGCCTCCACCAGCTTCAGAATCGCCGGCACGCCGATCTCGGACTGATCGCCTTCCAGCGCCTTCAGCGCCGAACCCTTGATCACCGGGGTGTCGTCGCCGGGGAACTCGTACTTGCTCAGCAGCTCGCGCACTTCCATTTCCACCAGCTCGAGCAGCTCGGCATCGTCGACCATGTCGGCCTTGTTCAGGAACACGACGATGTACGGGACACCGACCTGGCGCGCCAACAGGATGTGCTCGCGGGTCTGCGGCATCGGACCGTCGGCGGCGGAACAGACCAGGATCGCACCGTCCATCTGGGCGGCACCGGTGATCATGTTCTTGACGTAGTCGGCGTGACCCGGGCAGTCCACGTGTGCGTAGTGGCGGCTCTCCGACTCGTACTCCACGTGCGAGGTCGAGATGGTGATGCCACGGGCCTTTTCTTCCGGCGCCCGGTCGATCGCGTCATAGGCGCTGAACTCGCCGCCAAAACGCTCCGCACCCACCTTGGTCAGCGCTGCCGTCAGCGTCGTCTTGCCGTGGTCGACGTGACCGATCGTGCCGACGTTGACGTGCGGCTTGCTGCGTTCAAACTTTTCCTTGGCCATGGCTGGAAAACCTCGTAGCTGAATACGTTGATTGAGAAAAAATCAGGACTTCTTGACCACACTGTCGGCGATGCTGCTCGGCGCCTCGGCGTAATGGTCAAATTCCATCGTGTAGGTGGCGCGCCCCTGGGACATCGAGCGCAGCGTCGTTGCATATCCGAACATCTCACCCAGCGGCACCATCGCATTGATGACCTTGCCGGAAGGGCTGTCGTCCTGGCCTTGCAGGATGCCGCGGCGACGGCTGACGTCACCCATGACATCACCCAGGTAATCCTCGGGTGTGACGATCTCGACCTTCATCACCGGCTCCAGAAGAACCGGCGAGGCGCGGCTGAAGCCTTCCTTGAAGCCCATCGAACCGGCGATCTTGAACGCCATTTCCGACGAGTCGACCTCATGGTAGGAACCGTCGATCAGGCGCACCTTGAAATCGACGATCGGGTAGCCGGCCAGGATGCCGCTGGCAGCCGCTTCCTGGATGCCCTTGTCGACGGCCGGGATGTACTCCTTGGGCACGACACCGCCGACGATGGCATTGTCGAACTCGTAGCCTTCGCCCGGCTCACGCGGCTCGATCTCCAGCACGACATGGCCGAACTGGCCCTTGCCGCCGGACTGGCGCACGAATTTGCCTTCGGCGCGCACCGGCTTGCGGATCGTTTCACGATAGGCGACCTGCGGCTTGCCGACATTGGCCTCGACGTTGAACTCGCGCTTCATGCGGTCAACCAGGATGTCCAGGTGCAGCTCGCCCA
>CAZUZT010000316.1:0-1931 GCA_964624575.1 uncultured Rhodanobacteraceae bacterium | reverse complement strand
CTGATGGGCAACGGCATCGCTTCCGGCGATTGTGCAGTCGCTGCCTATAATGCCCTTTTTGCCCGGAATGGCCGTGTCTGCAGAAGTCCCTGAGCGTGCACCGAACATGGCCAACGCTGGGCCGGTGCCCCCTGCCGGTCGGCGATCCTGGTTGTGGTGGCTGGCGCTGGCCGTATTGGCCGGTTTGCTGGCCGGCATCGCCTGGCAGGCACTGAAGCGGCCGCCCTCGTTTGATGGCGCGATGAACCTGCAGGTGGCCTGGTCGCTGGCCCAGGGCGAGGGCTATCGGCGCACCTATGGCGAGCGCCAGCCGTTCCCGCGCGAGGTCCAGACCAATATTCCGTTCGTGGTGCCGGCGGCACTGGTCTACGCCGTGGCCGGGATGGGCGTTGCCCAGTCGCAACTGGTGAATCTGCTGTACCTGTTCGGGCTGGTCGTGGTCTGCCATCACCTGGTGCGGCGCCATGCCGGGCCGTTGCCGGCGGTGTGGGGCGTGCTGCTGGTGCTGGTCACGCCGGGCCTGTTCCTGTTCGGCCTGCGTGGCTATGGCGAGGTGCCGGCCCTGTTCTGGGCCTTGCTCGCCCTGTATGCCTTCGGCGACGGCCGGCGCGGCAGCGGACTGGTCATGGCCGGGTTGTGCCTGGGCCTGGCGCTGGCGACCAAGACGGTGATGGCGATGACCTGTGCGGTCTTCGCCGCCGGTTTCGCCCTGATCCTGCTGGCGCGCAACGAAATGCCCCTTGGCCAGCGCTGCCGCCATGTCGCCGTGCTGGCCGCGGCCGCGCTGACCCCGCAATTGCTGGTGGAGCTGTGGCGCCTGCTGGCCTTGGGCGGGGCGGGCGCCTGGCTGGGCTGGTGGCAGGTCGAGCTGGCGGCGATCGGCAAGCAGGCCGGTGTCGTTTCCGGCTACCAGGATACGGCCGGGCTGGGCACCAAGGCCGGCCGCCATCTGCAACTGCTGGCGTCGATGTATGGCCTGCCGCTGACCTTGGCCGTGGCCTGGATCAGCGGGCCGTTGCTGCTGGCAGCCGTGCTGATGCTTCGGCGCCAGCGGCGCTGGCAATACCGCGATGGCCTGGTGTTGATGATCATCCTGGCGGCGCTGGCGTACTTTGCCTGGTGGCTGATGTTGACGCCGACCCAGAAGGCCTGGCACCGGCGGATCCTCGACGGCAGCTTGCTGCTGAACCTGTCCTGGGTGCTGGTGGCGGCGTGGTGGTGGCAGTCCTGGTCGGCCGACAGGCCATTGGTTGGCAAGCGATGGCACGGCACCTGGCTCCGTGGCGTGGCCTGGCTGCCGGCGCTCGCGTTGACGGCCCTGTCGGTCAATTTCCTGGCGGCCGATCTGGCCGGAAAGCTTCGTCGCAGCCCGGATTACACCGGTTTCAACACCCTGGTGGCAGCGGTGCGCGAGCTGCCCGCGCAGGCGCTGGCCGCCGGGGTGGCCTGGTATTCGGCACCGGCCGTGTCGTTGCTGGCGCAGCGGTCGCTGGTTGATTTCAATGATCTGATCGTGCCGGCGCTGGACCCGGGACGGCCGGTTTACCTGGTTCGTGACCGGGTCACGCCGCAAGGCCATGTCGCGCGGATCCTGGACACCTATGAGCATGAAACCGTGGTTGATGCCGGTCGCTCGGGACAGATCCATCGGGTCGAAACAGGCAAGGCCAACCCGGCCCTTGTGCAGGCGCCGGGACGTTCGCCGTTGCTGCTCATGAGTGCGGAACTGGACGATCCCATGGCCGGCTTCTACCAGCGCGAACGCGACGGCCGCTGGATGAGCTCCAACGCCTATGCGCGCCTGGTCCATCCGGCCGGTTCGGTGCTGGTGGTGGATGTTTACCTGCCGGCGCTGCGGCGCTACCGGCCAGCGGACGATGTCCGGCTCCAGGTGCGGGTGGAGGATTGCGACCTGGGCAGCCACCGGTTTG
>CAZUZT010000315.1:0-1937 GCA_964624575.1 uncultured Rhodanobacteraceae bacterium | reverse complement strand
ATCCAGGCGCTGACCCCGGCCTATGCCAGCCCCGAACAGCTCAAGGGGCGGCCGGCATCGACCCTGAGTGATGTCTATGGCCTGGGACTGCTGTTGTACGAGCTGCTGTGCTGCCGGCCGCTGCGCGACCCGGCCGGGCGCGTCACCCAGCTGTCGGCCAGCCGGGTCATGGCCGAGGGCGAGGACTGGTTGCGCAGCCAGGCGCGCCAGGCGCGGGGTGATCTGGACAACATCGTGCGCAAGTGCCTGCAGGAAGAGGCCGGCCGCCGCTATGCCGGGGTTGGCGCCCTGGCCGCCGATATCCAGGCCTGGTTCGATGGCCGGCCGGTGCAGGCCGCACCCGATGCCTGGCATTACCGGCTGCGCAAGTTCATCACCCGCCATCCGCTGGCGGTGTCGGCGACGGCGGCAGCGGTGCTGGCGCTGGCCTTGCTGGCGGTGCAGCTGGTGGCCGAGAACCGGCGTGCGCGGCTGGCCGAAGAGCAATCGCGCCTGGATGCCGAGGTCGCCAACCAGTCGGCTGATTTCCTGGTCGAGCTGTTCCGGCGCGCGTCGCCGGAGAGCGTGCGCGGCCGCGAGATCAGCCTGCGCGGCCTGATCGATTCGGCGCGCACCGAGTTGGAGGGCCAGGACTTCGCCCGGCCGGCGGTGAAGGCGCGGCTGGAGCGTTTGATCGGCGAGATCTATCACAGCCTGGGCCTGATCGGTGATTCGGTGCAGATGATCGAGGCGTCCGTCGGACGCCTTGAACACGAGCCCGGTTTCGATGCCGAGCGGGAGCTGGCGCGCAGCCGGCATCAGCTCTCGCGCGCCTATGAAAGCGCCGGCCGCCATGAACTGGCGATCAGCACCGCGGTGCAGTCGCTGGCCTGGTGGCAGGCACAGCCGGCCACCGATGCCGAAACGATCGTCCGCCTGTTCAATACCGTGGGTGTGCCACAGGTGTCGCTGAGCCGGTTCGATCAGGCCATGGACAATTTCCGGGCTGCCGAGGCGATGCTGCGTGATGGTACCGTCGAGCATCCCGAATTGCTCTCCCTGGCCTTGCACAACCAGGGCTGGGCGCTGCATCGCCAGGGTGATCACGCCGCCGCCCGACCGTTGCTGGAAGAAGCGCTGGCGCTCCGGCACGGGACGCTGGGCGAGCTGCATCCGCGCAGCTTCAGCACCGGCCAGGTACTGGCCATGGCCGAAGCCGGGCTGGGCCTGTACGACCAGGCCATCCAGCGCCTGGAACAGGTGCTGGCCGGAGAGATCCGGGTACTGGGCGTACCCAGCCACAATGTCGCGGTGGTGCACAACGAGCTGGGCTACGTGAACCAGGATGCCGGCAACTACGCCGAGGCCAGGCGGCACTTCCTGCTGGCGCTGGAACAGCACCGGCAGATGACGCCGGAGGGCAGCAGCGAGATGGCGGTGGTGATGAACAACCTGGCCTCGGTGTTTGATCGCCACGAGGATTTCGTCGCCGCCGAGGCCCTGTTCCGGGAAGGCCTGGCGATGCGCATCGCCACCGGCATGCCCGAACGCGCCATTGCCCGTGTCCGCTTCAATATGGTGCGGCCCTTGCTGGCGCTGGGCCGGCTGGACGAGGCCGAGCTGCTGGCCGGGCAGGCGCTGGAAGTCAATGCCCGCCAACATGCCAGCGCCTGGACCGAACAGGTGGGCACGGTGCTGGCGCAGGCGCGCATTGCCCTGGCCGGGGGTCAGGTCGGGCGTGCCCGTGAGCGTCTGGACACTGCCCGGGACCTGCACGAAGGCACGGTGGGCCTGTTCTTCTACCACGCCACCGCCGCGGAGGTTGAGTTGGCCGAAGGTGATCCGGAGCAGGCCCGGCAGTCACTGGAAGCGGCGCTGACGCTGATGCAGCGCCAGTTCCCGGCCGGCCATCCGCGATTGTTGCCGGTGCAGTTGCGCCTGCTGTCGCTGTCGACAGC
>CAZUZT010000314.1:0-1947 GCA_964624575.1 uncultured Rhodanobacteraceae bacterium | reverse complement strand
GAACCGGTACGAGCCCCACAGCGAGGTGCCGTTGGCGGCGTCGGGATCAACCTGATTCACCCGGTTCCAGTTGCTGCCGTAGAAGTACTCCGCGCCCAGCCGCCACGGACCTGAAACATAGGTGACCGCACCGTTCCAGCGCTCGGCGGTGTGCATGTGCGGGCGATCGCCCTTGTCCATGGCCCGGGTGCCGCGATAGCCGCCCAGGTGAAGCTGCAGGCCATCGACCACCTCCCAGCTCACCCGCGCCTGGTAATCGGGGCTGTCGCCGGTGCGCGGCTTCTGGAAGCCGGCGCCGGTGACGGCGGCGACCGTCCACGAGACCGGCCCGGCGTTACCCAGCAGGTGCACGCCCCAGTCGGCAGGCGTGCCCTGGCCGTTCATCGGGATCATGCCGGGATCCAGGTAGCGGTAGCCATTGATCTGGGCCAGCGGCAGGATCCAGGTGTCCGGGGCATTGCCCAGGCGCAGGCGCAGGTTGTCACCGAATTTGCGCTGCACGTAAGCGTGGCGGAACAGCAGGTCGGTCGGATCCTGGTAACGCTGCCACTGGAAATCGGTGGTGACATGCATCGACCAGTCCTGGTTGAACTGATGGTCGACGTTGATCCAGAACCGCTTGAGGTCAACGTTGAGGTTGTCGCCGCCCAGCTCGCGGTCCTGGTGGCTGGCGTTGAGGAAGATCAGGCCGGAGATGCTGGTCTTGCCGGGTTCGGCGTCGTTGGCCGATGCCGCGCCGGCCGGCGCGAGCAACCCAAGCAGGAGGGCGGAGCATGCGGCGGCCAGCGCCTTGGTGCGCTTGTGTTTCACGGGGGTCTTCTCGCTTTGGCTTCAAATGGGGGAGGCAGGCGACAGGCGCGCCTGCCCTGTTGCGATGTCACACCTTGCTGACCCGTACCGGCAGGCCCTGGCGCACGACCGCGCCGGAGACCCAGTCGATCCACACGTTGTCCTTTCCGGGACGGGTGGGATCGGCGAAGCCCAGGTTGTTGAGGTTCACGCCCTGGCCGTGCTGCGGATTGGCATGCGTGGGCTTGCCATCCACCAGGTGCGATACGGTACCGAGCTGTTTGTGGCCGTAGCCATGCTCGATCGCCACTGCGCCGCGGGCGATGCCGCCGCGCACCAGCGCCACGCCCTGGAGCGTGCCGCCGGGCGTGGAAACCTCGACCCGGTCGCCGTTCGAAATACCCAGTTCGGCGGCGTCATCGCGATTGATGCTGATCGGATTGTGCGGATGCACCTGGCGCAGGCGCGAGGCCGCAATCGACATCGAACTCATCAGGTTGGACTTGTACGAGGTCATGTGCAGCGGCCACTGCTGCTCGTCGAACTGCTCGCGCATGGGGGTGCCGTCGGCCAGGCGGGTGGGATACCAGGTGGGACAGCCGCTGTAGCGCTCGCCGTTCATCGAGTGGCGCATCGCCGCCAGGCCCTCGTTCCAGATCGTGACCGGGGCGGAGGGCCTGATCTTCAGGTGCTCGCCGTCCCAGGCATCCTCCACCCGGTCGAAGCGCCCGCCCCGGCTCATCACCATGGCCACGCGGCGGACCTCTTCTGGCTTCACCCGCTTTTCCACCTCCGGCATCCAGCGGGTCAGTCCGGTGATATCGATGTCGTCGTCGCTGGCCTCGGGCACGGGTGCGCCCGCCTGGTAGGCGATGTTGCATACCGCGCGCAGGTAGAAATCCTCGGCTGATTCCAGGTCCAGCGGCTCGCCGTCGCGGGTACTCATGGCGTTCTTGCCGAAGCCGGGCAGGCCCAGCTCGCGCGCCACGGCGAAGATGAAGGTTTCAAAACTCACCGGCCTGCCGTCGGCCGTGCGCACGGTGGCGGCATCCACCGCCGGCCAGCGCACGGTGCTGCTGCGGGCAACCACGTCCGCCCACGGCGCGCCGATGCCCCAGCTTTCATAGGTCACGGTGTCGGGCACGATGTAGTCGGCCA
>CAZUZT010000313.1:0-1951 GCA_964624575.1 uncultured Rhodanobacteraceae bacterium | reverse complement strand
CATGAACCTCGACCGCGCCATCTTCGCCTTCGCCGGCGTCATGATCCTGGCCAGCCTGGCGCTGGCGCACTTTGTTTCGCCCTGGTGGCTGCTGCTGGCCGCCTTCGTCGGCCTGAACCTGCTCCAGGCCAGCGTCACCGGTTTCTGCCCGGCGGCCATGGTGCTGCGCAAGCTGGGCGTGCCCAGCGGCTGCGCCTTCCGCTGAGTACGGCGACGATGAGGCAGCGGCACCGCCACCTGGCGGCCATCGCCCTGCTGCTGGCGGCCGGACTGGCCGCCTGCGGCGGCGCTGGCAAAAGCCCGGCCCGGTCCGGCCAGCAGGCGCTGGCCGGGCTGGACACCGTGACCGTGGCCGCCGGCGATGCCGACGGCGGCCGGCGCTGGCCCGGGCTGGTCGAGGCGGTCCGGCAGGCGACCCTGTCGGCACAGACCGGCGGCCGCGTCGCCCAGGTGCATGTGGATGTCAACGACCGGGTCGGCGCCGGCCAGGCGCTGCTGCGCCTGGAGGCGGTGGAACAACAGGCCGCGGCCGACATCGCCCGTGCCCGGCTGCATGCCGCCGAAGCGACCGCGGTGGAGGCCCAGGCCAGCCACCGGCGCCATCTGGAACTGGCGCGGGCGCAGCACGTGGCCGCCGCGCAGCTGGACCAGGTCAAGGCGGCCCTGGATGCCGCCATCGCCGCCCGCAACGCGGCCCGTGCCGAACTGGCCAGCGCCCGGCAGCAGGTCGCCTACACGGTGATCCGCGCGCCCTACGACGGCATCGTCGCCACACGGGCGGTCGAGCCGGGTGAGAGCGTGGCCGTCGGCCAGCTGCTGATGACCGTGTTCGCACCCGAAGATTTGCGCATCCAGGTCGACATTCCTCAGGCCGCGGCTGCAGCGCTACGCGATGATCCGCGCGCCCGCGTGCTGCTGAACGACGGCCGCCGCATCGATGTCGGTCATGGCGTGGTATTCCCCGCCGCCGACCCGGCCAGCCACGCGGTGAAGGTGCGTATACCGCTGCCGGAACTGGCGTTGCCGCCATCCCCGGGTACCACCGCCAACGTCCTGTTTCCAGCCCTGCACGATGGCGGCCATCCGCGCATTCCGGCCACTGCCGTGCTGCGCCGGGGTGAAATCACCGCCGCCTGGGTGCTCGACGACGACCGCCTGGCATTGCGCCAATTGCGTCTGGGCCGACACGTGGACGGCATGGTGGACGTGATCGCCGGCCTTGCCCCTGGCGAGGTCGTCGCCGCCGACCCGGTGGCCGCGCGCCAGGCGCTGGCGGCCGCGCGCCGGGAGGCCCGCTGACGTGCCCACGCAGCGCAGCGGCGAACCGCGGCTGGGCCTGTCCGGGCGCATCGCCGCCACCTTCCAGGCCAACCCGCTGACCCCGATCCTGGCCCTGCTCGGCCTGCTGCTGGGCGTGGCCGCGCTGCTGATCACCCCGCAGGAGGAAGAGCCGCAGATCGACGTCACCATGGCCAACGTCATCGTGCCCTTCCCCGGCGCCGACGCGCGCCAGGTCGAGCAGATGGTGGCCACGCCGCTGGAGCAGGTGCTCTCGGAGATCGAGGAGGTCAAGCACACCTACTCGGTCAGCCGCCCCGGGCTCGCGGTGGTGACGGTGGAATACGAGGTGGGCGTGCAGCGCCAGCCGGCGCTGGTGCGGCTGTACGACAAGGTGTTCTCGCACCAGGACTGGATGCCGGCTGGCCTCGGCATCGGCCAGCCGATCGTCAAGCCCAAGGGCATCGACGACGTGCCGGTGATGGCGCTGACGCTGTGGACCGATGCGCCTGCCCTCGGCTCGCGCGAGCTGGCCGAAGTGGCGCATACGCTGGAAACCGAGCTCAGCCGCATCCCCGGCACCCGCGACGTGTTCACCATCGGTGCGCCCGAGCGCGCGGTGATGGTCACCCTGGACCCGGCGCGGCTGGCCAGCCACGGGCTCACCGTGGGC
>CAZUZT010000312.1:0-1952 GCA_964624575.1 uncultured Rhodanobacteraceae bacterium | reverse complement strand
TCCGCCTTCGCCGAGATCGAGACCATGCACGGTGCCGGTTACCGCTGGCGGCCCTGATCTTGATCCTTCCGGCTGGCTTGCTTCGCCCATTTGTCGTGATCGCCGTTGGCAATCCACTGCGCGCGGGCATGCGCACGCGCAGGCCTGCAGGTTGTGCAGCGACGGTGGCGGTCGGGTCGTCGGCTTTGGCGTCACCGGCGGCCATTGACCGGCTCGCCGCCGGCGGCCAGCGCCAGCGATGAGGCTGCGCGGCAAACTGCTGCTGTTGTCCTTGAGCCTGCTGGTGTTGCCGTGGGCCGGCTGGCAGTTGCTGCGGGTGCTGGGCGAGATCCTGCGTGAGGGGCAGGAGACGGCGCTGGTCGCCTCGGCCGAGGCGGTGGCACGCGGTCTGGCGCAGCGGCCGGCATCGCTGCCGGCGACCGGTCCCGGCTTGTATGCCTATCCCTTGCCGCGGCCGCCGCGGCCGGCGCGCGGTGTTGCCGACTGGGGCGAGGCGGTGCAGGGGCGCCGGTTCGGTGATCCCGGCGCCGGCTTCAGCCTGCGCCTGGGGCTGGCCGATGACAGCTATCACCTGCTGATCGATGTCGATGACGATTCGCCGGCGCGCGGCGATGCGCATTGGTCGATCGCCGGCCGCCTGGACCATGTCCGGCTGGCCCTGCACGGGCGTCAGGGCATGGTCGCCTTGCGCCTGGCCAATGCCCAACCCGGAACGCTCAAGGCCGCGGGCATCGATGGCGATCCGGCGCCGCTGCGGGTCACCGGCCACTGGCACGAGCGCGAGGGCGGCTATATCGTGGCCCTGGGTCTGCCGCAGGGCTATTCCCTGCGCGCGCTGGCGTTGACCGTGGCCGATGCCGATGCCGGCGCCGGCGATGGTGATGCCGCAGCGCTGCGCGAGCACGGCACCGGACCGGTGCCGCTGCAGGTGCGGCAGCGCTCACCGGCCCTGGACGGCTCGCTGGCGCAACTGTTGCCCACCGGGACCCGCCTGCGCGTGTTCGATGCCGGTGGCTGGTTGTTGGGCGAGGCCGGACAACTGGCTGGCGACGGCCAGGCGGCGGTCGGCTCATGGCGCCGCGGCCTGTATCGTCATCTGCTGTTGGGCCGTGACGAGAATTCCGGCCAGGCGGGCCAAGCCAGCCTGGGCGAGGGCGGGGTCCGCAGCCAGGCAGACGAAGTGCTGGCTGCCGTCGATGACGGACCGGCGGTGGCCTGGCGCGCGCAGACCGGCGGCCATCTGCTGCAGTCGGCAGCGGTGCCGCTGTCGGTGGCCGGCCAGTTGCGCGGTGTGGTGCAACTGGAACGGCGCAGCGATGCTCTGTTGCGACTGACCGATCGTGCCATGACCGGCCTGTTCGGCCTGACCCTGCTGGCCTTGCTGGCGGTGGTGCTGGCTCTGGTGCTGTTCGCCGGCCGGCTCGGCACGCGCATCCGGCGCCTGGCCGATGCTGCTGAAAATGCCCTGGATCGCGATGGCCGGGTGCGCGCCTTCCCGGTCGCCCGCGCCCGGGATGAGATCGGCGATCTGTCGCGCAGTTTCGGCCGGCTGCTGGAGGAAGTCGGCACCTACACCGGCTATCTGCGCGGCCTGTCGGGCAAGCTCAGCCACGAGCTGAACACGCCTATCGCCATCGTCCGCACCTCGCTGGAAAACCTGGAAGCCGAGACGGATCCGGCCCGGGCCCGGGTCTACCTGGAACGGGCGCGCGGTGGCATCGAGCGCATGGCAGGGCTGGTGCGGGCGATGAGTGAGGCCAGCCGGATCGAGCAGGCGATCGAGGTCGCGCAGGCCGAGCAGTTCGATCTGCGCGCCTTGGTCGCCGAGTGCGCCGAGGCCTATCGCCCCTTGCTGGCGCCGCGCAGCTTGCGCCTGGCATTGCCTGCCGGGGCGGTACCGTTCCGGGGCGCGCCGGAGCTGATCGTGCAGGCCCTGGACAAGCTGATCGACA
>CAZUZT010000311.1:0-1953 GCA_964624575.1 uncultured Rhodanobacteraceae bacterium | reverse complement strand
CGCGCCATCAGGCCCTGGCAGAACTCCCACAGCTTGTGCTGGGCCTGGGCCACGGCCATGCCGTAGCCGGGCACCACCACCACGCGCTCGGCCCAGGCCATCAGCGAGGCGGCATCGGCGACATCGATCGGCTTCTGCTCGCCTTCGATATCGCCCCCGCCGCCACCGGCCGCGATTCCGGCGAACAGCACGTTGCTCAGCGGCCGGTTCATCGCCTTGGCCATCAGTTGGGTCAGCAGGGTGCCGGCGGCGCCGACCACGGTGCCGGCGATGATCATCGCCTCGTTGCCGAGCACGAAGCCTTCGAAGGCCACGGCCAGGCCGGTCAGGGCGTTGTACAGGGAGATCACCACCGGCATGTCGGCGCCGCCGATCGGCAGCGTCATCAGCACGCCCAGCAGCAGGGCCAGGGCGAAGAAGGCGATCAGCACGCCCTGATCGGGCGCCACCACCAGCCAGCCGCCCAGGCCGAGCACGGCCAGCAGCAACAGGCCGTTGAGTGCGTTCTGTCCCGGCCACAGGAAGCGCCGGTCAAGCCAGCCCTGGAGTTTGGCGAACGCAATCAGGGAACCGGAAAACGCGACCGCGCCGATGATGCCGCCGGCCACGGCCAGGCTTGCCGGCACCGGTGCCACGATCAGGCTGCCGGCACCGGCCTTGTACAGTTCGACCGCGCCGATGGCCGCCGCCGAGCCGCCGCCCATGCCGTTGTACAGGGCCACCATCTGCGGCATGTCGGTCATCGCCACGCGCTGGCCGGTCCACCAGGCCAGGCCGCCGCCGATGGCGATCGCCACCAGCATCAGCAGGTAGTTGTGCATGTCCGGCATGAAGAAGGTGGCGACCGTGGCCACCACCATGCCGATGCCGGCCTGGACGATGCCGCGGCGTGCGGTGCGCGGCGAGCCCATGCGCTTGAGGCCGTAGATGAACAGGAACGCGGCGACGAAATAACACGCCTTGATCATCATCGGCAGCCAGGATTGGAGCGCACTCACTGCTCATCTCCCCGGCTGCTTTTGAACATCTGCAGCATGCGTTCGGTGACCACGTAGCCGCCGGCGGCATTGCCGGCACCCAGCAGCACGGCGATGAAGCCGATGGTCTGCTCGACCGGCCCCTGGGCGTGGCCCAGGGCGATCATCGCGCCCACCAGCACGATGCCGTGCACGAAGTTGGAGCCGGACATCAGCGGCGTGTGCAGGATCACCGGCACCCGGCCGATGATCTCGTGGCCGGTGAAGGCGGCCAGCATGAAAATGTACAGGGCCAGGAAACCGTCCATCAGCCAATCGCCTCCCGGGTCGGTGCATGACGGATCTGTCCGTCGTGGGTCAGGCAGCTGCCGGCCACCAGATCGTCATCGAAATCGATCGCCAGCGCGCCGTCCGTGACCAGCAACTGGGCGAAGGTGAACAGGTTGCGCGCGAACATCTCACTGGCATGGGTGGCGGTGTGCGCCGGCAGGTTGACCGGGCCGATGATGCTCACGCCGTTGGCGTCCACGGTTTCTCCGGCGCGGGTCAATTCGGTATTGCCGCCGGTTTCGGCGGCCAGGTCGACGATCACCGCGCCCGGCTTCATGCCGGAAATCATCGCCGCGCTGATGATCTTCGGCGCCGGCCGGCCCGGTACCGCCGCCGTGGTGACCAGCACGTCGATGCCTTTCAGGTGCTGTGCCAGCGCCGCCTGCTGTTGTTCGCGCTCCTGCGCGGTCAGTTCGCGGGCATAGCCACCCTCGCCGGCGGCGCTGACGCCCAGATCCAGGAATTTCGCGCCCAATGATTCGATCTGTTCCTTGGTCTCCGGCCGGACATCGAAGCCTTCGACCATCGCGCCCAGCCGGCGCGCAGTGGCGATCGCCTGCAGGCCGGCAACGCCGGCACCGACCACCAGCACCTTGCTCGGCCGCACCGTGCCGGCGGCCGTGGTCAACATCGGAAAGAACTTGGG
>CAZUZT010000310.1:0-1956 GCA_964624575.1 uncultured Rhodanobacteraceae bacterium | reverse complement strand
GACCGTGTTCGGCCGCGAGGGCATGGGCCTGCCCGAGCGTGGCGATGTGTTCTATTTGTCGGTGGAGGCCACCGGCTTTCCGGCCCGGCAGGAGCCGGTGAAGGTAGCCGGCATCCTGCACCATGCCACCGAAACGTTCGAGGATAGCCAGGGCGTTTTCCGGCGCGACGTGCTGCACCTGGAGCTGACCCGCTCGCTGTCGGCGCTGGCCGGCACCTTTCCGGGCATGTCGCCGGTGCGCAATATCACCCAGCGCCCGCCGACGCTGATCCGCGCCACGCGGCCGAATGAATCCACGCGCTTTTACAGCAGCCAGCCGCTGGAAGAAGACATTACCGCCACGCCCGAGGCGCCGGTATCGCTGATCAAGGTGCCCACGCCATACGTGGCGTTGGTGCCGTCGGCGCAGTCCAGCACGCCCACTGTGGATGTACTGGCCGGCATGGGCACGGTGGCGAATGTGCCCTCGGGCGCGGCCGGCACGCTGTCGGCCTCGTGGTCGGCCAGTGCGGCGGCCGGCATCGGCATCGTGCGCTATCTGGGCATGGGCTTTGCCCGTGGCTCGCTTGAGGTACTCGCCGGCGCGGCCACGCTGATCGACGATGGCCAGGGCGGCATTGTCATCAGCAATTTTGCGCCGGATTCGCCCTGGTCCGGATCCGTGGATTACGACACCGGCCGGATTGAGATACGGCACGCAGCCGGCATCGGCAACACCAGTTTCACCGCCACCGCCACGCCGGCGGCGCCGGTGTTGCGGCAGGGCTTCACCGATGAGATCGAGGTGACGGTCAACACGCAGGCGGTGGGCTACGTGCGCCAGCTTGTGCCGCCGCCGGCACCGGGCACGGTGCTGGCCGATTTTCGCATCGGCGGCAATTGGGTGCGCCTGGCCGATGACGGGCTGGGCAATCTGGTTGGCCGCGAGGGCGATGGTGGCGGCACCCTCAATTACGCCACCGGTAGCCTCACGCTGAGCCTGCCGGCGCTGCCGGACATCGACAGCCGCATCATCTTTGCTTGGGGCACGCCGCTGACCACGGCGCGGCGCGATGGCGATATCGATATCGCCCCGCCGGCCATCGCCATCGATACCGACGAGCCGATTGACCCTGGCACCCTGGAGATCACCTATCCGGTAGCCAGCAACCCGGTCACGCTCACCGACGATGGCGAGGGCAACATCGTGGACAGCGGCAGCGCCGTGGTGGGCCGGGTGATCTATGGCGCCGGGCGGATTGACTTCACCCCGCCGACCCTGCCCGACCACAACGCCGCGATCGCCGTGGCGTACGACTCGCTGCCGGTACTGACCGCCAGCCTCACGCCGGCCATTGCCGGCGGCACGGCCACCGTCACCCTCACTGATGCGCCGGTGCGGCCGGGCAGCATCAACCTGCGCGCCATCCTGCGCTATGTCAACGAGTTCGGCACCACGCGGGATTTGGTGGTCAGCGTGCGCGACGACGGCCAGGGCGAGGTCAACATGTTCGGCCTCAACGATGTCACCGCGGCCGGCCTGGTGAACTACAACGATGGCGTGATCACAATGACCGCCAGCCTCACGCACGGGATACGCGTGGCGGAGTACGAGTACGTGGTCATCAACCCCGGCTCGCCCAACCCGCGCACCCGGCGCGTGCTGACCGGCTACGGCACGCAGCCGGTGACCTTCGGCCTGAGCGGCGGGCCGATTGAGGCCACCTGGGCGCTGGCCAGCGCCACGCCGGCCGCGTTGACCGAAAGCCATCCGGCGCCGCCGGTGGTGCTTGATCTCACGCCCACGGTGACCGATGACATCGTGCCCGGCGGCGTGCGCTTTGCCTTTGCCGGCGCGACGTATGTAGACCGCGCCGGCCTGCTGGTGCACAGCGTGGACCCGGCCACCAACGCCGGCACGCCGGCCGGGCTGATCGACTACGCGGCCGGCACCGCCACCATTACCGCCTGGCAGGG
>CAZUZT010000309.1:0-1957 GCA_964624575.1 uncultured Rhodanobacteraceae bacterium | reverse complement strand
GGCCAGGGCCCGTCCGACCACCCCGACCTGGCCGACTGGCTGATGGACCAGGGCATCGAATCGGTCTCGCTCAACCCCGATACCGTCATCGACACCTGGTTGCGCCTGGCCCGGCGTGGCACGGACTGATCGCCGACGTTGCCGGCAGCCGCGGCCACACGCTGCGGCAATGACGTGAGCAGAAAAGCATACGCACCACCGCCTTTCCAGCAGCCGTTATTGCCTGCTATAATGCGGGACTTTATTGGCCCCGCTGCGCCCGAGAATCCATCATGAAAGTCCTGTCTTCCCTGAAGTCCGCCAAGACCCGCCATCGCGACTGCAAGGTCGTGCGCCGTCACGGCAAGATCTTTGTCATCTGCAAGACCAATCCCCGGTTCAAGGCGCGTCAGCGCTGATTGTTGCGGGGCCGCGGGCATAGTCCGCCGGCTCCCGAACCGGTCGCTGCCGGCCCGGCTTTCCGGTGCCAGGCCGCAATCCGTACAGGCGGGGCCCGAAGCGTTCGGGCCCCGCCTGTTTTTGCCTGTCCGCCATCCAGCGGCCGGGCCTGCCGGGCCGGCTGCCACTGGATGCCGGGCAGCACCCGGGTACCGTGAGCCACCGATCATGGCGGTGCCACGGCAGTTCTGATAGAAAGACGGCACCGCTGCAACCACTTAAGGAAGGGGGTTTTCATGTTCAGAACCGCAACCGCACTCGCCGTTCCGGCGGCTGTCCTGCTGGCCGCCCTGGCCAGTGCCCCGGCCGGCGCCGATGTGCTGCTGATCGAACGCACCGAACAGGCCCAGCGTTCGTCGTTGCCGGCCAATGGCCTGACCATGTCCCAGGTTGAAAGCCGCTACGGCGTGCCCGAGCAGAAGCTGGCCCCGGTCGCCGGCTACAAGCCCGATCATCCGGCGATCACCCGTTGGCATTACCCCAGCTACACGGTGTACTTCGAGAACCAGCGGGTGATCAGTGCCGTACTGGACTCGCCGACACCGGTGGCCAGGACAGGCTCAACCACGCCCTGATCAGACATGGCTGCCATCAGCCATTGGTGCCGCAGCCGGAACCGTTGAACCCGGTCTGACTGGTCGCCTGGCCATGCGCCTGGTCGCGACCGGCACCAGCCACAGATCCACGCTGTCGACGACGATTGCCCGGCAGCAGGCAGCCACCCTGGAGTGACGATGAGCAAGACGCCGTACTGGCCGGCGGAATGGGCGCCGCAGGACGGTATCCTGATCGCCTGGCCGCACACGGGTACCGACTGGGCCGACAACCTGGCCGATGTCGAGGACACCTATACCCGACTGCTGGCCGCCATCGCCCGCCGGCAGACTGCCGTCGTCTGCGTGCCCGATGACGCCCTGGCGCAACGGGTGCGCACAATCGCGCAGGCCGCCGGTGTCGCGCCGCAACGCCTGCGCCTGGCCACCCTGCCCTATGACGACACCTGGCTGCGCGACTCCGGTCCGCTGACCCTGATCGACGCGGACCGCCACCAACTGCTGGATTTCCGCTTCACCGGCTGGGGTGGCAAATTCAGTGCCAGCCGGGACGATGAAATCGTCGCCCATCTGGTGGCCCAGGGGTTGTTCCGGCCCGGCACCGGCCATCAGCACCTGCCGTTCGTTCTGGAAGGCGGCGCCGTGGAAACCGATGGCCAGGGCACCCTGCTGTCGACCTGGCACTGCCTGTCGACCCGGCACCCGGGTGCCCGCCGCGAGGACATCGAGGCCACGCTGGCCCGGACCCTGCGTATCGACCGCTTCCTGTGGCTGGAAAACGGCGCCCTTGCCGGCGACGATACCGATGCCCATATCGATACCCTGGCGCGGTTCACGGCCGTCGACGCCATCGCCTACCAGGCCTGCGATGATCCCGACGACGGGCATTACCCGGCGTTGTCGGCCATGGCCGCCGAACTGGCGCAGTTGCGCACCCGCGCCGGCGAGCGCTATGAGTTGCACGC
>CAZUZT010000308.1:0-1963 GCA_964624575.1 uncultured Rhodanobacteraceae bacterium | reverse complement strand
CGGCACCGAAACGTTCTGGAGCCGGCCGGGCCTGTTCGCCTGGGACCGGATCGATCCCGCCTCGGCCCTGCTTGCCAGCCAGCTGCCGGCGACGCTGGCCGGCCGGGTCGTCGATGCCGGCGCCGGCTGGGGTTGGTTGTCGATGCAGGTGGCACGGCAGTGCCCCGGTGTCACCGGCATCGAGCTGTTCGAGGCCAACGCCCGCGCCCTGGCACCGGCGCGGCGCAACCTGGATGACGTATTGGCGAGCCTGGCCGGCCGCACGCCGCCCACGGTGACGGTGCACTGGCACGATGTCGCCGCCGGCCTGCCCGGTGGTTTTGATGCTGTGGTCTGCAATCCGCCCTTCCATCAGAACACGGGCGGCGCCGAGGTGCCACGCCTGGGCCAGGCCTTCATCGCCAGTGCCGCGCAGGCGCTGGTCGACGATGGCCAGCTGTGGCTGGTGGCCAACCGGCAACTGCCCTATGAAACCCTGTTGGACCGGCACTTTCGCCAGTTCACGCAGGTGGTCGGGCAGGGCGGTTACAAGGTGCTCCACGCCGCTGGACCGCGCCGGTGAAGCTGGTCCGCCTGCTCGCCAACCTGGGTTATGGCAGCCGCAAGCAAGCTGCCGCGTTGATTGCCCAGGGCCGGGTCAGCGGTGCCGATGGCCACTCGTTGACGGCCGATGACCGGATACCGCACGCCGACATCCGCCTGGATGGCGAGCCGCTGGATCCGGCACCGGGACTGGTCATCGCGATGCACAAGCCGGTCGGCTACACCTGTTCGTCGCGCGATGCCGGCCGCCTGGTATTCGATCTGCTGCCAGCGCGCTTTCGCCAGCGCAAGCCGGTGCTGTCCAGCATTGGCCGCCTGGACCGGGAGACCAGCGGCCTGCTGCTGTTCACCGACGATGGCCAGCGCCTGCACCGGATCATTTCGCCGCGCAGCGGTATCGCCAAGACCTACCGGGCCGGGCTGGCCGAGGATCTGCGCGGCGATGAGGGCGCGCTGTTCGCATCCGGTGAACTGATGCTGGAGGGCGAGAGCCGGCCGCTGCTGCCGGCCCGGTTGCAAGTGCTGGCACCGCGCAGCGCCCTGCTGACCATCACCGAAGGCCGCTATCACCAGGTACGGCGCATGTTCGCCGCCACCGGCAATGCCGTAACCACCCTGGAGCGGGTCGCCATCGGCGGTCTGACCCTGTCCGATCTGGAGCTGGAGCCCGGACAGTGGCGGCTGCTGGACGGTGCGCAGGCCGACCGCGTGTTCCTGCCCGCCGCGTCGTGATTTGCGCGGCTTTCCAGGCTGGCTGGCGGGCGAAGGCCCATTGAGGCCGGTAGTGGCCGCTCCGGCTGGCCGGTCCCATACACTGTCGTGCGCCCGCGCCGTACCCTGATACCGGTTGCCGTCCGGACCGCCCTTTTTCTGAACAACACCCTTAGCCCATGTCCATCACCCTGCTGATCGTTGCCGTCACCGTCACCGTCTCGCTGCTGGCGTTCAATGACCCGCGGCTGATGGAGCGGCTGATCCTGTGGCCGCCGGCGATCCAGCGCGCCGGGCAGTATTACCGGCTGATCAGCTACGGTTTGATCCATGGCGACGGCATGCACCTGCTGTTCAACATGGTCACTTTGTTCTTTTTCGGCCGGGCGATGGAGCCGGTGTTCCTGCACTACATCGGCGCCCCCGGCTATGTGCTGTTCTATGCCGGCGGCCTGCTGGTGTCGATCCTGCCCAGCTACCTGGCCCAGCGCGGCAATGCCGGCTACCGCAGCCTGGGCGCCTCGGGCGCGGTCTCGGCGGTGCTGTTCGCCTTCATCCTGGTCCAGCCCTGGGCGATGCTGTACATCTTCTTCATCCCGGCGCCGGCGATCGTCTTTGCGGTGATCTATGTCGGCTGGTCGGTCTGGGCCGAGCGCAGCGCCCGCGACAACGTCAACCACAGCGCGCACCTGTGGGGCGCGGCCTACGG
>CAZUZT010000307.1:0-1964 GCA_964624575.1 uncultured Rhodanobacteraceae bacterium | reverse complement strand
TGGTCCAGATCCATGGCCAGCACGAGCACCAGGCCCTGCTGGACCGGCGCAGCCAACTGGCCCTGGTTGACCGCCATGGCGGACACCAGGCCCTGCTCGACGACGTCGGCCAACACGCCCGCCATTGGCAACAATTGGAGCGCGAGCGCCGCGTCCTGCTGGCCAGCACCGGCGATGACGGACGCCGGCTGGAACTGCTCCGGCATGACCTGGCAGAGCTGCAGCGCCACGCCCTGGCCGCCGACGCCTGTGCCGAACTGGAACGGGAGCATCACCGCCTTGCGCACATGGGCGCCACCCTGGAAGCCTGTGCCCAGGCTGCCGCTTTCCTGGACGGCGACGATGCCCAGGGCGGTGCCCTGGCCCTGCTGGCCAAGGCGTGGCAAGCGCTGGAACGGGCCCAGGAAGGCGATCCGGAACTGGCGACCACCACCGCCGTGCTGGCCAATGCGCACATCGAGCTGGGCGAAGCGGCCAGCACCTTGGCCAGTCATCTGGACGGCTTCGACAACGATCCGGACCGGTTCGAACGCCTGGACCGGCAACTGGCCCGGCTGCATGATCTGGGGCGCAAGCATCGCCTGCCGATCACCGAGCTGGCGCAAGTCCGTGACCGGCTGGCGGCCGAACTGGAGGCGACCGAAAACGCCGACCAGCACCTGCAGCAACTGCAGGCCCGCCAGGAGCAGGTCGCCGGCCAGTGGCGGAAGATCGCGGACAAACTCAGCCAGGCCCGGCAGGCAACAGCGCAGCGGTTGTCGAGCCAGGTCAGCGGCCTGATTTCCGAGCTGGGCATGGCCGGTGGCCAGTTCCAGATCGCCCTTGAAAAAACACCCGACCCGCAGCCGGACAGCCAGGGGTTGGAACGGGTCGAATTCATGGTCAGCGCCAACCCCGGCCAACCCTTGCGCCCGCTGCGCCGGGTGGCCTCCGGTGGTGAACTGTCACGCATCGCCCTGGCGATCGAAGTGGCGGCGCTGGGCGATGTGCCGGTGCCGACCATGGTCTTCGACGAGGTCGATGTCGGCATCGGCGGCGCCGTCGCCGAAATCCTGGGCCAGAAGCTGCGGCACCTGGCCGGCCGGGTCCAGGTCCTGTGTGTCACCCACCTGCCCCAAGTCGCGGCTCAGGGCCACCACCATTTCGCGGTCGCCAAGCAGGTGATTGATGGACAGACCGGCACCCGGGTGAACCACCTGGATGGCGAGACCCGCACCCAGGAAATCGGCCGCATGCTTGGTGGCGTCGAACTCACCGACACCACCCTGGCCCACGCCCGCCAGATGCTGCAGCACGCCGGCAATCGTTGAAAATATCGGCCGCCGCCCGCGCCAGCTGTCAGGTCCCGGCTGGTCAGTGCCGGCAGGTGAGAGCATCTATCAGATGCCGGTCGTCAGTACGTCGAGTATGCAACGGGACCGTGCCCTGGTGATCGATACCATCTTCGTGCGTATCGCGGATCGTTAGTGGGTTGCGATCAGCGATGGTTGCACGGGCAACAACTTCACCAAGAACATTATGATCTCTCGGCAGAGATGCCTCTGGGCCTGGTCGTGCGTGATCAGAATCCGCTCAACCTCGTCGACCGGACCGATGGCGGCTCGCTCGGACGCCCACATCTCTGCGACGGTGCTTTCGCCGTAGAGGCCGTTGCAGCGCGGCAAGCGGGAGAGTGTCGCGTCAAGAACAACCAGCCGCAGTCGGGAAATCTGTGACCCGGCCATCGGCGAGCATGTCCTCAAAGAACATCGGTGCTACGCTGCTCTAACACGTTCAGCGGGGCAGGCCGCTTGTCATGCGCACTCAAGTCTTCGGCTCGATTTTGGCGCTTGCGCTTGCGAGCACCGCCGCTGCGCAGACGCCTTTGTTCCTGAGTCTCGAACCGGCAGATCCAGGAGGCTCGCCTCCGCCGACGGTCAACGCCTATTACGATATCGAGATCGACTTCGAGGCATTGAAACATG
>CAZUZT010000306.1:0-1967 GCA_964624575.1 uncultured Rhodanobacteraceae bacterium | reverse complement strand
CTGACCCTGGCCTACACCTTCCGCCTCAAGCAGGTGCCGGTGCTGGATGTGGTGGTGCTGGCGGCGCTGTACACCTCGCGCATCATCGCCGGCGCCGTGGCGGTGCCGGTGGCGGCCTCGTTCTGGCTGCTGGCGCTGTCGATGTTCCTGTTCCTGAGCCTGGCCCTGGTCAAGCGCTATGCCGAACTGCTGGTGATGCGCGACAGCGGCGTCGCCGACGTGGCCGGCCGCGGCTACCGCAGCGACGACCTGCCGATGGTCGGCAGCCTGGGCGTGGCGGCCGGCTTCCTGTCGGTGCTGGTGCTGGCGCTGTACGTGAACAGCGGCACCGAAGGCACGGCGCTGTATGGGCAACCGACGCTGCTGTGGCTGCTGTGCCCGCTGCTGCTGTACTGGATCGGCCGGATGTGGATCCTCACCCACCGCGGCCAGATGGATGACGACCCGATGCTGTTCGCGGTGCGCGACAAGGCCAGCCTGATCGTGGCCGGGCTGGCTGCAGCCATTGCCGTGGCGGCGCTGTGAGCCACGCCGGCCCCGGCACCGGCCCGCAGGGCGCTGACCACCCGGATGAGGCCGCGCCCGGCGGCGACCCGCTGCCGGTTTCCACCCATGCGTCAAAAGCCGGAAGCACGCCGGCCACCACCGGGAATACGGCCTCGGCCACGCCACCCGCACTGCCTTCCTGGGGCAACTATCCGTACGCCGCACCGGCCCGGGTGCAGGCGCTGCACTGGCGCGATGAGCCGCTGCCGACGCCGGCCTCCGCAGCGCCGATGCTGGCGCGCGGTAATGGCCGCAGCTATGGCGATGTCGGCCTCAACCACGGTGGCACGGTGTTGCTCACGCGCGGCCTGGACCGGGTCATCGCCTTTGACCGCCAGCGCGGCATCCTGCGCTGCGAGGCCGGCATCCTGCTGGACCGGCTGCTGGAACTGACCGTCCCGCACGGCTGGCTGCCACCGGTGCTGCCGGGCACAGCGCAGGTGACAGTGGGCGGCGCGATCGGCAACGACATCCACGGCAAGAACCACCACCAGGCCGGCAGCTTCGGCTGCCATGTCCGCGCCTTCGAACTGCTGCGCAGCGACGGCACGCGCCTTGAATGCTCGCCCGACCACCATGCCGAGCTGTTCGCCGCCAGCATCGGCGGCCTGGGCCTGACCGGCCTGATCACCTGGGTTGAACTGCAACTGATGCCAATCCCCGGCCCTTGGTTGCTGGCCACCGACACCCGCTTCACCGGCTGGGACGCATTCCACGAGTTGTCGCAGGCGCACGCCGCTGCCCAATACACCGTGGCCTGGCTGGATGCCCTGGTGCCAGCCGGGCAACCGTGGCGCGGCGTGTTCAGCCATGGCGATTTCGCGTCCATGGATGACGGCCCGGCGCCACCGAAAGCGCGTGTGGGCGTGCCGTTCACGCCGCCGCTGTGCCTGCCTCGTGCCGGCGCCGTACGCGTGCTCAATGGCCAGCGCTGGCGCCGCGCCCGGACTGATCCGGCACCGGTGCACTATCGCCCGTTCTTTTTTCCGCTTGATGCCATCGGCCACTGGAACCGGCTTTATGGCCGCCGCGGTTTCGTGCAGCACCAATGTGTGCTGCCCCCGCAGGTGGCCATCGATTCCCTGGTGCAGATCCAGGCCGCCATCACCGCCAGCGGCCAGCCGCCGCTGCTGGCCGTGGCCAAAACCTTCGGCCCGCTGGCCTCGCCCGGCCTGCTCAGCTTTCCCCGGCCGGGCACCACGCTGGCACTGGATTTTCCGTTCCGCGGCGAACCGACAGTGGCCCTGCTGGCGCACCTGGATGCGATCGTCGCGGAAGCCGGCGGCGCGGTTTACCCGGCCAAGGATGCCCACCTGTCCGGCGCGCATTTTCGGCAGTTCTTCCCGGCCTGGCAGCGCTTTTGCCCATCGGTCGATCCGGCCTTCTCATCCAGCTTCTGGCGCCGGGTGATGGCCGATGCC
>CAZUZT010000305.1:0-1970 GCA_964624575.1 uncultured Rhodanobacteraceae bacterium | reverse complement strand
GAAATCCACAGCCAAGCAGGCACCGTCAAAGAAGGCAGCCAGCCGGGTGGCAGCGAAGAGGACCCCGGTGCGGTCCAATGTCGCCGCCAAAGCGGTGAAGAGGCCACCCGCCAAGAAGAAGCCGGCCGCACCGAAGGCGCCCGCGCGTGCGGCGTCGACGCCGATTGCGCCGCTGAACACGACGGACCAGTAAAGCGCCGGTCATCGCGTTTTCAGGGGGCGGATTGATGCCGCCCCTGGGTGCGCCCTTGGTTGCCTGGTTACGGCCGGCGATTCTCGTTGCCGGGACCGGCATTCGCCATGGCACGCGCAGTAGAATGCGCCATCGCCATTGCGAGGGAGCGCCATGAAAGCGTTGAAATTCGTGTTCTGGCTGGTGGTTGCGCTGCTGGCCATTTTCTTTGTCGGCGCCTGGCTGCTGCCCGGTCAGGTGGGCCTGGAGCGCAGCATCCGCATCGAGCGGCCGCAAGCCCAGGTGTTCGCCGTGCTCGAGGATCTGGACCGGTTCAACGAATGGTCGCCCTGGTATCGGCATGAGCACGATGCCGAGTACTGGCGCTCGGGTCCGGACCGCGGGCCGGGCGCCGCGCTGAACTGGCGTGGTGAACGGCTGGGCGAGGGCTCGATGACGATTATCAGCCAGCAGCCCCCTGATACCATCGACACGCAGGTCCGCTTTGGCGGCCAACCCGAGCCGGCCATCGCCAACTACCGCCTGCAGGCACTGGGGCCCGACGCCACGCAGCTCACCTGGACGTTTTCGGCGCGCATGGCCTGGCCCCAGGCACGCTGGTTCGGGCTGCTGTTGCCGCGCTACATCGGTGCCGATTACGAGGACGGACTGGCGAGCCTGAAAGCGCTGGTCGAGGCCACCCCGGTCGATACCTTCGATGACCTGGCCGTCAGCCTTGAACCGCTGGCCGCCATGGACATCATCGCCATTGCCGGCAGCGCGCCACACGCTGATCCCGAGGCCGCAGCGCAGGCGCTGGGCGAGGCCTATGGCCAATTGCTGGCCATCGCCCAGGCGCAGAACTTCACCATCACCGGTCAACCGATCACGCTGACCCAGGCCACCGACCCGGAGACCTGGCAGTTCGAGGCCGCCTTGCCGGTACGGGCCGAGGGACCGGTGCAGGTGCAGGCACCGGTGCGCTTCGGCCAGACCCCATCGGGTACCGCCGCTGTGGTCGAGCATGTCGGTGCCTATGACCGGATCCCGGCCACCCTGCAGCGCCTGGAGCAGTGGCTGGCCGCCCATGGCCACCAGCGCCAGGGACCGGTGATGCAGGTCTACGTCAGTGATCCGGGTGACACCCCGAACGACGAGCTGGTCACGCGGATCCTGGTGCCGGTCAGCCCCTGAAGCCGCAGTTTTTCGTGAACGGTCCTGACCGCAGTCCTGGCCGCCTGCCGGTCCTGGCTGGCCCCCTGGCGCGGCCGCTGGTCGCCGCACCGGCTCCCGGACAGGCCGGCAGTCTGGATGCTGCCAGCTTCCTTGCCCGGGCACATTGGCTGTCCGTGCATCTGGCACCGGGCGATGTCGTCAACCTGTGTGCCGGCCGCGGCCCTTTCCTGCTGACCTTCGTTGCCGCCCTGCTGGCCGGCCGGCGCACCCTGCTGCCGCCGGCACGTGCGGTCGATACCGTTGCCGCGGTGATCGCCAGCCATGGCCCGGCCGGTACGGTAGATGACGACCGGGTAGCGGCGATTCTGGCGCGGATGCCGGACGGGCAGCTCGCCACGGCTGGAGGGAAACAAGACGTTGCGCTGCCCTGCATTCCCGGCGACCGCATCGTTGCTGTCGGGTTCACCTCCGGCTCTACCGGTGCGCCCACCAGTCACACCAAGACCTGGCGCGCCCTGGTGGCGTGCAGCCGGGCCAATGCCGCGATGATCCAGGCCGTCCTGCCGCCGGTGGCCGATGGTGGCGGGTTCAATTTGCTGGCGACCGTGCCCAGCCAGCACAT
>CAZUZT010000304.1:0-1983 GCA_964624575.1 uncultured Rhodanobacteraceae bacterium | reverse complement strand
GCTGGTGCTGGCCCGCCCGCGCGGACCGACCTGCCACCTGCAGCGCGCCAGCTGCTTTGCACAGGCTCCCGCGGGCGTCCTGGCAATGCTGGACGCGCTGATCGCCCGCCGCGCAATCCAGCGGCCGGCAGACAGCTACACCACGCGCCTGTTCGACGACGGCGTGCGCGCCATCGCGCAGAAGGTGGGCGAAGAGGGCGTCGAGACCGCACTGGCCGCGGTCGCCCAGGACGACGCGGCCCTGCTCGGCGAAGCCGCCGACCTGGCCTACCACCTGTTGGTACTCCTGCGCGCCCGCGGATTGGGCCTGGCGGAGCTGGAGTGCACCCTGGCCAAGCGCCGCTGATCGGGGCGCGTGCACGGTTCGCCGTGGCCTGGGCGCGACGCACATGCCGCGGCCGGGCAATCGTGCCGATGCCTCAGAGCCAGCGCCGCACCCGGCGTCGATAAGCCTGGTACTGGTCGCCGAACTTCGCCGCCAGGAAGCGCTCTTCCGGGCCGATCTGATACCGGCCCAGGTAAAGCATGTACAGCGGCAGGACGAGGAAGGCCAGCAGGTGTTCCAGGTGGACCGCCCAGCCGGTCAGTACGACCAGGAAGCCCAGGTACATCGGGTTGCGCGTGACCCGGTAGATGCCGGTGTCCACCAGGGAGGAAGCGCGTTGTGGCTGGCGCGGGTCGAGCGTTGTCTGGTGGCGCCGGAACTGGCTGATGCCGGCAGCCACGCACGCCAGGCCAAGCACGGCCAGCGCCAGCGCCAGTGGCCGGTGGGCCGGCAACTGGATGGCCCAGCCTGGAAATGCGCAGGCGATGCCGGCCATCAATGCCGCGGCGGCGAAAACCACCAGCGGTGGTGGAACTTTCAACTGCAGTGATGCCATGGCCCGTCCGCCTGTTCCGAAACCTGGATCATATGGGCCACGGTTTTCCGGCTCAACGCAGGTGCCGGAAGGGAGTGTGGCGCCGGCGGCTGCCTTGCCCGCCGATGTTCACGCCGGTTGGGCAATGCGCTGGATAAAGTCCGGCGGAATGGGCCATCAGCGCACAATCCGGATCCTGGGCGCGCCCGCTGCGGTGGCGGCCATGGCTGCGCTGGCGGCGTGTTCGGGGCCGCGCTCGATGCTGGATCCGGCCGGACCGTCGGCGGACGGCATCGCCACGCTTTGGTGGGTGATGTTCGGCGGTGCGGTGGCGGTCTGGTTGCTGGTGGTGGCCTTGCTGCTGGTGGCCTTGCTGCGCGGCCGGGACACGCGGCCGCTGGCCCGGCCGCAGCGGCTGATCGTCGTCGGCGGGCTGGTGCTGCCGACGGTGCTGCTGGGCGCGTTGCTGACCTGGGGCACGCTGGACAGCGCGCGCATCACCGGCGTTGGCCAGGCACCGGACGCGGTGATCGAGGTGATCGCCCGGCAATGGTTCTGGGAGTTCCGCTACCTGGATACGGCCGGCAACGCGGTCGCCGCCAGCCGCGACGAGTTGGCGATGCCGTTGGGGCAGATGGTCGAGTTCCGCATCACCAGCCAGGACGTGATCCACAGCTTCTGGATCCCGCGCCTGGGCGGCAAGATGGATGCGGTTCCCGGGCAGGTGAACCGGCTGCGTCTGCGCGCCGACCACGACGGTGCCGACACCGGCATCCGCGGCCAGTGCGCGGAGTTCTGCGGATTTGCGCACGCGCACATGCACTTTGAAGTACGGGTGCTGGCGGACCCGGCCTGGGCCGACTGGCTGGCCGCGCACGCGATCGACGCCACACCGACAGGAGCCGTCCCTTGAATGCCAGCAAGCACGATCCCGGGAGCGAAGCCGGCCACGACGCCGGCCACGACGCCTGGCCAGACCGCGAACGCGAAGCCATCGACCCGCGCGAGAACGCTGCCCGCCTGGCCGAGCTGCACCGCATCTGGAGCAACGAGCCGGGGCTGAAGGGCCAGCTCAAGGCGGTCAACCACAGCACGGTGGCGATGCGCTTCATCGTCACCGGCT
>CAZUZT010000303.1:0-1987 GCA_964624575.1 uncultured Rhodanobacteraceae bacterium | reverse complement strand
TGCGATCAACGACTGGCTGCGCAGCGGCTTCGGCATGCCGGCGGTGGGCGATGGCGACCCCATCTTCGCCGATGGCTTCGAACCCTGAGCCGCCTGATCGGGGCCGTGGCTGGCAGGCATCGACCGGGCATGGCACCCGCATCATCAAATAGGACCATCACAACCGACCATCAAGGGGGACTTGATCATGTACCGGAACAGGCCATCATCAACACGCAGCCTGCCGACGGCCAGGCGACTGTTTCTGAGCGTGCTGCTGTTCCTGCTCACCGCCCCGGGTTTCACCATGGCCGGCAGCGGCGTGTCCGTGGCCGATTTCAACCTGCCGGCGCAGGACGGCCAGGGCTGGTCGATGCTGGTGCCCTCGGCCGACAGCCGGCTGATCTATGTCGATGCCGATGCTGGAAATGACAGCAACGGGCAATTCCATCTGCCCTCCGATCCGGCCATCGGTGCCGATCCGACGCAGCCGGTGGGCGCGGTGCAGGCGTTCCGCACACTGGCGGCGGCGGAAGCGCAACTGCGCCAGAATTCGCCCGACTGGCTGCTGCTGCGCGCCGGCGGGGTCTGGGAAGAAACGCTGCCGGTACGGCGCGGCCGCTCGGCTGGCGAACGCATGGTTGCCATCGCCTGGGGCGCAGGGCCACGCCCGGAACTGCGCACCGGCGTCGACCACGGCATCGGCACCCACCAGCCGGTCAACCTCGCGGTGGTCGGTCTGCGTTTCTGGGCCCATACCCGCGATACCGACGGGCCGTTCTTCACCGGCTACGAAGGCGCGACCGGCATGGCCTTCTGGACCTCGTACGCCGGCGACCAGCGCCAGGTCCGCGACGTGCTGATCGAAGACTGCGTATTCCGTTCCTACACCTCGAACGAAATCCAGGGCAAGGCACCGAACGAACCGGTCACGCGTGTGGCGATCCGCCGCAGCATCATCTCCGGCAACTACAAATCGACCGGCGGCCACTCGCAGGGCCTGTTCCACTCCGGCGACGGCCACGCCCATCACACCGTGCCGGCCATCCTGCTGCAGGAAAACCTGTTCGACCACAACGGCTGGCGCATCCAGTCGCACAACGGCAGTGCCGAAGGTGGCCAGGCCACCATTTTCAACCACAACACCTATTTCAGCGCGGCGCGCAATGTGATCTTCGAGCGCAACCTGTTCCTGCGCCCCTCCTCGATCGGCAACAAGTGGACCGCAGGTGCCGAGCCAACCGGCAGATCAACCTCGATCGTGACCGAGAACAACCTGTTCGTCGAGGGCGAGCAGGCCATCAGCCTGGGCGGCAACTCACCCTTCGGGCCGAAGCGCTTCGAAGACATCACGCTGCGCGACAACGTCATCACCGACATCGGCAGGACCCGTCCGACCAACCGCTCGCTGGCCTGGGGCATCGAGGTCATCGACTGGCATAGTGGTCAGATCAGTGACAACCTGATGATCCATCAGCGCGCGCCGATCACCAATACCTGGATGCTGAAAGCACACACCTCGACACAGATGGGCGAAATCCTCATTTCCGGCAATGTGATCACCAGCATCCGGGCCGGCACTGGAGCGCTGATCCAGCTTCAGGACGGGGGTTTTGTCGACAATATTCTTTTTGCCGACAATATCGTGCAGTCGCCCACCGGTACACCTCTGGTCGATCTGGCGACAGGGGGATACGACTTCGCCGGAGCCAACCGCTATCACTCCACGGCGCCCGCCGACCGCCTGTTCCGGGTCGACGGTAGCAACGCCAGCCTCGCGCAATGGATTGCCGTCAGCGGCGACAGCCAGGCCAGCGTTGCCCCGATCACATTCCCCGCGCCGGAACGTGACCTGGAAACCTACATCGGGCATCTGGGTCTGGGCTCGGGCTTCGACGACTTCCTCGTCGCCGTGCACGGCCAGGCGCGCGACAACTGGAACCCGGCACTGACCGCCGGCGCGATCAACGACTGGCTGCGCGGCGGCTTCGGCATGCCGGCGGTGGGC
>CAZUZT010000302.1:0-2012 GCA_964624575.1 uncultured Rhodanobacteraceae bacterium | reverse complement strand
AGCGCGGCGCGATGCGCGCGATCATCGACGGCTGGTTCTATGCGCTGGAAGAGGAGGTGCTGGCGTGCGAGGGCGACTGTTCTGAGGAGCAGCTGCTCCAGGCGACAGAAACACTGATGGTCGAGCGGCTGCGTCCGATCGAGCGCCAGGCCCCCGCATTCGGTGCGTGCCTGCGCGCTTACCGCCGGGCCGTTGCCGCGGGTGACGAGGCGCTGGCCAGCGGCTTGGTCGCCTGGATGTCCGGCCAGCCGAACGTGGCGGCCGCGGTCAAGCGGGCCGCCGGCATCAAGGGCGATATCGACCACTTCGGTGCGCTCGGCTTCCTCCAGGGGCTGCTGCTGATCCTGCGCGACAGTGGTTTTTCAGGACTGGTCCTGGTGCTGGATGAAGTGGAAACCCTCCAGCGGGTGCGCGGTGACGTCCGGGAAAAAAGCTTGAATGCGCTGCGGCAGTTCATGGATGAGATCGACGCGGGCCGTTTCCCCGGCCTGTACCTGATGATCACCGGGACCCCGGCGTTCTTTGATGGTCCCCAGGGCGTGCAGCGCCTGCAGCCGCTGGCGCAGAGGCTGCACGTGGATTTCGGTTCCGACGCGCGCTTTGACAACCCACGCGCGGTGCAGATCCGCCTCCAGCCGTTCGACATGGACCGTCTGGTTGAGGTGGGACGCAACGTCAGGAACGTGTTCCTGCAGCGCAGCCAGGCGACCGACCGGATGCAGGCGCTGGCGGACGATTCCCTGCTTGCGGAGCTGGCGGCGGCAGTGACCGGAAAGCTTGGCGGGAAGGTGGGCGTGGCGCCGAGGATCTTCCTGAAGAAACTGGTGGCCGAGGTGCTGGACAGGATCGACCAGTTTCCGGACTTTGATCCGCGACGGGATTACCAGCTCATGGTGCAGGCCTCCGAGTTGAGCCTGGACGAGCGGCGCGCGCTGTCTCCCGACGATATCCAGCTTGACCTGTGAGCAGCGATGCCGCCGGCACTGGCGCGTTTGAACGGCTGCACCCGGCGGTCCAGTACCACGTGGTCAACTCGCTTGGCTGGCCTGGCTTGCGGCCTTTGCAGGAGCAGGCTGTCGTGCCGCTGGTGGAAGGGCACCATGCGCTCCTGATCGCGCCCACGGCCGGCGGCAAGACCGAGGCCGCTGTCCTGCCTGTGCTGTCACGGATGCTGGCCGAGGAGTGGCGCGGGCTTGGTGTGCTCTACGTCTGCCCGATCAAGGCGTTGCTGAACAACCTGGAGCCGCGCCTGTCGTCCCTGGCAGGCATGGTGGGGCGCCGGGTCGAGGTCTGGCACGGAGACGTGGGCGTGGGCGAAAAGTCGCGCACGGAAAGTGATCCTCCAGACATCCTCCTGACGACGCCGGAGTCCCTTGAGGGCATGTTGATTGGCAGCCGCCGTGATCACCGGCGGCTGCTCGGCAACGTCCGCTGCGTGATCGTCGATGAGCTGCACGCATTTGCCGGGGACGATCGCGGCTGGCACCTGCTGGCGCTGTTGGAGCGACTGCGCGCGCTGGGCGCGCCGCTGGAGCAGCGCATCGGGCTCTCAGCCACGGTGGGCGATCCGGCGGCGCTGCTGGAATGGCTGGCGGGCCATGCTGGGGGAACGGCCACCCTGGTCCAGGTATCGGCGCCCCCTGCGGACGCGGACATCACCATCGACTACGCCGGCAGCATTGCCAATGCGGCGATCCTGATCAGTCGCCTGCACGCAGGTGAAAAGAGACTGGTGTTCTGCGACAGCCGGACCAAGGTGGAGGAGCTTGCGCTTGCCTTGCGGTCGCTGGAGGTCGATGTGTTCGTGTCCCACGCGGCGCTCTCCGCCGATACCCGCAGGCAGGCCGAGCAGGCGTTCGCGGAGCGGCAGAACTGCGTCATCGTGGCGACCAGCACGCTGGAACTGGGGCTGGACGTGGGCGACCTGGACCGGGTGATCCAGATCGAAGCGCCTGGCTCGGTGGCGTCGTTCCTCCAGCGGCTTGGTCGCACCGGCAGACGGGCCGGCAGCG
>CAZUZT010000301.1:0-2026 GCA_964624575.1 uncultured Rhodanobacteraceae bacterium | reverse complement strand
AGGGTGTCGATGCCGGCCCAGACGCAGGCGCCATAGCACTGGCAGCAGGGTTGCGACGAGGTCGCCAGCGTGTAGCGGCGGCCGTCATCGTTCAGGCGCGGCCGTCCGGCGGCCTGCTGGGCGAGCATCAGCACGACCATCTCGGCGTGCGCGGTTGAGCTGGATTGCGGCAGCACCTGGTTGACGCCGATCGCGACGATGCGGTCGGCGTCGTCGAACAGCACGGCGCCGAACGGGCCGCCTTGGCCCTGCTCGATGTTGCGCCGGGACAGCTCGATCGCCAGGGCGATCTTGGCCTCGTCGCCGGTCCAGGGCCCGTCCCCGGGAACCTGGTGTGCCCAGTCGGGCAGTTCGATGGTGAAACGATCCGGTACCTGGGCCATCGCTGGCTCTCCTTGCTTGTCTGTCTGATCGGTCACTGGCGCCGGGCCCAGGTATCGCGCAGGGTTACGGTGCGGTTGAACACCGGCGCCTGCGGCTGGTGGTCATGGCGGTCGGTGACGAAATAGCCCAGGCGCTCGAACTGCAGCCGGGTCTCGGGCGCCACGTCGGCGGCCAGCGGTTCCAGCCAGCCGCGCGCGATCCGGCGCGAGTCGGGGTTGATGTGGTCCTGGTAGGTCTTGCCGTCGCTGTCGTCGTCCGGATCGGGCACGTCGAACAGGCGGTCGTACAGGCGGATCTCGGCAGCCACGGCATCGCGGGCGCCGACCCAGTGGATGGTGCCCTTGACCTTGCGCCCGGCGCCATCCATGCCCGGCCGTGACTCCGGATCCAGGCTGGCATGGATGGCCACCACCTGGTCACCGTCCCTGACCACGCGTTCGCAGCGGATGATGCCGACGCCACGCAGGCGGACCTCGCCGTCGGGGCGCAGGCGGTGGAAGCCCTTGGGTGGCACTTCGGCGAAATCCTCGCGCTCGATCCACAGCTCGCGACCGAACGGCACCTGACGCGTGCCAAAGGACGGGTCCTTGGGATGGTTGGGAAATTCCAGCATCTCGCTGTGGCCGTCGGGCAGATTGTCGATCACCAGGCGCAGCGGCTCGATCACCGCCATGCGCCGCGGCGCGGCGGCGTCCAGGTCATCACGCACGGCGGCTTCCAGGGCCGAATAATCGGTCAGCGAATTGGCCTTGCTCACGCCCAGCCGGTCGACGAACAGGCGCAGCGATGACGGGGTGAAACCGCGCCGGCGCAGGCCCTGCAGCGTGGTCAGGCGCGGGTCGTCCCAGCCGTCGACCAGCTTGTCGTTGACCAGCGCCATCAGCGTGCGCTTGCTGGTGATGTTGTAATTCAGGAACAGGCGCGAGAACTCGATCTGGCGCGGTTTGGCGGCGGTATCGGGCCAGCCGCGCGCGACCAGCGGCGCCATCAGTTCCGGATTCTCATGCAGCCCGACCCGGTCCACGCACCAGTCATACAGCGGCCGATGGTCCTCGAATTCCAGGGTGCACAGCGAATGGGTGATGCCTTCCACGGCATCGCCCAGGGCGTGGGCGTAGTCGTACATCGGGTAGATGCACCAGGCATCGCCGGTGTTCTGGTGCGGCACATGCTTGATCCGGTAAATGGCCGGGTCGCGCATGTTGATGTTGCCCGAGGCCATGTCGATGCGTGCGCGCAGGGTCTTGGCGCCATCGGGAAATTCCCCGGCGCGCATGCGCCGGAACAGGTCCAGGCTTTCCTCGGCGCTGCGTTCGCGCCAGGGCGAGTTGCGGCCCGGGCTGGTCAGGGTGCCGCGGTATTCGCGCATCTGCTCCGGGCTCAGCTCGCAGACATAGGCATCACCCTGGCGGATCAGTTTCTCGGCGCCCAGATAAAACACCTCGAAGTAGTCCGAGGCATGGCGCAGCTCGTGCCACTGGTAACCCAGCCAGCGCACGTCATCCATGATCGCCTGCACGTACTCGGGGTCTTCCCGGACCGGGTTGGTGTCATCGAAGCGCAGGTTGCAGATGCCGCTGAATTCCGTGGCGATGCCGAAATCCAGGCAGATCGCCTTGGCGTGGCCGATGTGCAGGTAGCC
>CAZUZT010000300.1:0-2043 GCA_964624575.1 uncultured Rhodanobacteraceae bacterium | reverse complement strand
GAGACCGATCTGGACCTGGGCCATTACGAACGCTTCGTGCGTACGCGGCTGAGCCGGCGCAATGCCGTCACCACCGGCCGCATCTACGCCAATGTCCTGCGCAAGGAGCGCCGCGGCGACTACCTGGGCGCCACGGTGCAGGTGATCCCGCACATCACCGACGAGATCAAGCGCAGCATCGACGAGGCCACGGCCGGTTACGACGTCGGCCTGGTCGAGATCGGGGGCACCGTCGGCGATATCGAATCGCTGCCGTTCCTGGAGGCGATCCGCCAGTTGCGCATCGAGCGCGGCGCGGAGAAGACCCTGTTCATGCACCTGACCCTGGTGCCGTATCTGAAGGCCGCCGGCGAGCTGAAGACCAAGCCGACCCAGCATTCGGTCAAGGAACTGCGTTCGATCGGCATCCAGCCCGATATCCTGCTGTGCCGCTCCGAGCAACTGCTGCCCGACAGCGAGCGGCGCAAGATCGCCCTGTTCACCAACGTGCCGGAAAAGGCGGTGATCAACTCGGTCGACCTTCCCAACATCTACCGGATTCCCCTGTGGTTCCATGCCCAGGGCCTGGAGATGCTGGTGCTGGAGCGCTTCGGCCTGACCGCCAAGGCCCACGAAGCCGATCTGAGTGAGTGGGAACAGGTGGTGGAGGCCTACGACCATCCGCGGGAAACGGTGGCGATCGCCATCGTCGGCAAGTATGTCGAACACAAGGACGCCTACAAATCGATCGGCGAGGCCCTGACCCACGCCGGGATGAAGAAGGGCGTGCGCGTGGACCTGCGCTGGATCGAAGCGGCCGAGATCGAACGCCATGGCAGCAGCCTGCTGTCGGGTGTCGACGGCATCCTGGTGCCCGGCGGCTTCGGCGAGCGCGGTTTCCAGGGCAAGGTGCTGGCGGCGCAGTTCGCCCGTGAACAGGGCATTCCGTATTTCGGCATCTGTTACGGCATGCACGCCGCCGTGGTCGAATTCGCGCGCAATGTCGCCGGTCTGGCGCAGGCCAACAGCACCGAGAACGACCCGGGCACCGAGCATCCGGTGATCGCCCTGATCACCGAGTGGATGGATGCCACCGGCCGCGTCGAGCGCCGTGACGAAAGCTCGGACAAGGGCGGCACCATGCGCCTGGGGGCGCAGGAAGCGGTGCTTCGTACCGGCTCACTGGCCCACCGCATGTATGGCGTGGACCGGATCAGCGAACGGCACCGTCACCGTTACGAATTCAACAACCGCTACCGTGAGCGCCTTGAACAGCTGGGCATGGTGATGAGTGGCGTGTCTCCGGACGGCAACCTGGTCGAGATCATCGAATTGGCCGATCACCCCTGGTTCCTGGCCTGCCAGGCGCATCCGGAGTTCACATCGACGCCGCGCGATGGCCATCCGCTGTTCATCGGCTTCGTCCGCGCCGCACGCCTGCAGCGCAGCCGGCACATGGCCCAGGGCGAGCCGGCGGCGGCAGGCTCCGTCAGCGTAGAGGCAGCGGGCAGCGTCGCCTCCGGGCAATCCGGCAGCCCGGCACTGGCCGGCCCGGCCGGTCTTGAGGAGAGCACGGCATGAGCATGGATCTTTGCGGTTTCCGGGTCGGCGCCGATCAGCCCCTGTTCCTGATCGCCGGCCCCTGTGTCGTCGAGTCCGAGCAGTTGCAGCTTGATGTCGCCGGCCGGCTGAAGGAAATCACCTCGGCCCTGGGCATCAACTTCATCTTCAAGTCCAGCTTCGACAAGGCCAACCGCACTTCGGGCAGCAGCTATCGCGGCCCCGGCATCGAGGAAGGCCTGCGCGTGCTGGAGCAGGTGCGCCGCCAGATCGGCGTGCCGGTACTCACCGATGTGCACGAGTACACGCCGATGGACGAGGTCGCGGCGGTGGTCGATGTGCTGCAGACGCCGGCCTTCCTGGTCCGCCAGACCGACTTCATCACCCGGGTGTGTTCGGCCGGAAAACCGGTCAACATCAAGAAGGGCCAGTTCCTCTCGCCCTGGGACATGCAGCCGGTGGTGGCCAAGGCCCAGGCTACCGGCAACCGGCAGATCATGGTCT
>CAZUZT010000299.1:0-2052 GCA_964624575.1 uncultured Rhodanobacteraceae bacterium | reverse complement strand
CTGATCGCCAGCCAGAAAAAGCGTTTCGGCATCACGGCCACTCCCGCAAGTGAAAGAGCCGGAAAGGTACCCTCAAACCGGTCCGCCCGCGCCGGGTGAACCGCAATCCCTCCACATTCCAGAGCGGCCGGATCCGGGCACGGGCAGGCAGTGCACGAGCGAACAGGATCGGGACAGGACCGGGGCCGGCCGAAGCTGGCCAGAGAGCAATCGCTCAGGCCTCGAATTCGTCGCCGGGTTCAAGCAGGCCCCATTCCACCAGCAGGGCCAGCGCCTGCTCGCGCTGGCGCGAATCCACCATCAGGGCATACAGACCGAAGGCGGGCAACCCGCCCAGGCCACCGCTCAGGTACTCGCCGGCCAGATGGCAGCGCACACCCTCGGCGGCCAGCCGGTTGCGGGCCATTTGTCCTTCCACCAGGTTCAGCGGTCGCCAGATCACGTCCATGTCCGGCAGCATAACTGCACGGACCGGGCCCAGCCTGGACCCGCTTGACGGTGAGGCTACACTGCCCTGCCCTTGCCGCCGCCCTGCCCTTCCCGCCGAATCCTTACCCGCCGAGCCCTGCCATTGCACCGAGCCATTGCCATGACCTTGATCCAACGCTTCCTGACCGCCCTCGCCACCACCGCGCTGATCACCGCCCCGGCGCTGGCCGAACGCAGCCCGCGCCAGGTATCCGAGGCCGATGCCCAGGCCGTGCACTCGCGCCTGCTGACCATCGACACCCATGTCGATATCGGCCGCGGCTACGCCAGCCACCAGCTTGATCCGGGCGGCTTCACCCGTGCCCAGGTCGACCTGCCCAAACTGCGCGCCGGCGGCCTGGATGCGGTGTTCCTGATCGTCTACACCGGCCAGGGCCCGCTGTCGGCGGACGGTTACGCCACGGCCCGCGAGCAGGCCGAAACCAGCTACCGCGCCATCGAGCGCCTGCTGGGCGCCTACCCCGACCAGATCGGCCTGGCGCGCAGCGCCGACGAGATCCAGGCCATCCATGCCGAAGGCCGTCGCGTCGCCCTGCTGGGCATGGAGAACGCCTATCCGCTCGGCGAGACCCTGGACGAGCTGCCGCTGTGGGTGCAGCGCGGCGTGCGCTATGTCGGCCTGACCCATATCGGCCACAACCAGTTTGCCGGCAGCTCCAATCCGGTGGAACGCCTGTTCGATGCCGACGAGGATCCGGGCCTGAGCGACCTGGGCCGCGCCCTGGTGCGGGCGCTCAACGACCACGGCGTGCTGGTCGATGTCTCCCACGTCGGTAAGCGCTCGATGCTGGAAGCCACCACCCTGTCCCGGGCGCCGGTCATCGCCTCCCATTCCAGCGCGCACGGCCTGTACGCCAATGCCCGCAACCTGGATGACGAGCAGCTGCGGGCGATCCGCGACAACGGCGGCGTGGCGCAGATGGTGGCCTTCCGCAGCTATGTCGCCGATGTCGATCCGCGCATCGTTGAAGGCCAGGCGGTACTGCGCGAGCGCCATTTGCCGGCCGGCTGGCAGGCCGCCTCCGAGCAGGCGATCGCCGATTACCAGCAGGCCGTGGCGCAACTGCGCCGTGAGCACACCGATGTCACCCTGGCCCAGTTCATCGACCATATCGATTACGCCGTCGACCTGATCGGCATCGAACATGTCGGCATCGCCTCGGATTTCGACGGCGGTGGCGGCGTGCAGGGCTGGGATGACGCCAGTGAAACCCTGAACGTGACCTGGGAACTCCTGCGCCGCGGCTACAGCGAAGAGCAGATCGCCGCCCTGTGGGGCGGCAACGTGCTGCGCGTGCTGCGCGCCGCCGGGCAGCAACGCCGGCAGTGACCGGCGCGGCCGGAAGCTGGCGGACAATCACGCCGCCAGCCCCGGCCGGGCACCGGCAAAAAAGCCGGCAAGCCCCGGTATCGGCTACAATTTCGGGTCATTTTCCCTGCCCGATGTGACCGTACACGAATGAACGCCGAGGCCAAGAACGACTTCATCCGCCAGATCGTCCGCGACGACCTGGCCAGCGGCAAGCACCGTGCCATCCGCACCCGCTTTCCGCCCCAGCCCAA
>CAZUZT010000298.1:0-2053 GCA_964624575.1 uncultured Rhodanobacteraceae bacterium | reverse complement strand
TACACCCAGCAACCTAAAAAGAGCGCAGGAGAGAAGCATCATGAGCGTGAAGATCCACGACACCCGGCAAGTACAGGAATTTCTCGAGCGGGTCTGCGGCCTGGACAATGACCAGGGCAGCACCCGGGTCAAGAAGATCATGCACCGCGTCCTGTCCGACCTGTTTCGCACCATCGACGAACTGGACATCACGCCGGACGAGTACTGGTCGGCCATTGCCTGGCTCAACGACCTGGGTGCTGCCGGCCAGGCCGGCCTGATCTCCCCGGGCCTGGGCGTGGACCACTTCCTGGATCTGCGCCTGGACGCCATCGACGCCCAGCTGGGTATCGACAATCCGACCCCGCGCACCATCGAGGGCCCGCTGTATGTCTCCGGCGCCCCGGTCGAGCACGGCTACGCCCGCCTGGATGATGGCAGCGACCCGAACGGCCAGCCGCTGGTCATGCATGGCACCGTCATCGGCGCCGACGGCAAGCCGGTCCCCGGCGCCCAGGTCGAGGTCTGGCACTGCGACACGCGCGGCTTCTATTCGCATTTTGATCCCACCGGCAAGCAGAAGCCGTTCAACATGCGCCGCACCCTCATTGCCGATGACCAGGGCCGTTACCGCTTCCGCAGCATCGTGCCGTCCGGCTATGGCGTGCCGCCGGGCAGCCCGACCGAGGCGCTGTTGACGGCACTGGGCCGCCACGGCCAGCGTCCGGCGCACATCCACTTCTTCATCAGCGCGCCCGGCCACCGCAAGCTGACCACGCAGATCAACATGGCCCACGATCCGCTGGTCAACGACGACTTCGCCTACGCCACCCGCGACGGCCTGGTGCCCAGCATCATCGAGCGCAGCGACCCGGCCAGCATCAAGGAACACGACATGGACGGCCCGTTCGGCGAGATCGAGTTCGACTTCCGTCTGACGGCACTGGTCGATGGCGTCGACAACCAGGCCGTGACCCAGCGCCGCCGGGCCAACGGTTGAGCTGAAAAGCCACGGGAGGGCAGGACATGATCGACAAATCACACTCCAACTGCGCAACGGCGGTGGCCGACATCGCCGATGGCGCCACCGTGATGATCGGCGGCTTCGGCACCGCCGGCATGCCCGATGAACTGATCCAGGCCCTCATCGACCATGGCGCACGCGAGCTGACCATCATCAACAACAACGCCGGCAACGGCGATACCGGCCTGGCCGCGCTGATCGCCAACAAGCGCGTGCGCAAGGTGGTCTGCTCGTTCCCGCGGCAGAGCGATTCCTGGCATTTCGATGCCGCCTACCAGGCCGGCGAGATCGAGCTGGAGCTGGTGCCGCAGGGCAACCTGGCGGCGCGCATCCACGCCGCCGGCAACGGCCTGGGCGCCATCTTCACGCCCACCGGCTACGGCACCGAGCTGTCCAAGGGCAAGGAAACCCGTGAAATCGACGGCCGGCACTACGTGCTGGAGTATCCGATCCACGCCGACTTCGCCCTGATCAAGGCGCACCGCGGCGACCGCTGGGGCAACCTGGTCTACCGCAAGGCGGCGCGCAACTTCGGCCCGCTGATGGCCATGGCCGCGCGCTGCACCATCGCCCAGGTCGCCGAGCTGGTGCCGCTGGGTGGCCTGGATCCCGAAGTCGTGGTCACGCCCGGAATCTTCGTCCAGCGCGTCGTCGCCCTCGGCGGCTGCGGCCAGGGCGAAGGCACGGACGGAACCACCTCGGCCAGCACAGGAGCAGCCGCATGAGCATGAACCGCCTCAGCCGCGAGCAGATGGCCGCACGCGTGGCCCGCGATATTCCCGAAGGCGCCTACGTCAACCTGGGCATCGGCCTGCCGACCCAGGTCGCCAACTACCTGCCCGCCGACAAGGAAATCTTCCTGCAAAGCGAGAACGGCCTGCTCGGCATGGGCCCGGCGCCCGAGCCCGGCCAGGAAGACCCGGATCTGATCAATGCCGGCAAGCAGCCGGTCAGCCTGCTCACCGGCGGCAGCTATTTCCACCACGCCGACTCGTTCGCGATGATGCGCGGCGGCCATCTGGACATCTGCGTGCTCGGCGCCTTCCAGGT
>CAZUZT010000297.1:0-2066 GCA_964624575.1 uncultured Rhodanobacteraceae bacterium | reverse complement strand
CGACAGCCTGGAGCTGCTGCGCGCCGGGGCATTCGGCCAGATCGGCGCGATTGTGTCTGACCCGCCGTATGGCATCGGCTATCAGCATGGCGGTGGCGGTGGTGGCATCCGCATGGCTGATGGCAAGCTGTTGGCCACCAGGACCGACACCATCATCGGCGATGACGTGCATTTCGATCCGGCGCCATGGATCGAGGCCGCGCCCGCATCACAAGGCAGCGTCGTCGGCGCCAAGAACGGCCTGTCGCCTTTGATTCTGCTCTGGGGCGCTGACCACTTCCGCACCCGCCTGCCGGCCGGCGGCACCCTGCTGGCCTGGGACAAGCACGTAGGCGTGGGCTGCGATGATTCCTTCACCGATTGCGAGTGGGCCTGGTGTGGGCGCAAGGTGCGCCGCGAGGTGTTTCGGCACCTGTGGAAGGGCATACTCGCCCGCAAGGCCGGCGAGGATATCGATGGCATGTGGCGCCGCCGGCATGTCTCGCAAAAGCCGGTGGAGCTGATGCGCTGGTGCATCGACAAAGCCCGCCCGGTTCCCGGCCTGCCCGTGCTTGATCCCTACATGGGCAGCGGCAGCACCGGCATTGCCGCCCTTTCGCTGGGCCTGCCCTTCATCGGCTGCGAGATCGACGAAACGCACTTCGAGGCCGCCTGCGAGCGCATCCGCCTGTTCGCAGAACAGGGGCCGACGGTACAGCCTTCGTTGCTGGATGTGGCGTGACGTGAGAGGGTGAGGCCCAAGTCCTTCGCTGCACCGCAGTACAAGTCATCGAAAATAGGGCTTGACACTAGCGCGATGCGGCGATCGATGCCCTGTGCCGAGCGA
Organism: uncultured Rhodanobacteraceae bacterium; assembly: GCA_964624575.1. Taxonomy (GTDB): domain Bacteria; phylum Pseudomonadota; class Gammaproteobacteria; order Xanthomonadales; family UBA2363; genus Pseudofulvimonas. Next base: position 1,240 of record CAZUZT010000297.1, on the reverse strand, counting down.
TCAAGGACGAGGCCCGCGCGCGGCGGAATGTTGCCCAAAATGTTGCCCAGACCATGCCCATGCAGGCCCATCTATGACCAATTCATGACCAAAAGCAAGAAGGCAAGCCGTTGGAAATCAATGGCTTGCCTTCTGCGATCTGGTGGAGGCGGCGGGAATCGAACCCGCAGACAGTGGCGCAGGCAATGGGTTTCAGGCCCGATGCTGCCCAAAGCTTGCCCAAACGGCGGCGCCTTTGGCTCCGGCTTCGGGTGCGGCGGTCGGGATGAAGCGGGCATAGGTGCGGGCCGTGATGCCCCAGTCTTTGTGGCCCATCTGCTGCGCTACCCACATCACGTTTTCGCCGGCCGAAAGCATGGTGCTGGCGTAGGTGTGGCGTAGCTGCCTGGGGCCGCGGTAGCGCACGCCGGCGCGGGCCAGCAGGGGGCGCCAGTTCCATTCGCGGATCTGTTTGTCGGTTTGCCAGGGCTCAAAGGTGGCGGGATTTTCGAATACGGCGCCGCCCTTGGCTTGTGTGTGTTCGCGCTGGGCACGGATGGCGGCGACGGCGGGAGGTAGCAGGGTGACCACGCGGTTGCCGGTGGCGGTCTTGGGCGCCTTGCGCCGGCCGCGGACGAAGGCGGCGCGGATATGGATGGTGGCGTGAACCAGGTCGACTTCCGGCCAGCGCAGGGCGATGATCTCGCTGGCCCGCAGGCCGGTAGTTACCCAGAACTGCACCAGGTGGCGGAGCTGGCCGGATGCCTTGCCTAGGATGGCCGCTATTTCTGCAGGCGTGAACGGGTCGACGGTTTCCGATGCTTCGGCGGCACGGCGCCGCTGGCGGATGATCAGGCCATTGGCCGGATTGGCGTCGATATGCCCGTCTTCAAAGGCCTCGGCCAACATCTGGCGCAGCGGCGACAGCACGTTGTTCAGCCGCTTGGCGCTCAGGGTGTCATGGCCGGCGATCCAGTCCTTGATGGCGGTGCGGTTCAGGTCGCGCAGCGCGGTGCGGCCGAATGCGGGCGCCAAGGTGTTGCGGATGGCGCGCTCATAGTCGATCTCGGTGGTGTGCTCCAGGTCGGGGCGGCGCCGGTCAAGCCATGACTCCAAGGCATCGGCGACGGTGGTCAAGCCGCCGGGGCGCTTGGCCAGCTTCCGCGCCCGGCTGGATTCGGGGAAGTGTGCCGCGTAATCAAAGACGCCCTTGGCGATCTCGATCTTGATCTGGCCCAGCAGGCTGGCGGCCCAGTTCAGG
>CAZUZT010000296.1:0-2067 GCA_964624575.1 uncultured Rhodanobacteraceae bacterium | reverse complement strand
AGGATCCGGGCACGGGAAGGGTGTGTCTGCCTGCGGCGGCTCAGCGGCCGGCTTCGAGGGCGGCGATGCGCTCGGTGATCGGCGGGTGGCTCATCAGCAGGCGCTTGGCGCCCTGCGCCATGCGGCCGCTGATGCCGAAGGCTTCCACTTCTTCGGGCAGGGTCGATACGCCCTGGTTGCCCGACAACCGGCGCAGGGCGCTGATCATCTTGTCGCGCCCGGCCAGGGTGGCGCCGCCGTGGTCGGCGCGGAATTCGCGCTGGCGCGAGAACCACATGGCGATCGTCGAGGCCAGGATGCCCAGCACCACCTGCAGCACCATCACCGTGATCCAGTAGCCGATGCCGGGGCCACGCTCGTTCTTGAACACCACCTGGTCGATGATCCGGCCGATGACCCGCGACAGGACGATGACGAAGGTATTGAGCACGCCCTGCAGCAGGGCCATGGTCACCATGTCGCCATTGGCCACGTGGGCAACCTCGTGGCCGAGCACGGCTTCGACCTCGTCCCGGTCCATCTGCTGCATCAGGCCGGTGCTGACCGCGACCAGGGCATTGTTGCGGCTGGCACCGGTGGCAAAGGCATTCATTTCCGGCGCGTTGTAGATCGCCACTTCGGGCATGCCGATGCCGGCCTGCTCGGCCTGGCGGCGGACGGTCTGGACCAGCCAGGCCTCGACCTCGTTGCCCGGCCGCTGCGGGTCGATCACCTGCGCCCCGGTGGCGCGCTTGGCCACCCACTTGGACATCCACAGCGAGATGAAGGAGCCGCCAAAGCCCAGCAACGCCGCGAAGATCAGCAGGCCGGTGAAATCCTGTCCGGTACTGGCAAGATAGACATCCACGCCCAGCAACTGGCAGACAATGGTCAGGACGAACAGGACGGCGATGTTGGTGGCGACAAACAACAGGACGCGTTTCATGGCGGGGCTCTCCAATGGCTGCCGGCAAACGTGGCGGGAGTATACGTGGGGCAGGTGACGCCGGGCTTCAAGCCGGATGCACAGCCGGGCGCAGCGCCGGCGTCCGGATCAGCGGCGGCGGGCAGCGGCTACCGCGGCCGGTTCGCGCCCTCGCCCACCGGCGAACTGCACCTGGGTTCCTTGCTGGTGGCGCTGGCCAGCTGGCTGCGCGCCCGCCAGTGCGGCGGCACCTGGCTGGTGCGGATCGAAGACGTGGACCGGGAACGGGAAGTTCCCGGATCGGCGCGCCGGATCCTGGCCAGCCTGGCCGCGTTCGGCATGCAGTCCGATGAGCCGGTGCTCTACCAGAGCCGCCGCGGTGACGCCTACCGGCAAGCGCTGCACACCCTGGTCAGCGCCGGCTTGGCCTTCCCCTGCCACTGCTCACGCACCCAGGTGGCGGCCCGCGGTGGCCACCGCGGCCGCTGCCGGCCACCGCGCCGCACTGCCGACACCGATGCCGGCGCCGAACCGCCCCAACCCGGCCCGGCCTGGCGCCTGCTGGCTCCGGACCGCAGCATCGGTTTCCTCGACGCCATCCAGGGCCACTTGCAGCAGAACCTGCAGCGGGAAGTCGGCGATTTCGTGCTCAAGCGGCGCGATGGGCTGTGGGCCTACCAGCTGGCGGTGGTGGTCGACGATGCCGCCCAGGGCATCACCGAGGTGGTGCGCGGCGCCGACCTGCTGGATTCGACGCCGCGCCAGATCCTGTTGCAGCAGCTTCTGGGCCTGGCCACGCCGGCCTATGCCCACCTGCCGCTGCTGCTGGATGACGATGGCGCCAAGCTGTCCAAGCAGAGCCGTTCGTTGCCGGTGGACCCGGCCGAGCCGCTGCCGGCCATGCGCCACGCCCTGCGGTTGCTGGGCATTGCCCCGGCCCATCTGGCGCTGCCCGGCGCCACGCCCGAGCGCCTGCTCGCCGCCGCCCTGCCGGTGTTCGCCATGGACAAAATCATGCCCGTGCGCAGCCTTTGCAGTGCAACATGGGCCACCGGGTACAAAGGCTAGACTAGTCCGGTTGCAGCAATCCAAACCCAAGGGAGATGACGATGACAAAGCGAGTGGCACTGGTTACCGGCGGCACCGGCGGCATCGGCACGGCC
>CAZUZT010000295.1:0-2073 GCA_964624575.1 uncultured Rhodanobacteraceae bacterium | reverse complement strand
GACCGTGTTCGGCCGCGAGGGCATGGGCCTGCCCGAGCGTGGCGATGTGTTCTATCTCAGCGTCGAGGCCACCGGCTTTCCGGCCCGGCAGGAGCCGGTGAAAGTGGCCAGCATCATCAGCCACGAAACGCAGGTTTTCGAAGACGGGCAGGGGCAGTTCCGGCGCGATGTGCTGCAGATCGAGCTGACGCGCTCCATCTCGGCCCTGGCTGGGCCGTATCCCGGCATGTCGCCGGTGCGCAATATCACCCAGCGGCCGGCGACGCTGATCCGCGCCACGCGCCCGAACGAATCCACGCGGTTTTACGGCAGCCAGCCGCTGGCAGAGGACATCAGCGCCACGCCGGAGGCACCGGCCACGCTGCTGAAGGTGCCCACGCCGTACATGCCGCTGGTGCCGAGCGCGCAAAGCTCTACGCCCACGGTGGATGTGCTGGCCGGCATGGGCACGGTCAGCAATGTGCCCTCCGGCGCGGCGGGCGCGCTGTCGCAATCGTGGTCGGCCAGCATCGGCGCGGGCGGCAACACCGTGCGCTATCTGGGCATGGGCTTGGCGCGCGGCTCGTTGGAGATCCTCGCCGGGGCGGCCACGCTCATCGACGACGGCCACGGCGGCATCGTGATCGACGGCCTGGCACCGGGTTCGCCCTGGGGCGGGGTGGTGGATTACGACACCGGCCGCATCGAGATTCGCCACGCCACCGGCATCGGCAATACCAATTTCAGCGCCACGGCCACGCCGGCCGCGCCGGTGCTGCGCCAGGGGTTTACCGACGAGATTGCCGTCACCGTCAACACGCAGTCGGTCAGCTACGTGCGTCAGCTCACGCCGACACCGGCGCCGGGCACGGTACTGGCCGATTTCCGCATCGCGGGCAACTGGGTGCGGCTCACTGACGATGGCCTGGGCAACCTGTCCGGCCGCGAGGGCGACGGCGGCGGCACCATCAATTACGCCACCGGCAGCCTCACCCTGAGCCTGCCGGCGCTGCCCGATCTGGACAGCCGCATCATCATCGCCTGGGGCACGCCGTTGACCACGGCCCGGCGCGATGGCGATATCACAATCAAGCCGCCGGCCATCGCCATCAGCACGGCCGAGCCGATCGACCCCGGCACGCTGGAGATCACCTACCCGGTGGCCGGCAGCCCGGTCACGCTCACCGATGACGGCGCCGGCAACATCGTCGACGCCGGCAGCAACGTGGTCGGCACCGTGATCTATGCCGCCGGTGAAATCCAGTTCACGCCACCGGTGCTGCCCGATCACAACGCCGCGATCAGCGTGCAATACGACTCCCTGCCGGTGCTGACCGCCAGCCTCACGCCGACGATTGCCGGCGGCACCGCCACCATCGAGCTGCCCGACGTGCCGGCGAGGCCCGGCAGCATCAACCTGCGCACCATCCTGCGCTACGTCGACGAATTTGGGCGCACGCAGGATGTGGCCGTGAGCGTGCGCGATGACGGCCAGGGCGCGGTGCACCTGTACGGGCTCAACTCGGCGCAGTCGGCCGGCCTGGTCAACTACACCACCGGCAGCATCAGCCTGAGCGCCACGCTCACCGATACCGTGCAGGTGCCGCAGTACGAGTATGTGGTCGTCAACCCCGGGCAACCCAACCCGCGCACCCGCCGCGTGCTCACCGGCTACGCCGCGCAGACGGTCACCTTCGGCCTGTCCGGCGGCCCGATCGAATGCACCTGGGCGCTGGCCAGCGCCACGCCCGGGCCGCAAACCGAAAGCCACCCGACGCCGCCGGTGGTGCTGGACCTCACGCCCACCGTGCTGGATGACATCGTGCCCGGCGGCGTGCGCTTTACCTTCGCGGGTGCAACCTACGTGGACCGCTCCGGCCTGCTGGTGCACAGCGTGGACTCGGCCACCAACGCCGGCACGCCCGCCGGCCTGATCGACTACGACGCCGGCACCGCCACAATTACGGCCTGGCAGGGCGGCGGCGGCAACACCGTGGCGGTCAGCTCGCTGCTCACGCGGCTGGCCGAGCCGGGCATCTCGGGCATCACGTTCCGCACGCCGAGCAGCCCGGTGCAACCGGCCAGCTTTACCGT
>CAZUZT010000294.1:0-2085 GCA_964624575.1 uncultured Rhodanobacteraceae bacterium | reverse complement strand
GATGCGGCCATACCAGTCACCGGACAGGCTGGTGCAGGAGGCATAGCCGCCGTGCAGGGTGCCGATGACATGGCCGTCGGGCGTGAACAGCGCCGAGCCGGACGAGCCGCCTTCGGTGGTGCCGTGTTCCCACTGGCCGATGCGGTAATGGCTGCCGTTGGCGTTGGTCGAGCTGCCCAGGTAATTGGTCACCGAGAGCAGGTCCTCATCCTTGCTGATGCGCTTTTCATGCCCGGCCGGGTGATGGATGCTGACGGCGCCGGACACCTGCGGGTTGCCCGGCGTGGCCAGGTCGCGCCGGTCCCAGCCGGCAAAGAACGGATCCTCGGACAGCGGCACCGGCGCATTCAGTTCCACCAGGCTGTTGTCGCTGCCTGAAAACGCCATGCGCAAGGTGGCGCCGTTGTTGTACGTGGACGGCCGCGGCAGGGACGAGCCGCTGGCGCCGGAACCGGGCGTGCGGCAGGTCGGCGACTGGTAGTTCCAGTACACGCGCATCGACTGCGCCTCGGACTGGTTGGCCACGCAATGCGCGGCAGTCAGGAAGTACGGCACCGGCGTGCCGGCGGTATTGGCCACCAGGGAGCCGGTGCAGACATAGCTGCCGCCGCCGCTGGAAAAGATGTACTGGCCGACAGCGTCGATCTGGTCGCCCCAGCCATCGCCGAGCGGACAGGTGACATCGATATTGCACGCGCCCGAGCGCATCGCATCGGGGTGGTCGGGCAGGTCGAACAGGCCGCGATAGCCATAGCTCACGCCCTCAAGATGCAGGCGGATGCCATCGCGTTGCGCCGGGTCCGCCAGTACTTCCACGCGCAGCGAATCACCCGGCACCAGGGCGCTGTAATAACGGCCATCGGCGAGCGCGTCGCTGCCGCTGACCGGTCCCAGCACATAGTCGCCGGCGGCATTGGCCAGATAAAGCTGCGCCCCTTCGGGCAGCACGAAACGGGAGAACTGCAGGTCCAGCGAGACCGCGCCTTCCGAGGCAATGTCCAGCGCCCACAGCGCGCGGCCATCGCCGGTGTCATGCCACTGGCCAAGATGGGCAACCCCGTCATCGAGCAGGATGCGGTCAAGCCGCTGGACGATGCCGATGCGCATCGGCCGGCCCTGGGCCTTGCCGTCGTCATCCACTGCGGCGCGGACATCGGCGGCGGGAATCGACAGCCTCTGGACCTCGTCCAAGGCGGTTTTCTGCAGGTTGCCGGGAAGCGTCGGGCCTGTTGCCCAGGCGCAGGACATCACCGCCGACAGACCGGCGGCTACAAGTAAACGAACGACCATCAAGGGGGTACTCCGGGGAAGTGCGAAGGACACCACGGTGCCGGAGCATCGGCCAAGGATGCGGACACGGCGGCGGCGGCCAGTGTATACCGGCGCTTTGCAGTGGCCTGCCGACATTCCCCCGATACGCCCCCGGCACCCCACGGAACGCCCGTACCGGCGCAGCGGCCGGGGCAGTGGATGCAATGGCGGCGAAGGGTCGTTATCATGGCCGGCCATTTATCGCTTCATCCGGAACGAAGGATATAACACCGTCATGAACAGCACGCTGTTTACTTCCGAGTCGGTCTCCGAAGGCCACCCGGACAAGATTGCCGACCAGATCTCCGATGCCGTTCTGGATGCCATCATCAGCCAGGACAAGAACGCCCGCGTCGCCTGCGAGACCATGGTCAAGACCGGCGTGGCGATCATCGCCGGCGAAATCAGCACCAGCGCCTGGATCGACCTGGAAGCGCTGACCCGCAAGGTGATCCTGGATATCGGCTACAACTCCAGCGATGTCGGTTTCGACGGCGCCACCTGCGGCGTGCTCAACCTGATCGGCAAGCAGAGCCCGGACATCAACCAGGGTGTGGACCGGAAAAAACCCGAACAACAGGGTGCCGGCGACCAGGGCCTGATGTTCGGCTATGCCACCAACGAAACCGCCAGCCACATGCCGGCCGCGATCCACCTGTCGCACCGCCTGGTCGAACAGCAGGCCAAGGTGCGCAAAAAGCGCAACTCGCCGCTGCCGTGGTTGCGCCCGGATGCCAAGAGCCAGGTCACCCTGCGCTACGAGAACGGCAAGGC
>CAZUZT010000293.1:0-2092 GCA_964624575.1 uncultured Rhodanobacteraceae bacterium | reverse complement strand
GGGTGGCGGCTGGCAATGCTTCGTTGCGGGCCTGTTGCAAGGTCCGTTCGATCATTTGTGCCCGGGCAGTCGCCACGGCGTGCTGCCATGGGCCGGATGCAAGTCCCAGAGTCTGTTGCAATGATTGCGCGGTTTCATCCGGCGTGGCCGGATCGGCCGCGACCGCGGCGAAGGCCTGGGCAGCGCCTTCCAGATCGCCCTTGGCGAGCAGGGCGTCACCCAGCGCGCGGAAGTTGCCGGTGTTCCATGCCACTGCCGTGGCCTGCTGCAATTGCGCGATGCCGTCACCGGTCCGGCCGGAGGCCAGCAGGGCGTGGCCCAGTTCGGCGCGCAACTGTGCGGTTTCCAGCGTCCGTTGCTCCCGGTACTGGCGCATCGCCGTTCCCAGAGGACGCTCCTGATCCGGTGCCTGCTGCCAGTGCTCGATCATGGCTTGCAGGCCGTCAATGCCGGCTTGTCGCGTTGCTTCGTCCTGGCTCAGGCTGATCATCGCGTATACGCCCATGTTCGGATTGGCCAGGGCCAGGCGGTTTGCCCAGGTCAGCCGGGCGGCATCATCACCGGCCTGGGCGGCGGCATTGAAGCCCGCGCCGGCAAGCCAGTGATGCGCGCGCGGCTCCGCGGCCAGGTGCCACAGGGTTTCCAGCTTTGCCAGCAGGGCAGCCGGATCATCCGCGTGCGCCTGATACATCCCGATCACCCGCTCCTGCAGGGCGAACAGGTGGGCAGGATGTTCATGCATCAGGCGCTCGCGCCAGCGCCCGCTGATTCCGGTGTCACCCAGGTTGCGGGCCAGCTGGTACATGCCGTTGACCACCTCGGCGTCCAGTTCGGGGCGGCCGCCCAGCGTTCGGTCGAGCGTATGCAGCCGCGTCAGGTCGGCGGCGTGGCGTTCGGACATGTCCCGTCCCGGCTGTGCCAATCGCTCGGCGAAACGCAGCGTGGTCCAGGCGTCGGGCAGGTCCGGATACAGGCGGGCCAGGTCGCGTGCCGATGCCAGCACTTCCAGCGCGTCGCGCCCCATGTGGTCGTGCTGGCGCTGCCGCAGTGCCTCGGCCAGCGGGCGGCCGTCATCGCCGTGCACCAGTACATCCCAGAAACGACCGGCGCGCGTGTCGCTGTGGCGGGCGGACTCATCCTCCACGGCGAAGGTGGCGTGAACCACCTCGTCGGGCAGATCGAAATGACCGCGCCAGGTGCCATCCGGTTGCCGTTCTAGCACGGCCACGGTGCGCGAGCCCAGGCCCTCGTTGTAGAGCTCGTGTTTCGGGCCACGCAGACGCGCACGCAGGTGCAGGCGCGCATGTTCCGACAGCGGCGGGTGCGTTGTCCGGTAGCTGATGGCCAGGGTTTGCCCGGCCCGTGGCTGTGCGGGTGAAACATGCAGCTCACCGGGCGTTCCGGCCGTGTCGATCGCCACAGGCGGTGTCGCATCAGCCAAATGAGCGGTGTCGTTTCGCACCGGCGACAGACAGCCTGCGAGCGCAAGAACGGCAGCCGTCAGGATTGTTGAGCGCAGGCGCATTACGGCGGTTGCCGCCACCCGTGTCGATGACCGTCCGCGCCCCGGCCGGTAACGACCGGGAACAACGGATGCAGGCATCATCAAAACTGCTCTCTGGCCGGCGGGCAGGCCTTGGCGAGCTTGAACTTGAGCTTGAAAAACCGGTGCCTGGACATCGTGCGTCTCCCGTTCCAATTGTTGCCAGTGAGCGGGACCAGCCTAGCGCGAATCAGCCCGTACGCGACCGGCAGCGCCCTTTGCGGCGGTAGATCATCGCGGTGGCAGGAAGCGCGGCACCTTCTGCCGGAGCAGCTGCACCAGCTCGGGCGCCATGTAGTCGTACCGGTCCGGGATGCCCAGAACCGCCACGCGTTTGCCGCGCAGTTGCGGCTGGAACCGGGCGGCAATCTTGGCCCGGTGGGTTGATTCCATGACGAGCACCGTGTCCGCCCAGGCGATGAGCTCGGCCGATACCGGGCAATCGGCATCATTGCCCGTGCCGGCCGACGCGGTTTCGATGCCTGGCCAGTCGGCAAACACCTGCTCCGCCGTTGGGCTGCGCAGCCGTGCCTTGCCGCAGATGAAGAG
>CAZUZT010000292.1:0-2095 GCA_964624575.1 uncultured Rhodanobacteraceae bacterium | reverse complement strand
CGGTCAAACGCCACTGGCAGGCGGCCCGGCTGTGGCTGTACCAGGCCCTGCGCGAACCGCCGGCACCCCCGGCCTGAGCCGCCGGCCGCCGCGACGGCCCATTGGCGGACGGAACGCCCCGCCGCATGCCCCGCCACCGGAAGTGCCGGCTGCGGCGGCAGCGGCAATGCCGCATACCGGCTAAAATCCCGGGGTTGACATCAGCAATCACTGCTGGCCGCAGGGCCGGCGATCAACAAGGACGATAACCATGGCAGGCCATTCCAAGTGGGCCAATATCCAGCACCGCAAGGGAAAGCAGGACGCGATCCGCGGTGCCCAGTTCACCAAGCTGGTACGCGAGATCCACGTCGCCGCGCGCAATGGCGGCGGCGATCCGGCAATGAATCCGCGCCTGCGCCTGGCGGTCGACAAGGCGACTGCGGCGTCGATGCCCAAGGACAACATCGAGCGCGCGATCAAGAAGGCCACCGGCGAGTTGGAGGGCGTCAGCTACGAAGAAGCGCGCTTCGAGGGCTACGCGCCCGGCGGCGTCGCCGTGTTCGTCGACTGCCTCACCGACAACCGCAACCGCACCGTGGCCGAAGTGCGCCACGCCTTCAGCAAGCATGGCGGCAACCTGGGCACCGATGGCTCGGTCGCCTTCATGTTCAAGCGCCTGGGCGTGCTCACCTTCGCACCCGGCACCGACGAGGACGCGGTGATGGAAGCGGCCCTGGACGCCGGTGCCGAGGATGTCGTGGTCTATCCCGAAGACGGCTCCATGGAAGTGCTGGCCTCGCCCGAGGCCTACCAGGACGTGCGCGAGGCGATGCTGGCCGCCGGCCTGGAGCCGGCCGAGGCCGAGATCACCTACCGCGCCGACACCGATGTCGCGGTCGAGGGTGACACCGCCAAGGCCGTGGCCAAGCTGCTGGACCGGCTGGAGGAGCTTGACGACGTGCAGAACGTGTACGCCAACGCCGACCTGCCGCCGGATGCCTACGACTGACCCCGATGGCGTGACCAGCGTAACGGCGGCCATGACACCGCCGGCACCCTGTGCGCCGGCCCCGGCAACGGGCAGCATCCGCATCCTGGGCATCGACCCGGGCAGCCAGCGCACCGGCATCGGCATCGTCGATGTCGACACCCTGGGGCGCAGCCGGCACGTGCACCACCAGACCCTGGTGCTGCTGGGCAATGCCAGCTTCCATCTGCGCCTGAAGCAGATCTTCGATGACCTGGGCGCCGTGATCGGCCACTGGCAGCCCGACGAGATCGCCATCGAGCGGGTATTCGTGGCGCGCAACAACGCCGAGTCCGCGCTGAAGCTGGGCCAGGCCCGTGGCGCGGCGATCTGTGCCGCGGTGCGTGGCAGCCAGCCGCTGCACGAATATTCCGCCAGTCAGGTCAAGCAGGCGGTGGTTGGCCGGGGCAGTGCCGACAAAGGCCAGATCCAGCACATGATCGCCATGCTCCTGAGCCTGACCGGGCGCATCCAGGCCGACGCCGCCGATGCCCTGGCCATCGCCCTCACCCACGCCCACACCCGCACCACGGTGGGCCGCACCGGCCTGGGCCGCAGCAGCTGGCGCCACATGCGCTGACGCGACGCCTGGCAGAAGGTTCAACGCCCCCCTTCGCACGCGAACGGGGATTCAGGGGGGATGCGCCGGGCGAGCAGCACACCCGTCAACGCCGGCACCGCGACCGCCGACCTGTTGAGGCCGTGCACCCGCTACCCGGCTCCGGCGCGGATCGGCGATCATCAGGCTGCCCGCGCCGCCCCCAAGCCACGGCGCCAGGCCCCGGCAACCAGGCCCTTCAACAACAAGAACAACAACAAAACTAAGGAGCACGACCATGAATCGTTCCACCTCCCCTGAGCGCTCATCGCCATTGCGGCACCTGCTGCTGGCCACACTGGCCAGCCTCGCCCTTGCCGCCTGCGGCAGCAGCGCCGAGGGCGACCATGCCGGTGCCGATGCCGCCACAGCCAGCGTCGGCCCGGCCGACGCCAGCACTGTTGCCGCCGCCACCGCGGCCGGGCCGGTGTCATTCCAGGCCACCGTGGCCGGCGCCAGCCAACTGGCCATCGAAGGCAGCACCGCCC
>CAZUZT010000291.1:0-2095 GCA_964624575.1 uncultured Rhodanobacteraceae bacterium | reverse complement strand
GCACTGCTGCTGGCAGGCACGGCAACGCTGCTGGCGCTGGACGCCGGCTGGGTCCACGCCAAGGCCAATCTCGCCCAGCATCTGCTCGACCGCGCCTGGCAGCGCACCTTGGCCGAAGGCGGCAGCCATCGACCCTGGCCCAAGGCCGACACCCGGCCCGTCGCCCGCCTGCACCGGCCCGACAACGCCGGCGTGCAAACCGTCCTGGCCGGCGACAACGCCCGCACACTCGCCTTCGGCCCCGGCTGGGCCGAAGCCAGCGCCGCCGCCGGCCAACCCGGCACCACCGTCATCAGCGGCCACCGCGATACCCACTTCGCCTGGCTGGAACATGCCAACGACGGTGACCTGCTCGCACTGGAAAACAGCCGCGGCCAGCTCACCCGCTACCAGATCACCGGCACCACCGTCATCGACTCGCGCCACCAGCGCATCCCGCTGCACAACGACGGCGACACCCTGCTGCTGGTCACCTGCTGGCCCTTCAACGCCGTCGCCGCCGGCGGCCCGCTGCGCTACGTCGTCAGCGCCAGCGTTGTGCCGGATTGAGCCCATCGCCGGCAACCGTTGTCCCCAGGGGCTCGCTTTCTGCAACGAAGATATAGGGCATTATGCAATTCAGGGGAGCTGGCATCAGTGACCTGGCAGCTAATCAAGCCATCAAGGACTGATCCCATGGCCCCGATGGTTCGCCCCAGCAATCCGCCGCGCATCCTTGAGCAGGAGCAGCAGTTGGCGATCGTCGTGCGGCGCCGGCTCAAACCCGAATCGACGGTAGAAGGCGTCGGCGTCGGTATCGATGGGATGGGTCAGCAAGGCGCGGATGCCGGCGTTCTCGGCGACGGCGATGGCGCGGAGGATGGCGTCCTGCAGCAGGCTGAAGCCCAGGCCGCGCTTCTGATAGTCGAGGTCGACGGCCAGCCGGGCCAGGATGATGAGCGGGATCGGGTACTGCCCCATGCCGCGGCGGATGCGCTCCGGGGCCTCCAGCGTGTCGATTTGGCCGACAGTGAGGCTGTAGTAGCCGGCTACCCGTTCGCTGTCGCAGGCGACGAAGGTCCGGGCCGAGCCGCTGCCTTGTGCCTGGCGTGCATGGCGCAACAACCATTCGGTAAGCGCCGGCCTTCCGCAATCGAAAGCATCCAGCTGGTGGCCTGTCGCCAGCGGCTGCGGCGCCGACAGCTTCACTCGCCGGCCCAGACCGGGCGTCGGGAGAACAGCTCGGCCAGGCCCGGGTTGTCGGCTTCTGGCCGGTCCATCATGTCCAGCAGCGCCTGGTACTGGCTGCCGGAAACCATGAACAGCCGCTGGTCGAGCAGGGTCTGCTCGGCGGCGCGATATGCGGCATCCAGGACGAAGTCGGTCAGTGATTTGTGTGAGGCCTCGGCGGCGCGCCGCAGCACGGCTTCCTGTTCCGGCGTGGCGCGCAACCCAAGGCGTTTGGAGCGGAGCGTGGCGGTAAAGGTCATGGGGAATCCCTGCTCGAGCGTACGAAGGGCGCCATGTTAGTACAAAAGGCACAGGCTGACATCGCCGGTATCCGGGGCCGCTGCGGGATCGATATCCGTGGTCGTGTGCGCAAGCTGTACCTCAACTACCGGACCACCGACGAAATCCGGCGTTTGGCCGTGGCCTTGCTGGAAGGGCGACAGATCGATGACCTGGACTGTGGCAGTGACGATAACCCTCGATACAAATCCCTGTCGCACGGCCCCGAGCCGGAGGTGGTGACTTCAGCCAGTGTCGACGAAGCGGTTGATCTGGCCATTGAACGGATCGCTGGCTGGATGGCCGAAGCCGAGCCCCCGGCCGTCTGTGTGATGGCACCCACACGCAGTTTGCGTGACGAGCTTGTCCGCGCACTTGCCAGTCACGGCATCGAATCGACCACCATTGAGGCCAACAGCAGCGATTGTGCGGATTCATCGGCGGTGCGCGTTTCCACCATGCACCGGGCCAAAGGCCTGGAGTTCGACCGCGTGGTGGTGTTCGCCGGCCAGAATGGCGTCAGGCATGACAATCATGAGCAGCTGGTCTATGTCTCGCTGACCCGCGCGAAGACGGCGGCGGTTCTGATCCGGCCAGCGCTGTAGCC
>CAZUZT010000290.1:0-2097 GCA_964624575.1 uncultured Rhodanobacteraceae bacterium | reverse complement strand
AGAATGTCCTGGCCCTGCTGGCCGAGCCGGACGTGTCGATGACCACGCTGGCCGGGCGCTTTGACAGCGTCGTGATCGAACCGGCCCTGGCGCGCGAGAACGGGCGCTGGCGGGCCAGCCTGGCGACCAGCTCCGGGCTGGCCACCGAAGCAGCCGGCGATGATCCGGTCGCCGCCGCGGTGGCGGCCGCCGACCTGTTGCTGATCCGGCTTGGCCGGCAGATTCCGGCCGGAGCCGGGCTCGCCGATATCGCTCCGGAACAATTGGTGCTGCGCCTGCGTGCGGCCAACCTGGCCGAACAGTTCGACACCGCCCGCCAGCTCATCGCGCAGGCGCCGGATCGGCTGCTGCGATTGCCGCAGGTGCAGATCGAGCAGGCCCGCCTGGACCAGGGCCAGGGCCGTTACCAGGCCGCCGAGCAGCGCCTTGCCCGGTTGCTGGAACAATTGCCGCCTGATGCATCGCCCCAGCTGCGCGGCCGCATTCTCGCCGGCCTGGGCGGCATCCGCTTCCGGCGCCTGGACCTGGACAACGCCGCCGACGCCTTCGCCCAGGCGATCGAGCTTCTGGACGGCAGCGCCGAACACGCCGGCCTGGCCCAGGCCTTTGTTGGCCGCGCCGCCATCGCCTCGCGCCATGAACAGCTGGATGCCGCCACCGCCGACCTGGGCCGGGCGCGGATCGAGATGGAAGCCGGCGGCGACCTGGTCGGCATGGCGCAGATCGACATGAACCTGGCGCTGATCCAGATCAAACGCTATCGCCCGGCCAGCAGCCTGCCGCTGTTGCGCGAGGCCGAGAACCGGTTCGTGGCGATGGGCGCGCGCGAGCAGCTTGCGTATGTCCGTTACCTGGCAGTGGGCGTGCAGTTGCAATTGCTGGAGCTGGAACGCGCCGCCGCCACCATGGCCTCGCTGTGGCCGCCCGAGCAGCACACCGGCAATGAGCGCCTGCGCTGGCAGCTGGCGCTGACCCGCTCGTTCGTGCTCGCCGCGACCGGTGATCTGGATGCCGCCGATGCCGAACTGGCGCGGATCCTGGCCGGTGCCCGCCTGCCCGATGATGCCGCCGTAGTGATCGGCGCGCGCACCATGCAGGCGCAGGTGGCCAATGTCCGGGGCGTTACCACCGCCACCGTCGCCGGCCTTGAGGCCGTGCTCACCGACGAACTGCGGCGCATGCGGCCGGACCTGTATGTGGCCGTGTGGACCGCCTGGCAGCGCGCCCTGCGCCGCATCGGAAGTGGCGATGAGGCGCGCCGGCAAACCGATGCCTTCGCGGCCTGGGTGCAGGCCAATCCCAATCCCTGGCGGAAGGTTCATCGCACCCTGGCGCAGGCCGAGCAGGCCTGGCACGAGCAGCCCGATGGCGCCGCACTGGCGCTGTTCGCGCAGGCCTTCGATCTTGCCCAGCAACTGGCCGTGCCCGAGGATCTGGTCCATGTCGCCGAGCCCTACGGCATGGCCCTGCTCGAACACGGCAAGACCGATGAGGCCGCTGCCGTCATCGGCACCATCGCCGCCTGGGCCGACCAGGATCTGCGCGCCGCATGGGCCCAGGCGCGGTTGTTCAAGGCCCAGGGCCGGGATCACGCCTGGCAACGCGCGATGGAGCGGGTCCAGGCCCTGCGCGGCGAGCGTCCCCTGCCAGGCATCGACTGACCGCTCTGCGTCAGATGGCCACCGTGCGCTGGCCGCCGAGTGGTGCTCTCCGGCTCGCGCCTGTCACAGCTATCGGCCCGCATTTCATCGCCCGGTGACCGTCCTGTCATCGTTGCGCCATCGCCCTGTCATCGAAGTGGAATGCAGCCGCTGGCGCTTAGCCACAGGCTGGGGGTGGCTGGCGCGACTGCCAGCCGATCACCGCAATATCAGGGAGTACCTTCATGACACGATTGATCAAGCCCCTGCTGGCAGGCGCCCTGCTCGCCCTGTCGGCATCAGTGCCGGCAACGTCGCTGCAACTGCCGGGCACGGCGACCTTGCCGGCGGCGGAACTGGACCTGCTGCCCGGCCTGCCGGCACCGGCCGGCAACGGCCCCGACCAGGTATTCAACAGCGGCTTTGAAACCGTTGCCCAGGTCTGGCACACCAGCCA
>CAZUZT010000289.1:0-2103 GCA_964624575.1 uncultured Rhodanobacteraceae bacterium | reverse complement strand
GTGCTGGGCGGTGGCGGTTCGCAGGATGGCTGCAATTGTTGCGCAAGCGCACGGTGAAAAAACCTGCACGGTTACCGCAGCACCGGGCAAAGAGCCTGCGCCGCTATCGCGCCGCAGCATCCACCCCAGCCCTCCTTCTGCAGAAGGAGGGAGCACACAGCATCAGATTTCCGCCTAAGTTGAGCGATGCCACAAACGTTGAGATAGTGGACTATCACTGAGGTACTGCATGAACAGGAAGCTTCCCCCCATCCATCCCGGTGAAATCCTGCGCGAGGAATTCCTCCTGCCACTGGGTATCAGCAACTACCGGCTGGCCAAGGAAATTGATGTGCCGGCGCAGCGCATCGGCGAGATCGTGGCTGGACGGCGCAGGATCACCGCCGACACCGATTTGCGCTTGAGCAAGTTTTTCGGGTTGTCCGATGGCTACTGGCTGCGTGGCCAGGCGCGCTTCGACACGGAAGTTGCCAAGGACGCGATGGGTGAAACCTTGGCCCGCATCCAGCGCTGGCCGGAACTGGCCGGAACTGGCATGAGCCGGTAACAGAATCGCGAAACCTGTTGCCCAGATCGGTGTTCGGAGGAGGCATCGCGACATGCTGGCGGGGTGTGAACTGAGGCCAGTGCGCCCTCACCCTGCCCTCTCCCAGTGGGAGAGGGTTCCAATTTCCCGATTGGCCCATCCATCAGCTGTGAATCCAACTCCCTCCTTCGCTTGCGAAGGAGGGCCGGGGTGGATGCTGCGGCGCGGTAGCGGCGCAAGCTTTTTCGCCTTGCGCTGCGCGCCCGGCGCATCCCACTCAACCCTTCGCGAGCGAAGAGGGAAGCTGTCTGCCCTGGCCGCCCTGCCCGGCTTCCAGCACCACCATGGCGCGGCCGCTGGCGAGGAGTTGTTCGCGGTGGTGTACTTGGAAGGCGTACAGCCAGGCGCGGGCGTCGGCGTGTTCGCGCTGGGCGTGGATCGACAGTGGTCCGGGCAGGTTGTCGATGCGGCTTACGTGCAATTGCACGTCGCGCAGGGCGGTGAGCAGGCCGGGGCGCATGTTGGCGGCGCGCGACGCGATTTTGCCGTCGTTGTTCCCGGCACTGTCGCCGCCGAGAGCGGCGCTGGCGCACAGGGCGCCGTGCACGGCCATGGTCTGGGCGCCGTATTCGCACAGGTGGATGGCGTGCAGGCGGCCGTCGTGGCGCAGCGGGTGGCCGGGGTCGCGGTGGTTGTCGGCTTCGGCGTGGATGTGGTCGGCATCGAAGCTGAGGACGCGCTGGATCAGGGCCATGGCGCCGGCGTGGGGGATCCGGTCGCGCCAGGCGTCGGGGCCGAGGTTCAGGGGTTTGCCGGGCATGAGCGGTGCGGTGCGATGGCAAGGAGCGGCGATGCGCTGTGGCGGAAATTCTGACCGACGGCTGCGGCATGGGCACAGGCTGGTGCCGGTATCGGGATGCCTGCCTGACGGCAACTGCGGCCTGGCGCAATCATGATGGCACCGTTGCCTTCGACGGCGGCTGCGACAGGACGACTGCGGCCTGGCGCAATCATGACGTCACCGTTGCCTTCGACGGCGGCGGCGCCGCGGCTGCCGGACGGGCCAACCACAGCGTAAGCAGGAACTGGGCGGCGGCAGCGATGGCGACGGTGCTGCCGATGGCGCGCAGCACGGGGATGGACGACAGCGCCAGCAGGCCGAACACCAGCACGGTGGAGACCATCGACAGCAGCACGGCATGCAGGGTGCGGGCGCGCTCGTCGGCGCTGTCGGCGTGGTTGAAGAAGACGGCGTAATCCATGCCCAGGCCGGCGCCGAGCATCAGGGCAATCAGATGGAACAGGCTCAGCTCGACACCGGCCAGGCGCAGGATGGCGACGGTGACCACAACACCCAGCAGCACTGGCGGCAACACGCGCACCATGCCGCGCGGGCCGAGCAGCAGGCTGAGCAGCAGCAACAGGCCACCGGCGGCAACGGCAAGGCCGGCCAGCACGCGCTGGCGGAAGCGCTCGACCATGGTTTCGGCGGTGGCTTTCAGATCCACCAGGCGGGCTTGCGGCTGGTCGGCGATGGCGGCGCGGATCGGGGCGATGTCGTCCAGGCCGGCCAGTTC
>CAZUZT010000288.1:0-2109 GCA_964624575.1 uncultured Rhodanobacteraceae bacterium | reverse complement strand
CGAGCAGGAGCAGGTCGTGGCCCGGGTGCGCAAGCAGATCTATGCCCGGCGCAAACCCACTGCCGCGCCTGACAACGACGGCAACGACGGCAACGGTGCCACGGCGCGCTGACCGGCAGCGCCGATCAGCCGCCGGCTTCGTCCTGCCAGTAGAAGACGTCATCGACCCGGCAGCCGAAGGTCCGGGCGATGCGGAAGGCCAGCTCCAGCGACGGCGCGTAGCGGCCGGCTTCCAGGGCAATGATCGTCTGCCGGGTCACGCCGCACCGTTGCGCCAGTCCTTCCTGCGTCAGCTCGCCGTGCTCGAAGCGCAGGCGGCGGATATGGTTGCCGACCGGCGTGCCGGCCATCAGCGCCGGTCCTGCCAGTGCAGCCAGGCCTGGGTGGCATGCTCGACCAGCCAGCCCCAGAGCAGCGCCGCCAGCAACAGGTGCGCAATCAGGAAATGGCTGGCCCATTGCAGGCGCGCGGGTGGCGACAGGCCCAGGGTCACGACCAGGCAGATCACCGCCAGCGCCAGGCCGGTGGCCCCCGAGCGCTCGGCCCGGCTGGCGATGGCCCGGTCGCGCTCATCCTCCTGGACCCGGTCGCGCCAGCGCGAGGCCATGACCCGGCCGACTACCGCCCAGGCAACCAGCAGCATGGCCAGGTTGCCGCCCACGGTTCGGGCGTGGGCGGCGTGCGGCCAGGTTTCGTGCCGGATCAACGGCAGGTTGACCAGGAAATAGGCCAGGGCGATGGCGCATACGCCCAGCCCGATCCAGGCCCGCCATTCCGCCGGTGACAGGTGCTGCCCGCCCAGCCCCGGCTTCGGCGTCGGGCAGCGGTCCAGCGCCACGATCGCGAACACGATCCACAACACGCCGCCGATGGAGGCCAGCGGCAGGCCCGGATAAACGCCCTGCCCGCCCAGCAGGAGCAGCGTGCCAAACGCCGGAAGCAGGAACAGCAGCGCGGGAACCGGCAGTTTCATGATGTCACCTCAACCTGACTGAATGTAAGGTTTACATTACACTCCCGCCCCGGCTCGATGTCAAGTCCTTTTTACATCAAGACCGTACATCCGGTGTTTGAACCGGCTGCGTGCCGGCCAGCCGATGGCCAGCGCAGACACCCGCGCAGTGGATTGCATGAAGCGGCCGCCAGCCCGCCGGTACACGGTGGCCGGGCTTGGCTACACTGCCGGCCCGGCCAACTACCCCTGCCGCTACCCGCTGCCGACCGCATCGCCATGTCATCCCCGCCCCAGGTTCCAAGCGCCACGGCCACCGCCGCGGACATCGCCACGCGTCGCGGCAACCTGGCCGGGCTGGCTGCGATCCTGATGTGGTCGACCCTGGCCGTGCTCAGCACCTTGACCGGTGATGTGCCGCCCCTGCAGCTGCTTGCCGCCTGCTTTGCCGGCGCCGGCGTGCTCGGCCTGCTGCTGCCGCTGTGGCGGCGCCCGGCCGGCGTCGGCTACCGCCGTTCGCTGTCCCTGCCGTGGCCGGCCGCGCTGCTCGCTACCGGCGCCCTGTTCAGCTATCACGCCCTGTATTTCACCGCCCTGAAAACCGCGCCGCCGGTCGAGGCGAGCCTGATCAATTACCTGTGGCCGCTGCTGGTGGTGGTGATTGCCTCCTGGCTGCCCGGGCAGCGCCCGCCGCGTGCCGTCCATGCCGCGGTGGCCATGGGCTTTCTCGGTGCCGTGGTGGTCGTCACCCGCATGCGCCGGCCGGAATTGCACATCGAGCATGTCCGGGGTTATCTGGCGGCCCTGGGTGCGGCCCTGGTCTGGGCCGCCTATTCGGTGCTCAACCGGCGCCACGCAGCCATTCCATCCACCGCCCTGGCCCTGCCCTGCCTGGCCGTGGCGGTGTTGGCGGCACTGGCCCATCGCCTGCTGGAAACACCGGTGCCGATCGATGCCCGAGCCGGCGTGGCCATCGCCCTGCTGGTCCTGGGCCCGGCCGGCGGTGCCTTCTGGTTGTGGGATCACGGCACCAAGCATGGCCGGCTGGCGGTTCTGGGTACGCTGGCCTATGCCGCACCGGTGCTGTCGACCTTGTGGCTGTTGTTGGCCGGCCAGGCGCAACCGCACTGGAGCCAGGCCCTGGCCTGCGGGCTGAT
>CAZUZT010000287.1:0-2117 GCA_964624575.1 uncultured Rhodanobacteraceae bacterium | reverse complement strand
GCGAGGAAATGTTGACCGTGATGTAGCTGGCCAGCGGAAACACCCGCTCCAGGCAATACAGGTAATCCTGCACGGCGCGCTCGTTGGGCGTGTCGCGGTTCTTGCCAATGTTGATGCCCAGCACGCCACGCCAGCGGCTGCGCTGGACATTGGCCACCAGCGCATTGACGCCGGCGTTGTTGAAGCCCAGCCGGTTGATTACCGCGCTGTGTTCGGCCAGGCGGAACATCCGCGGCCGCGGATTGCCGGCCTGGGCGCGCGGCGTGGTGGTGCCGATCTCGATGAAGCCGAAACCCAGCCGGGCCAGGGCGTCGATATGGCGGCCATCCTTGTCCAGGCCGGCGGCCAGGCCCACCGGATTGGGCAGGGTCAGGCCGGCCAGTTCCGTCGGCAGGCGCGGCTGGCCACGCGGCGGCCGCACCAGGCGCAGGCGCGCCCCGGCATCCAGCAGCCGCAAGGTCAGGCCGTGGGCGCGCTCGGCTTCCAGCGCGAACAGCAGTTTTCGCAATAACAGGTACATGAATGCGATTGTGCCCGAAAGCGGGATGCCAACGTGTTGGAAAGCACGTCGGGAGGGTGCCGAAACAGGGCCGGGCGGGCCGCGCTGGCCTGGGCCGAACATCCGGCCGCCGGCATTGTTGAAGGAAAAGCCCGGCCACCGGCTGCGGACGAAGCCGATACACTGCCGCCATGAGTCAACATGTTGTGCTTCTGCATGGAATCTGGCTGCGCGGGTTCACGCTCGGGCTGCTGGCGCGGCGGCTGCGCGAGGGCGGCTTTGAGACCAGCAGCCGCGATTACGCCAGCGTCACCCGCAGCCCAGAACAAAGCATCGACAGCGTGGCCGAGTACCTGGCCGCGTTGCCGCCCGGGCCGGTGCACATGGTGGGCCACAGCCTGGGCGGTTTGCTGGCGCTGGAGCTGGCCCGGCGCGGCCACCTGCCGGCCGGCAGTCGTATCGTTTGCCTGGGCACGCCGTTGCGGGGCAGTGCCGTGGCGCGCCTGCTGGCCGGGCTGATGCCGCTGCGCTGGACGCTGGGCCAGGCCCGCGAGCTGCTTTGCCTGGGCCTGCACGACTGGCCGCACGAGGTTCCCGTGGCCATGGTCGCCGGCAGCTTGCCGGTGGGTTTCGGGCTGCTGGTGCCGGGCCTTGAGCGGCCCCATGACGGCATCGTCGCCGTCGCCGAAACCCGGGCTGCGCAACTGGCCGACCACTGCTGCGTGGCCGCCAGCCATTCCGGGCTGCTGCTGTCCGACGCCGCGGCCCGGCAGGTGCTGGCGTTCCTCACGCAAGGACGGTTCGTTCCGGTGGCCTCGACGGAACCGGCATGAGCGGCGCACTGCAGGGTCTGCGGGCCGCGCTGCCCGACCTGCCACTGAGCACCGACCCCGGCGATCTTGAACATTACGGCCGTGACTGGACCCGGCGCTGGCCGCCAGCGCCGCTGGCCGTGGCGCGGCCGGGCTGCATCGACGAGGTCCAGGCCGTCGTCCGCTGGGCCGGTGAGCACGCGATTGCCATCGTGCCATCGGGTGGCCGCACCGGTCTGTCCGGCGGCGCCGTGGCCGCCAACGGCGAGCTGGTGCTGAGCCTGGAGCGGATGAACAAGGTGCTGGCCTTCGACGCCATCGACCGCACGCTCACCGTCCAGGCCGGTATCACCCTGGCGGCGACACAGCAGGCGGCGATGGCGCAGGGTCTGTACTACCCGGTGGATTTCGCCGCGCGCGGTTCGTGCACGATCGGCGGCAACATCGCCACCAATGCCGGCGGTATCCGCGTGCTGCGCCATGGCAATACGCGCGAGTGGGTGGCCGGGCTGAGGGCGGTGGCTGCCGATGGCTCGCTGCTCGACCTCAATCGCGGCCTGGTCAAGAACGCCAGCGGCTACGACCTGCGCCACCTGCTGATCGGCTCGGAAGGCAGTTTGGCGGTGACCGTGGAAGCGACCCTGCGCCTGACCGCGCCGCCACCGCCATCGCAGGTGATGCTGCTGGCCCTTCCGGAACTGGCCGCGCTGATGCCGGTGTTTCAGGCCTGTCGGCAGCGGCTGTCGCTGTCGGCGTTCGAGTTCTTCACCGTTCGCGCCCTGCATCATGTGCTCGCCGCCGGCGCC
>CAZUZT010000286.1:0-2119 GCA_964624575.1 uncultured Rhodanobacteraceae bacterium | reverse complement strand
CCGTGATCGAGCCAGGCATCGGTGCGCGTGCTCTTGATGAAGGCGCGCGGCAGCAATTCGCCGATCACCTCATCCTTGAGCCGGGTGCGTTCCTTGCCACCGGGGCGGCGGCCGCGCTGGCCTTCCAGCTCGTCCAGGCGTTCGGCCAGGGTCTGGTTGACGACCTGGGCCGGCAGCAGGCGGGCATCGCTACCCAGACTGAACAGGCTGTGCCGCTCGACCCGGTGGCAGGCCTGCTCGTGCTGGCGTCCGAACGGTGAAATGAAGCCGAAAGTGGCCAGCTCCTGGGGACCGGGTGGGCGCAATCGGGCGCCATCCAGGGCCGCATCCAGCGCATCGGCGGTGGGAATGGCGTTGTCGGGCAGGCGGAACAGGGTCAGATTCTTGAACATGCGGGGATATCGTCTTCAGGTCGGAAAAATTGAAATGAGCCACGGTGACGGGTTTGTCTTCAAGCGGCGCGGGCGCTGTTCGTTGCGCGGTGGCAGTACCGGTCACCGTTGATCGGGCGTCATGGTGCCTGATCGCCGTCGCAAGGGCTGCGCCGGCGACGGCTCAGGGCGTTGCGTCTGCCGTCAACCCGTCGTGGCGATCAGGCAGCGGCTGGCCGCGATGACTGTCCAGGCCTGCGAAATCGAACCGGACCGGCCCGGGCATCGCCCAGAACGGCGGCCGCGCCTGCAGCGTCAAAAAACAGGTCAAGCAATGGTTTGGTTGTCCTTGCCGTCTGACCGGCAGACCATGTCCCGGTCGCCGTGCCGGATCATGCCCAATTGCGCGATCGCCTGGCCGGTCAGGCGGGGCAGGCGTTTGGCCAGCTTGCGGGGCTCGTGTTCGGTTTTGCGGGCGGCGGGCATGGCGGGCGGCGATGACAACAGGGCCGGCAGATTCTACTACCGGGCTACGGGCCGGACCGGCGGGAGTCGGGGGCAGCGGAGTTTTGCGTACCGGACGTGCTCGCGGCAACGGCTTCGGCCGTGTCCGCCCCGGCATCGGCTTCGGCATCGGCATCGACCAGGCGTCGGGCCACCTCGATCGCGGCTTCGAAATCCGCCGCCTCGCCGCGCACGGCCGGGTGCCGGTTCAAGCCCATGGCCAGCAGCAACCGGGCCGGCTGCGGCTGCAGCCCCGACAGCACCACGCCAATGCCCAGGCGCTGGCAGCGGTCGAACAGGGTTTCCAGGGCGCTGGCACCGGAGGCATCGACCATCGGCACCAGGCGCATGCGCAGGATCAGGATGCGCGGTTTTTTCGCCACCTGGGTCAGGATAGTGTCGAGCCGGTCGGTGACCGCAAAAAACAGCGGTCCGCTGATCCGGAAGGCGGTGACGCCCGGTGGCACGCGGTCGCGCTGGTCGGGCTCTTCCTGCGGCGGCACCAGGACATCATCGCGGTCCTCTTCGATCAGGCCCAGGTCGCGCTCCAGGCCGCCAACGGCGCTCATCCGGTGCATGAAGACGAAAGCGGCAATGACCACGCCGGCCTGGATCGCCACGGTCAGATCAAAGGCGACGGTCAGGCCGAAGGTCACCAGCAGCACCACCCGGTCGCCCAGCGGCGAGCGCATCAGGCTGCGGAAGCGGTCGATCTCGCTCATGTTCCAGGCCACCATCAGCAGGATCGCCGCCAGCGCCGCCAGCGGGATGTAGCCGATCAACGGCGCCAGGAACAGCATGAACAGCAACAGAAATACGGCATGCATCATGCCCGCCACCGGGGTCCGGCCACCGGAGCGGATATTGGTGGCGGTGCGGGCAATGGCGCCGGTGGCGGGCAGGCCGCCAAACAGCGCCGAGGCCGAATTGGCCACGCCCTGCGCCACCAGTTCGATGTTGCTGCGGTGGCGACCGCCGGTCATGCCATCGGCGACCACCGCCGACAGCAGCGATTCAACGCCGGCCAGGAAGGCGATGGTCAGGGCCGCCGGCAGCAGCGCACCGATGCTGTGCCAGGGTATCGACGGCAACTGGAACGCCGGCAGGCTGGCCGGGATCGCGCCGTGCACCGATTCGATGGTCGGCACCGGCAGGGTCAGCAGCAGCGCCACCGCCGAGCCGGCGGACACGGCGATCAAAAATCCCGGCCAGGTCGGCCGGTAGCGGCGCAGGACCACGATGAT
>CAZUZT010000285.1:0-2125 GCA_964624575.1 uncultured Rhodanobacteraceae bacterium | reverse complement strand
GACGCCGACGGCGGCATGATCAGGCCGCTTCCACACGGATCGCGACGGAGCCCGATGTTGGCGATGATTATTTTATTGCTACCGCGGAAGACGGCTCTTCCATTGAGGGCCATCGCCTGCTTTATCGTTGATGCCACGGGAAGGTCGGTTGCGTTGGCGGCAGCCTGGAGCCGACTTTCAGGGATTGGCACAATGGCCGGTGGGCGTAAACCCACCGGCCACTTTCATTTCAGCGCTCTCGAAAACAGCGTCGCCACGTAAACAATGGGTTGGATAGTTTGCTACAGCGTTTTCGAGAACACGCCCAGCAGCAGGGTGCCGTAGGCGGCGAGCAGGCACCACAGGGCGTTGGCGCTGAGCAGCGGGATCGGTACGAAGGCGGCAACGATGGAGGTGATGGCCAGCAGCAGGGAAACGATCAGTACGGGCCAGGTCGGTGGCGTGAGCATGGCGAAGACCTCGAAGCGGCCGGGAGCGGCCAGGGGCGGCACGGGGCCGGATCGGCGATCCGGGTGCCGTGATTGTGCGTGCTTGGGTGGCGGCGGGGAAGGGCGCCTGGCGCGCCCGGGTTGGTCCGGGCCGCCGGCTCAGTCGGCGCCCAGATCGATGACGGCGTAGCGCTTGCGGCCCTTGCGCAGCAGCAGGTAGCGGCCGAACAGCAGGTCCTGGCCGGTGACCTGGCGGGCGGCATCGGCGCAGCGTTCGTTGTTGAGATAGATGCCGCCACCGTCGATGTCGCGCCGGGCCTGGCCGCGTGACGGGCACAGGTCGGCGGTAATCAGCAGGTCCACCAGGGCCAGGCCGCCGTCGGCCAGTTCTGCGCGCGGCATGGTGAAGGTGGGCACCTCGCCGACGACATCGCCAAACACGGTCTGGTCGATATCCTCAAGGCTGCCGCCAAACAGGATGGCGCTGGCGCGGATTGCCGCATCCAGCGCGGGCTGGCCGTGCACCAGGCGTGTGACCTCCTCGGCCAGGGAGCGCTGGGCCGGGCGCGCGCCCGGGTTGGCCTGCTGCTCGGCGTCCAGTTCTTCGATGCGGGCGCGTTCCAGGAAGGTGAACTTCTTCAGGTAGTCGATGACCTGCGCGTCTTCGGTGTTGAGGAAGAACTGGTGGAAGCGGTACGGGCTGGTGCACTGCGGGTCGAGCCAGACGGCGCCGGATTCGGTCTTGCCGAACTTGCTGCCATCGGCGCGGGTGATCAGCGGGAAGGTCAGGCCCCAGACCGGCACGCCCAGCTTGCGGCGCACGAAATCGGTGCCGGCGGTGATGTTGCCCCACTGGTCGGTGCCGCCGATCTGCAGTTCGCAGTCCAGTTCCTTGCGCAGGTGATAAAAATCGTGGGCCTGCAGCAACTGGTAGCTGAATTCGGTGTAGCTGATGCCGGCATCGGCGGCCATGCGCGAGCGCACCGATTCCTTGGCCAGCATGGCGGTGAGCGGGAAGTGCTTGCCGACATCGCGCAGGAACTCCAGGAAGCCCAGCGGCGCGGTCCAGTCGGCGTTGTCGACCAGGCGCGCCGGGTTGTCGGGCGTGTCGAAATCCAGAAGGCGGGTGAGTTGGCCACCGATGGCTGCCACGTTGTGCGCCAGCTGTTTGGGGCTGAGCAGGTTGCGCTCGGCGGATTTTCCGGAAGGGTCGCCGATCATGCCGGTGGCACCGCCGGCCAGGGCGATGGGATGGTGCCCGGCGAGCTGAAAGCGGCGCAGCGTGAGCTGGCCCATCAGATGGCCGACATGCAGCGAATCGCCGGTCGGATCGAAGCCGCAATAGACGGTAACCGGCCCTTGCGCCAGGCGCTCGCGCAGGCCGTCAAGGTCGGTGCAGTCGGCCACCAGGCCGCGCCATTGCAGGTCGTCGATCAGGGTCATGGCAAAGGGGCGGCAGCGCGCCGCAAGCGTGTCGAAAGGGGTCGGCAATGATAGCCGCTGCGTTGCCGGCGCTGCAGGAGCTGGCA
Organism: uncultured Rhodanobacteraceae bacterium; assembly: GCA_964624575.1. Taxonomy (GTDB): domain Bacteria; phylum Pseudomonadota; class Gammaproteobacteria; order Xanthomonadales; family UBA2363; genus Pseudofulvimonas. Next base: position 168 of record CAZUZT010000285.1, on the reverse strand, counting down.
AGTGGCCGGAAAAGCGGCCGGAAAGCGGCCGCGTCGGCCGTGACCGCGGGTTGTTTCAGGGTGCAGCCGCTCCGCGCAGGGTCAGGCGGATCTCGAACAGGGTCGGCCACAACTTGCCGGTGACGAACAGGCGCTCGCCCTGCGCATCCCAGGCGATGCCATTGAGGA
>CAZUZT010000284.1:0-2125 GCA_964624575.1 uncultured Rhodanobacteraceae bacterium | reverse complement strand
CACCACTTCGCGGGTGATGTCCTTGATCGTCAGATCACCGGTGACCGTGAGCTTGCCCTCACCGGCGGCGGCCACCGATGTGCTCTTGAAGGTGGCTTCCGGCCAGGTCTCGGCCTCGAAGAAATCCTCGTTGCGCAGGTGGGCATCGAAATCGGCCGAATACGAGTTCATGCCCGACAGCGGAATCGTCACCTGGACGCTGGAAGCGGCGACATTGTCGGCATCGTAGGTGATCGTGCCTTCGACCTGGCCGAAGTGCGCGGTCGGATTGGAGAAACCGAAGTGGTTCCACTGCGCGATGACGTCGGTGTGGGTCGGGTCGATGGTGTAGGTCATCGGCTCGGCCTGGGCGGCGGTGGCGGCCAGGCCCAGGGTGATGGCGGCGGCCAGGGCAATACGCGAATGGCGCAGGATCATGGTGTTCTCCTCACGGGATGAAATGATGGGATGGGATGGTGGCCGCTGCCAACAGCAGTGACCGGACAGTGGGGCCAGTCTATCGGCCCAATCCGTGCCCCGGTAGCATCGTTTTCGGAAACAATGATGTCGGCGAATGCACCTTTATCGCCGCAACCGGCGCCACCAGACTGCTGCCCGATGCTGGCGCCGTGCGTCCGCACCGCAGTTGCGGCCACCGCCGCCCCGCGGTGGAACGCGGCGCCGGCAACGGTCCGGGCTGCGGCCCGGGCTGCATGTCGTCCATCGCATTCAACCGGAATAGGGAGCGTGATCATGCAGGTGCGCAATTCCATCCATCGCTGGGGCTGGGTCAGCCAGCTGTTGCACTGGGCCGTGGTGGTCCTGATCGGCTGGCTGGCCTGGCTCGGCCTGACCATGGTGGATATGCCGATCAGCGTCGCCAGGATCAATGCCTACGCGCTGCACAAATCGCTGGGCCTGACCTTGCTGATGCTGGTTGCCCTGCGCCTGGCCTGGCGCCTGTTCGCCGGCGCGCCGGCACCCGTGCCCGGCACACCGACCTGGCAGGAGCGGATCGCCGCCCTGACCCATGTCGCCCTGTACGTGTTGATGTTCGCCATGCCGCTCAGCGGCTGGCTGTTCAATTCGGCCTCGGGCTTTCCGCTGCAGTGGTTCAAGCAGTTCAACCTGCCGGCCATCGCCGGTCGCGACGAGGCACTGGCCGACATGTCCCTGCTGGTGCACCGCTGGGGCTTCTGGCTGCTGATGCTGCTGATCGCCGCCCACGCCGGTGCCGCCCTTTACCATCACCTGATCCAGCGCGACGACACCCTGCGCCGCATGTTGCCGGTGCGCCTGCGCGGTGCCACGACTACCCCGACCACCACGGCTGACCAAGGAGACTCCCATGGGCCTGTTGATTGACGGCAAATGGCACGACCAGTGGTACGAAACCGCCGGCGACGGCCGCTTCAAGCGCGAGGAGGCCAGCTTCCGCGATTGGCTCAGCACCGACGGCGGCCCCGGCCCGCAAGGCCAGGCCGGCCACCGTGCCGAGCCCGGCCGTTACCGCCTGTATGTCAGTTATGCCTGCCCCTGGGCGCACCGCACGCTGATCGTGCGCGCGTTGAAGGGGCTGGATGACCTGGTGCCCGTCTCCGTGGTGCACTGGCGCATGCTCGAACACGGCTGGACCTTCGAACCCGGTCCAGGTGTCACCGCCGAGCCGGTGATGGGCGCGAAGTATCTGCACCAGCTTTATGTTCGCGCCCGGCCCGGCATGAGCGGCCGCGTCACCGTACCCCTGCTGTGGGACCAGCACGCCGACCGCATCGTCAGCAATGAATCCTCAGAGATCATCCGCATGTTCAACAGTGCGTACGATGATCTGGGCGCCCGCGCGGGTGATTACTATCCCGAACCCCTGCGCGGGCAGATCGAAGCCATCAACGAGCGCGTCTACGGCAGCGTCAACAACGGCGTCTACCGCGCCGGCTTCGCCACCACCCAGGAAGCCTACGAAGAAGCCGTGGTGCCGCTTTTCGACACCCTGGACTGGCTGGAGCAGCAGCTCACCGGCCGCGACTGGCTGGTCGGCGGGCAGATCACCGAAGCCGACATCCGCCTGTTCACCACGCTGATCCGTTTCGACCCGGTCTACCACGGCCACTTCAAGTGCAACCTGCGGCGCATCGCCGACTACCCG
>CAZUZT010000283.1:0-2129 GCA_964624575.1 uncultured Rhodanobacteraceae bacterium | reverse complement strand
GGGAACTTAAAAAGCTTGAAGCGCAGATGTTCAAGCATGCCCAGGACCTGGAGTTCGAGCAGGCTGCCCAGGTGCGAGACCGGATCCAGAAGATCAAGGCGGCCAGCCTTATCGGCTGACAGGGTGCGATTGGGCTGTGCCGTTGTCAGGGCTGACCGCGCAAAAGTACTAGCCACTTCGTACGAAGTTGGTATATGGTCGACTGTGTGGACGACGCGTTGGCCGGTGGAATTTCGGGCGATGTTTCGTCCCGATCCACCTGATCAGCCCAGGAGGCCATCATGAAGTCATTTTCCGCAATCACATTTCTGTTCCTCGGCGTGCTGTTTGCTCTCCAGGCCGCGGCCACCGATGGCACCACAGCCCAGCAAGCCTCCACCCCGGCACCTGAGCACGAAGCACCGTTGCGGCAACTGGAGACAGTGGTGGTTGAGGACGAAGCAGAAGCCCAGGAAAAATTGGAGCGGGCGGCCGCGCGCATGGCCGAGATCCGCAACTGCGCCACCAGCACCGGCAGCCGCCTGCGCGGTAACCGCAACTGCCGCCCGGTGGGCACCATTTCCCGCGACGACATGATGAATCAAGGGCCGTTCACGCCCGAGTTCATTCGTGAAGTGTCAGCCGAAATGGCTGCAGGAGGTGGCGGCTGACGCGGCCGGCAAAACTACGTGACATGTCGTAACGGCTGTGGCAAGGTGCACCACAGTCGCCACCAATACCCCGATACCGTTCTTTATGCTTCTACAGGATATTGATATGAAACAGTTTTTCCTTCCCCTTCTGTTGGCCTTGCCGCTGTCTTTTTCTGTCCATGCGGCAGAGAAAGAGACCGAATTGGAAACCACGGTTGTCGAAGAAAGCGAGCAGGAGGCAGCACAGGCCGCCGCGCGCATGGCCGAGATCCGCAATTGCGCCACCGCCGCCGGCAGTCGCCTGCGCGGCAACCGCGTCTGCCGGGGAGCGGGCAGCATTTCCCGGGACGACATGATGAACCAGGGCTCTTTCAGCAACGACGTCATCGGCGGCGCCTCGCAGCGCGGCTTCTGACCCCACTGAGCGCATGGTTGCGGCCACGGCCAGCCGATGCGGGCCGTGGCCGCCTCCGTGGCTGGCCCTGCGGCGCTGATCGCAAGCGGCGCGGCATTCCCTCGCCAGGCCCTCGCGCCGGCTGTCGCATCCTGTGAGACCGGTCCCTGCCAAGCTTGGGCAATGACCTCAATACTCACCGAATCCGCAGCGCCCAGCCGCAAGCAACGCTTCCGTGGCTGTCTTCTCGCCGGTGCCATTGGCGACGCGCTCGGCGCGCCGGTGGAATTTTTCAGCCTCGACCAGATCCACGCCCATTTCGGTAGCGAAGGCATCACCGAACTGGTGGAAGCCTACGGCCGGGTCGGCGCGATCACCGACGACACCCAGATGACGCTGTTCACCGCCGAAGGGCTGTTGCGCGCCTTCGTGCGCCAGGCCAGTCGTGGTGTGAGCTCGTACCCTGCAGTGGTCGCCGGTGCCTACCTGCGCTGGCTGCGCACCCAGGACGAAAACCCTGATGCCATCGAAGAAGCCGATGGCTGGCTGATCGGCCATCGTCAGTTGCATGAGCGCCGTGCGCCGGGCAACACCTGTCTGTCTGCGCTGCAGGCGCTGCGCTCTGCGGGTTCGTTGATCGGGCCGGCCCGCAATGACAGCAAAGGCTGCGGCGGCGTCATGCGGGTGGCGCCGGTGGGGTTGTTCGCATCGCACTGGCGCGATGCCGGCCACGCCTTCGACCTGGCCTGCACCCTGGCCGGGCTCAGCCACGGCCATGCCACCGGTCAGCTCAGTGCCGGCGTCCTGGCGGCCCTGGTGCATGAGCTGGCGCTGGGACACACCCTGGAACAGGCTCTGGATCGGGCCCAGGCGCTGCTGACCGGGCGGGCACAGGCCGGGGAAACCCAGTCGGCCCTGGCTCAGGCCCGGTCGTCAGCCGGCCAAGCCAGGGCAGGGCGGCTCGACCGCGCCCAGGGCCTGCGCCAGCTTGGCGAAGGCTGGATCGCGGAAGAAGCCCTGGCCATGTCCGTCTACTGCGCCCTGGTCGCCCACGACCTGCGTGATGGCCTGATCCTGGCCGTCAACCACGGCGGCGACACCGA
>CAZUZT010000282.1:0-2129 GCA_964624575.1 uncultured Rhodanobacteraceae bacterium | reverse complement strand
CGCCTGCCCAACAACCTGACCTCGATGGTGCAGGTGGCCGACCGGTTCCACCTGAAGCCGCTGCTGCGCACGGTCACCTTCCCGCATTCGGCGTTCGTGTTGGCGCTTTCGGAAAACGCCGTCCGCCTGGTCCAGATGCATGCCGATCTGGCGCCGGAGGTGCTGCCGGTGCCGGACATGCCCAACGATGCGTCTGCGCAAGCCGCTGACAATTCGCAGACTGTCCGCATCCTGGGTGAGGGGCAGAATGCGCGCCTTCAGCAATATGCGCGCAGGATCGATGCCGCACTTCGGCCGGTTCTGGCCGGACGCGAGGTTCCGCTGGTACTGGCGGCCACCGGCAAGCTGGCGTCGGTCTTCGCCCAGGCCTGCTCCTACCCGCATCTTCTGAAGGAAACGATCGCCGACAGCCCCGACCATTTCAGCGAGGCCGACCTTGCCAGCAAGGCGCGGCCAATCCTCGACACGGCCTACGCGTCGCAGATCACCGATATGCACGCGCTGTTCGAGGCCCGTGCCGGCGATCGGCGCACGACCACCGACATCTCCGATGCCGCGCGAGCGGCCACGTTCGGCATCATCGATACGCTGCTGATGGACATCGACACCACTGTTCCCGGTTTCGTCGACGACGCCACCGGTGCCGTCACCTTCGTCGAAAAAGATGATGCGAAGGCGTATGGCATCGTCGATGAGATCGCTGCGCGGGCCTTGGCGACGGGTGCGCGCGTGATGGGCGTTCGGCGCGAGGATATTCCCGGCGGAGGCGAGTTGGCAGCCGTGCTTCGCTATCCAATCTGATCCAGCGCCCTGATCCTGCGCCGCGTTACTGACAAGCCTTCATAACCTGTGACGTCATCCCGGCGGCTTGACCCGCATCGCTGTTGAAAGCCGCCCGGGATGACGCGCTTGCCACGAGCGGTTGAAGCCGCCGCTGGGCCGGGCTGGCGGCTGCTCCGGGCTTGTCACCCGTGGCATAGTCCGCCGGTGAAACGGGCCCGGCCGCGATCGACACGTATGCACCGACGAGGTTTGCTGCCACTGGCGTGGCGGCTGTCACCGGCGTGGCTGCTGGTGTGGCTGTCGCTGGCGTGGCCGCTGTTGACACTGGCTGACACCAACGCCGTTGCCAGCACGGTGGTGGCTGCGGACATTGCCGCCGACACGCACGAACCGCGCTGGGTGCAGCGCCATTACGGCTCCACCGATGGCCTGCCGGTGAGCAGCGCCACCTCGGCGCGGATCGATGCCGATGGCTTTTTGTGGTTGGCCACCCATGATGGCCTGGCCCGGTTCGATGGTCAGCGTTTCGATGTCCACGAGTCGATGCGGTTTCCGGCCATGTCCGGCAACCGCGTGCTCAGCCTGCATCTGGATGACCAGCAACGGTTGTTTGCACATACGGCCCATGGCGACTGGCTGCAGGTGCGTTCGGGCCGGATCGAACCGGCCCGCCTGGCGGCGGCCGGCACCGCCGCGGCCGAGGCTGTTTCCGGCCCGGAAGCAGACCGCGTACAGGCCGGTGCACCCGAGGCTGCCGGCTCGCAGCCGCCACGGGTGCACCATGTCGATGCCGACAGCCTGTGCCTGACCACGGCCCGGGCCCTGCACTGTCCGGACGGCAGCGGCGCCTTTCCCGCCCGCTGGTGGTTTCCCGAAGATGTCGAGCCCGGCCTGGCGTTGCCCGGAAGTGCCGGACAGGCCTGGCTGATCACCCGGCAGCGGTCGGTCTGGCGCTCGCGCGACGGCGCCTGGCAGCGGCTGCGCGATGCCGACTCGCCGCGGCCGGTACCGTTGCCGCGTCATGCCATCAGCACTGCAGAGGGCAGCCTGTGGACCGAGGTCGGCGGCCGTTTGCTGCAGGTGACGCCGGCGGGCACGTCGCGACTGTGGGACGACCCGGACAGCCCGGCCGACATCCTGCAGCTGCGTCTCGGCGCCGATGGCTCGGTGCTGGTCGGCGCCAACAATGGCCTGTTCCGGGTCGTGCGCGACCGGCCGGTGCGCCTGTTCTCACACCAGGGGCCCGAGGGCGGCTACCGCAGTTGGGACGCTCCCGATGGCAGTTTCTGGATCGCCCTCAGCGGCCGCCTGTGGCGGCTGCCGGCGCCACCGCCCTCGCCGCCCTC
>CAZUZT010000281.1:0-2147 GCA_964624575.1 uncultured Rhodanobacteraceae bacterium | reverse complement strand
GGAGCGATCAGGCGCTGGAGAACCACGGCCTGCTCGACGCCCTGCTGGCCGGCTTTGCCCAGCCTGCCGCCGCCGGACCGCTGCAACACCACGCCGGCCTGCTCGCCGACATCGGCCGCCACGAGCAGCTGGAAGATGTCGTTGCCGCCATCCAGGCCATCGATGCCGGCGACGATACCTGGCTGGCGCGGGCGCAGCAGACCCTGGCCGCCGGTTCGCCCGGCTCGGCACGCCTGGGCTTTGAACTGCAGCGCCGTGCCGCCAGCATGAGCCTGGCCGACACCTTCCGCATGGAATATGTTGCTGCTTTGCATTGCGCCGCCCACGGCGATTTCGCCGAAGGCATCCGCGCCCTGCTGATCGACAAGGACCGCAAACCCAACTGGCAGCCGCCTACCCTGGAGGAGGCCGATGCCGCCTTCGCCGCCCGCCTCCTGGAAGCACCGGCCTGGTCGCGCGACCGCCATCCGTTGGCCGAGCTGGGCAGCCGCTGACCGTCACCGCCACCGGTCGTCGTCAACCGGTAGCGACCAGCGGCGGGCCACGATCATTCCTTTTCGCAAGCACCGATCCTGATCCATCCACACGGAGAACAGCCATGAGCCGCATCGCCTTCATCGGACTGGGCAACATGGGCGGCCCCATGGCTGCCAACCTGGCCAAGGCCGGGCACGACGTCCACGCCTTCGATTTGTCCGCCGACGCCCTTTCCGCCGCCCGCGCCGCCGGCATCACCACGGCCACCTCCGCCGCCGACGCCGTCGCCGGTGCTGCCACCGTCATCTCCATGCTGCCGGCCAGCCGCCACGTCGAGGGCCTGTACCTGGGCGGGGACGGCCTGCTCGGCGCCATTGCCGACGGCGCCCTGGTCATCGATTGCAGCACCATCGCCCCGGCCTCGGCGCGCAAGGTGGCCGAAGCCGCGGCCGCGCGCGGCCTGGAAATGATCGATGCACCAGTCTCCGGCGGCGTCGCCGGTGCCAGCGCCGGCAGCCTCACCTTCATCGTCGGCGGCAGCGATACCGCCCTGGCCCGCGCCCGGCCGCTGCTGGAAGCCATGGGCAAGAACATCTTCCACATGGGCCCGGCCGGCGCCGGCCAGGTCGCCAAGCTGTGCAACAACATGGCCCTGGGCGTAATCATGGCCGCCACCGGCGAAGCCATCGCCCTGGGCGTGGCCAACGGCCTGGATGCCGCCACCCTGTCGCAGATGATGGCGGTCAGCACCAGCCGCAGCTGGGCCACCGAAGTGTGTAATCCCTGGCCCGGCGTACTGGAAAATGCCCCGGCCGCGCGCGGCTACGCCGGCGGCTTCGGCAACGACCTCATGCTCAAGGATCTGGGCCTGGCCGCCGAAGCCGCCATGGCCACCGGCACCGCCATCCCCCTGGGCGAACTGGCGCGCAACCTCTACGCCCTCAACAGCGCCGCCGGCAACGGCCAGCTGGATTTCTCCAGCGTGGTGAAACTGCTGCAGGCCAGGGAACCCTGATCCCCGGCGCCCGTGCGTGGCCGGCTGCCTCGGCCGCCATGGCGGCCGGTGCCACCACTCATGCATCAAACCCGGGGCGATATCGATGGTTGAACTGACTCTGCTCGATTGCGCGCGCTATTTCCAACATGCTGCGGGGATCAGCGGGCTGGCCCAGATTGTCAAGGATCTTGGGCCTGAGGCTGACGCCGACACACTTGCCCGGGCCGCCAGGCATTGCCAGAACTCGTCGGTACGCCGTCTGGGCTACCTGCTCGACCGCCAAGGGCACCGGCGCCAAGCCACTGCCTTGCTGCCATTCGTAAAAACGGGCCAAGACCGCCGTGCCGCTGGATCCTTCCGTCAAGCTCCTGGATCCCTTGTTGGCTCAGGAGCACCCAACTGATCCGACATGGAAGCTCATCGTCAATGACACCGTTGAGGCCGACTTTTGATCCCTCTCGCCTACCTCCAGGACTGGAGTACAAAAGCACCCTGGCCTGACCTGCGGCGCGTATCCAACGTTGCTTCTTGATCCCCAGGGCCCATAGCCCATGCCGGAAAAATGCCCGGGATCAAGTCCGCCATCCTCCCGCGCCTCTGCCTCAAGGCATCCGCTGCTGCGGCGTCATCGCCACGTTCAGGCGGTCGCTCATCAGTTGCAGCTCGCCATCCT
>CAZUZT010000280.1:0-2159 GCA_964624575.1 uncultured Rhodanobacteraceae bacterium | reverse complement strand
GCCGGCAACTGCATCGTGGTGCGCGAACCGGAGCTGCTGATGAGCCAGTCCGGCGTCGACAGTTTGCGGCCGGCGACCCGTCAGGCTTTGGCGGCGCAGGGCTGGCAACTGCAGCCGGTGCCGCTGTCGCAGATCGAGTTGGCCGGGGGTTCGTTGCGCTGCTGCGTGGGCGAAGTGTTCTGAACCGGGGCACCCGGCATGGGCCGCCATGATCCGGCAGTTCAGCACGAATTCAATGCCCTGGCGTAGGCTGTGTGGTGATTCCATTGTCCTCTTCGGGCTGCCGGCCAAGGTCGGCGGTTGCCTTTTTCTCGCCTTCACCACAACAATCAAGCCATGATCCCTGTCTGTCATACCCGTGCCTTGTTGCCGATCGCCCTGCTTGCTTCGCTTCTGTGCCTGAGTGCGCCGCTGTCGGCGCGCGAGGGTGCGGCCAATCTGCAGGAGGCGATCGCCCAGGTGCAACGGGAAACCGGCGGCCGGGTGTTGTCGGCCGATACGGTGGCCACCGGCACACGCGAGGTCTACCGGATCAAGGTGTTGACCCCCGATGGCCGGGTACGTGTGGTCACCCGGCCCAGCCGGGTCGGCAACAACCGCTGATCAGCCACTGCAATCTTTCAACCCGAGGATCCTGACTGATGCGAATTCTGCTGGTGGAAGACGAAGCCCCGCTGCGGGAAACCCTGGCCGCACGCCTGAAGCGTGAGGGTTACGCGGTGGACACCGCGGCCGACGGTGAGGAAGGCCTGTTCCTGGGCAAGGAAGTGCCTTTTGACCTGGCCATCATCGATCTGGGCCTGCCAAAGATGAACGGCATGGAGTTGATCCAGCGCCTGCGCGAGGAAAACTGCCGTTTTCCGATCCTGGTGCTGACCGCCCGGACCAGCTGGCAGGACAAGGTCGAGGGCCTTACCTCGGGCGCCGACGACTATGTGGTCAAGCCGTTCCACGTTGAAGAGCTGCTGGCGCGGATGAATGCCCTGATGCGCCGGGCCGCCGGCTGGAGCAAGCCGTTGATCCAGTGTGGCCCGGTGACCATGGACACCACGGCGCAGACGGTGGCGGTCAACGAAGAGAATGTCGATCTGACCAGTTACGAGTACAAGGTGCTGGAATACCTGATGATGCATGCCGGTGAACTGGTCTCCAAGGCCGAACTGACCGAGCACATCTATCAGCAGGATTTCGACCGCGACTCCAATGTGCTGGAAGTGTTCATCGGCCGGCTGCGGCGCAAGCTCGATCCGGACGGCACCCTCAAGCCGATCGACACCGTGCGCGGGCGCGGCTACCGCTTCTCCATCCCGCGCTCGGAGTGAACCGGCGCCCGGCCGGGCGGCCGGGTGCCGGCTGACGGAGTCGTCCGGCCATGCGCCCGTGGTCCCTGCAATCGCGAATGCTCACGGTGCTGTCCGCGGCCCTGATCGGCTTTCTCGGGCTGACCGGCTTTGCCCTGGAACAGGCTTTCAGGGAGAGCGCCCTGGAAGCCCTGCGCGAGCGCCTGCAAGGCTATGTCTGGGCCTATATCGCCGGTTCCGATCCGACCGTATCGCGGCGCCTGGTGCTGCCCGAGGTTGCGCCGGAACCGCGTTTCGACCAGCCCGGCTCGGGCCTGTATGCCGGCATCACCGGCGATCGCCTGCGCTGGGAATCGGCCTCGGCCCTGGCCCGTGGCCTGCCGTTCGACCGCGAGCTGGCACCGGGCCGGACCGAATTCTCCGGGCCGCTTGCCAGCCCGGTGGGCGATATCTACCTGTTCAGCCATGGCGTGGTCTGGGAACTGGGTGAGGACGACGAGCTCGGCCTGACCCTGCACGTGGCCGAGCATGCCTCGGTGCTGGACGGGCAGGTGATGGTGTTCCGGCAAACCCTGTGGGTGTACCTGGGCGCGGCCGGGCTGACCCTGCTGGTGTTGATGCTGGTGATGTTCCGCTGGGGGCTGTCGCCCTTGCGCCGGGTCGAGGCCGACCTGGCCAATGTCGAGAGCGGGCAGGCCCAGCGGCTGACCGGCCCGTATCCGCGCGAGCTGCGTGGCCTGACCGACAGCGTCAACGACCTGATCGACACCGAGCGCGAGCACCTGGCGCGCTACCGCAACACGCTCAGCGACCTGGCGCACAGCCTGAAAACGCCGCTGGCGGTGATGCGCACGCGGC
>CAZUZT010000279.1:0-2161 GCA_964624575.1 uncultured Rhodanobacteraceae bacterium | reverse complement strand
TCTCGACTCGGGCACCGCGCCAGCCGTAGATCGCCTGGTCGTCATCGCCAACCGCAAACACGCGTGCGCTGTCGCCGGCCAGCACCCGCAGCCAGGCGTACTGCAGGGCGTTGGTATCCTGGAACTCATCCACCAGCAGCCAGCGGAAGCGGCGCTGGTAGTGCTCCAGCAACACCGGGTGGTTCAGCCACAACTCGTGGCTGCGCAGCAGCAGCTCGGCAAAATCCACCAGGCCCTGGCGGTCGCACTGTTCCTGATAGGCAGCATAGACATCGACCAGGGCGCGATGGGTCGGGTTCTGCCCCGGCTCGATATCGCCCGGGCGCCGGCCCTCATCCTTCTGGGCATTGATGAACCAGGCCGCCTGCCGGGCCGGAAAGTGGCTGTCGTCCAGACCCAGTCCGGCGATCACCCGTTTGACCAGGCGCACCTGGTCATCGGCATCCAGAATCTGGAAGGTTTCCGGCAGCCGCGCCTCGCGCCAGTGCTGGCGCAACAGCCGGTGGCAGATGCTGTGGAAGGTGCCGATCCAGGCGCCATGCGTGCCCGCCCCGACCAGGTCATCGCAGCGCATGCGCATCTGCGCCGCCGCCTTGTTGGTGAAGGTGACCGCCAGCACCGCATACGGCGAGACCTTCTCCACCTGCAGCAGCCAGGCGATGCGGTGCGTGAGCACGCGCGTCTTTCCCGAACCGGCGCCGGCCAGGACCAGCATGTGTCCCGGCGCCGCCGCCACGGCCTCGCGCTGGGCCGGATTGAGCTCATCAAGCAAATGCGAAACATCCATGGCGCGATTGTACCGGCGTGGTTGATGGCGGGATCGCGGGGGCGGTTTTCTGGCTGGTGGCGTCGGCCACGGGATAGCCCGGTAGCCGGCATCGGTGCCGCGGCGTGGACGCAGGCCTTGCTGCGTGCGTGGTTGCGGCGCGGCGGCGGCGCTTTGATCGTCGCATGACGCGGCCTGGCGGCAACAACCCGACCACGGTGATTGACGGTGATCGCCTGTGCCCGTATTGGCCTTTGTCGCATCCGCTTACAACCGTGGCACCCGTCGCCAATCCGCCCGGCGTCGGCAGCTAGAATCCCCGCATGAGCGACGATCAGGCCAAACCTGCGCCGGCGAAGAAGCGTGCCGCCAAAACCACCGCATCCGACACCCCGGCTGCCAAGGCATCGGCGCCGGTCGGCGACAAGGCTGACACCGTGAGCCCGGCCAAAAAAGCCACCCGTTCCGGCGCGCCGGCCAAGCTGGCCCGGAAGGCAGCGGCAAAGAAGTCGGCGGCGAAGAAAGCCGTGACGAGAAAGACCGCGGCGAAGAAGTCTGTGGCCAAGAAGACTGTTGCGAAGAAGGTTCCGGCGAAGAAAAGTGCCGCGAAGGCTGACGCCGCGAGCAAAGCCGTGAGCACCAGCACAGCGGTAACACCGACGCGGCAGGCAGACACGCCAGCCAGACCGGTCACTACAGCAGCACCCGCAAGCCCAACGCCCGCCACCGCACAGCCCGCATCCACGCAGCAACCGCCCAGCACCACGTCCGCGGACAGCGCCGCGCAATCCACAGCATCTCCGGCGGTCAGGCGCACGGCCGGTCAGTCCGCGGCAGCTCCGGAGCAAAAGCGCACGTCAACCGCAGGGCAGCAAGCACCCGCGCAAAGCGGCACGCCGCCACCGGACGGTCATCGGCCAGCGCAGGCGTCACCGGCGCCGGCCCCGAGCAGAGCACCAAGCGCGCGCCCCTCCGCAGGGGGCGGCGTAAAGCCGAGCGCGGAGACGGCTTCTGGCCAGGCCGTCAAGAAAATTCCCGACAAAGTATCGCCAGCCACACCGGCGGCAGTCACGGCCAGCTCATCAGCAAACGCTGGCACAGGCGCCGCTTCCAAAACGACAGTGAAACCACGCGCCAACGGCGCCAAGTCCCCGAGTACGCACCCGATCGATCGCAGTGCCGCCGCTGCCACCACCGGCAATCCCCGCCGAACCGGCGAAACCGGCCACGATCCGGCCAATGCCGCCAGCAGACAGGACACCCTCGCCACCACCGCGCGCCGCTGGCGCCAACGCGCCGACCCCTACCTGCGCCTGTGCCGGCTCGACCGCCCGATCGGCTTCCTGCTGCTGCTGTGGCCCACCTGGTGGGCGCTGTGGGCCGCCGCCGAAGGCT
>CAZUZT010000278.1:0-2183 GCA_964624575.1 uncultured Rhodanobacteraceae bacterium | reverse complement strand
TACAGGTAGGCGGCCTTGTTGCGGCTGCGGCGGAAGTTGCCGAGCTTGACCCAGCCTTTTTCCACCAGTTGGCGCACGCAGTAGTTGGTTTTGCCGAGACTGAAACCCAGCTCCCGGGCCAGTTCTCGCTGGCTCAGGGCTGGGTTCTGCTCGAGCAGGCGCAGCAGGTGGTAGCGGGTGCCTTCATCCATGCCCGTTGCCGTTCGTGTCCATGCACGCTACCGCCCTTGGGGTGTCGGTTCCCAATTACCGATTCCGGTTTTCGTTTGTTGGCCCAGGCGTTGCCGCTGCCTGGTCCCCCGCCAGCCGCCCGGATACCTGTCCGGGCAGCGCCTTTCAACGGGGTGGAAAGTTGATCAGTGCCCTAATCGCGCCAGCACCGCGGTTGCACGGAGCTGCGCGGCAATTCGATCTGCCGGGTCTGGTGCATCAGGCTGAGCAGGACGATGACCCGGTCGGCGCCCTTGGCTGCGACATACAGCGCTGGCAGGCCGGCGCAGGGGCCGTCTACCAGTTCCAGTTCTTCGTTGGCGACCAGTTCGCGGTCGGCGGCCAGGTCGATGCGGCCCTGCTCATCGGCACGACGGAACAGGGAATCGATGACCGGATCAGGCACTACGGCCGGCTGCTCGCCGCGGCGGACCAGGCCGATGGCGCCGCGCGTGGAGCGGATCGGCGCCCAGTCCTGCAGGCCGCTGTGCAACTGTACGAACAGGTAGCGGGGAAACATTGATTCCACGCGCAGACGGGCGTTGGGCCCGCGCTGGCGCAGCTTCGGTCGGAACACGCGATAGCCCTGCCGGGCCAGGTTTTCTTCAGCGCGAAGATCCTGCCGCGGCCGGCAATAGACGGCATACCATTGGTTTTCCCCAGACCCGGTCACTTGACGCTCCTCCCAGCGCGTTCAACTGTTGAACAGCATGCCCGGAAAGTGCTCGCCGGGCAAGTGCCATTGCGGGTCGGGATCAGTGCGGAGCCTGAAGCACGTCGACCTGATGGAAACCGGCGGCGCGCACCGGGCGCACCCGGTAGCTGCTGCGGCTCAACCACGTCTGCTCCAGGCCCAGGTGGAAACCGACGAAGGTCGGGTTGGCCTGGTCGCGATGCACGGTTGAGCTCCAGTAACCGGAGCGCGGCGTATCGGGAAAGACGTCGACGTTGATCGCCGGTGCGTGCCGGCATTGCTCGACGATGGACATCAGTTCCTGCGCCGTGGGCAGGCGCCAGTCCTGATGGCCACCCAGGCCGGCGGCATTGAATTGGCCGATGGCATCGGTGGCGTCTTCCCAGGAATGGACGGTGGCCTGGCCGGTGCAGCCGGAGCCATCCCAGCTCTGGCCCAGCGAGCAGCGCGCCCATTGCAGGCGGGTGCGGTTGTGCACCACGGTGCCATCCTGGTTGAGGACGAATTCGGACATGGGCGTGCTTGCCCGTTTCTTGCCGACGCCATTCTGGCAGTGCCGTTCGGCCGCCTGGACGGTGGTGGCTGCCATCAGCAGTGCGGCTGCCATCAGACAGCAAGCAGCCCACCAACGGGCAGGCGTGCGCGGATTCGTCGTCATTGGTTGTCCTCCCATTCCGGTTGTCCGATCTGTGGCCCCTTCCCCAGGCGCCGACTCGAACGGGCTCCATTATCACCGGGATTTTCGCCAACGCAAGTGGCGGCTTGGTGGTGGCGGCATTGCAGCCGGGGAGCAGACGGGCGGTGGGGCGCGGTGCGGCAGGTTCGAAGTTCCGGCGAGTTCGCCCTTGAACGCAAAAAGCCCGGCACGGGGCCGGGCTTTTGCTGTTCATTGGCACCCGGTTACGGTGCCGGCTGGTTGGCTTTCAGGACTCAACGTCCAGGAAGCTGCGCAGCTGTTCGGAGCGGCTGGGGTGGCGCAGTTTGCGCAAGGCCTTGGCTTCTATCTGCCGGATCCGCTCGCGGGTGACGTCGAACTGCTTGCCGACCTCTTCCAAGGTGTGGTCGGTGTTCATGTCGATGCCAAAGCGCATGCGCAGCACCTTGGCTTCGCGCGGGGTCAGGCTGGACAGGACATCGTGCACGGTTTCGCGCAGGCCGGTGTCGGTGGCCGTGTCGAGCGGCGATTCGACGTTGGTGTCCTCGATGAAATCACCCAGATGCGAATCCTCGTCGTCGCCGATCGGGGTCTCCATGGAGATCGGCTCCTTGGCGATCTTCA
>CAZUZT010000277.1:0-2184 GCA_964624575.1 uncultured Rhodanobacteraceae bacterium | reverse complement strand
GAAATCCTCACCCTGGTGGCGCACCGTCCATGACTACCCTTCCCTGGCTGCAAGCCGACCGCGCGCAGGCGCTGGAACGCGCTCTGGCCCGGCACATCCTGGTGCTCGATGGCGCCATGGGCACGATGATCCAGAACCAGGGCCTGGCCGAGGACGATTACCGCGGCCAGCGCCTGCGCGACCACGGCCACGAGCTGCGCGGCAACAACGACCTGCTGGTGCTGACCCGCCCGGAACTGATCAGCGACATCCACCACCAGTACTTCCAGGCCGGCGCCGACTTCGCCGAGACCAACACCTTCAACGCCACGCGCCTGAGCCAGTCCGATTACCGGCTGGAAGAGCTGGCCTATGAGATCAACCGCGAAGCCGCCCGGCTCGCGCGCGAGGCGGCCGAGCACTGGTCCGACCGCACCCCGGACCGGCCGCGCTTCGCCGTCGGCGTGCTCGGCCCGACCAGCCGCACGGCATCGTTGTCGCCGGACGTCAACAATCCCGGCTTCCGCAATGTCAGCTTCGACGAACTGGCCGAGAACTACCGCGAATCCGCCCGCGGCCTGCTCGATGGCGGCGCCGATGTACTGATGGTCGAGACCATCTTCGACACGCTCAATGCCAAGGCCGCGCTGTTCGCGCTCGACCAGGTGTTCGTCGAGCGTGGCGGCCGGGTGCCGGTGATGATCTCCGGCACCATCACCGACCGCTCCGGCCGCACGCTTTCGGGCCAGACCGCCGAGGCCTTCCTGTACTCGGTCGAACACGCCCGGCCGCTGAGCATCGGCCTGAACTGCGCCCTGGGCGCCGACGACATGCGCCCGCACGTGGAGGCCATCGCCGCCGCCACCGCCACCTATGTCAGCGCGCACCCCAATGCCGGCCTGCCCAATGCCTTCGGCGGCTACGACGAAACCCCCGAGGACATGGCCGACAGCCTGGGCGGCTTCCTGCGCGACGGCCTGCTCAACATCGTCGGCGGCTGCTGCGGCACCACCCCGGCGCACATCCAGGCCCTGGCCGACATCGCCCGGCGCACGCAACCCCGGCAGGCGCCGAAGCCGGATACGCGCACGCACCTGTCGGGCATGGAGCCGCTGCGCCTGATTCCGGAGCTGAATTTCGTCAACGTCGGCGAGCGCACCAACGTCACCGGCAGCGCCCGCTTCCGCAAGCTGATCCAGAAGGACCAGTACGACAAGGCGGTGGAGGTTGCCCGGCAGCAGGTCGAGGCCGGCGCCCAGATCATCGATGTGAACATGGACGAGGGCCTGCTCGATGCGGTCAAGGCGATGACCACCTACCTGAACCTGATCGCCGCCGAGCCGGACATCGCCCGGGTGCCGGTGATGATCGACAGCTCCAAGTGGAGCGCGATCGAGGCCGGTCTGAAGTGCGTGCAGGGCCGCGGCATCGTCAACTCGATTTCGCTCAAGGAAGGCGAAGCCGAGTTCCTGCAACAGGCACGCCTGGTGCGCAGCTACGGCGCCGCCGTCGTGGTGATGGCGTTCGACGAAACCGGCCAGGCCGAAACCGCACAACGCAAGGTCGAGATCCTCTCGCGCGCCTACACGCTGCTCACCGAACGGGTCGGCTTCCTGCCCCAGGACATCATCTTCGACCCCAACGTGTTCGCCATCGCCACCGGCATCGAGGAACACAACAACTACGCGGTCGATTTCATCGAGGCGGCGCGCGAGTTGCGCCGGCTGTTCCCGCTGGCGCACATCTCCGGCGGCATCTCCAACGTTTCGTTCTCGTTCCGCGGCAACGAGCCGGTGCGCGAGGCCATCCACAGCGTGTTCCTGTACCACGCGATCCGCGCCGGCCTGGACATGGGCATCGTCAACGCCGGCGCCCTGGCGATCTATGACGACCTGGATCCGGACCTGCGCGAGCGGGTCGAGGACGTGATCCTCAACCGCCACCCCGATGCCACCGAACGGCTGCTGGAGCTGGCCGAAAAATACCGGGGTGCCAAGGGTGCCGGCGCAGCCGATGCCGGTGACAAGCTGGCCTGGCGCGAGCTGCCGGTTGCACAGCGCCTGTCGCATGCGCTGGTGCACGGCATCGACGAGTTCGTGGTCGACGACACCGAAGAAGCGCGTCAACAGGCAGAGCGCCCGCTGCATGTCATCGAAGGCCCGCTGATGGACGGCATGAACGTGGTCGGCGACCTGTTCGGCGCCG
>CAZUZT010000276.1:0-2195 GCA_964624575.1 uncultured Rhodanobacteraceae bacterium | reverse complement strand
CCGGCCAGGATTGCCCGCGCCGGCACCCGCGGCGCATACAGCGCCGCCAGCACCGCCGGTGCCAGTTGCCCCAGGGCGGAGAACGACTGCGCGCCGATATCGGCCAGCACATCGCTGCCGAACAGCGTGCGCGAGTAGATCCAGGCCAGCCCGAGCACCACGACAATGCCCAGCCGGCGCATCAACAGCACGCGTCCAAGCAGGTCGCCGCTGCCCTCGCCACTGACCCAGCGACGCCGCAGCAGGGGCGTGATCCAGTGGTTGCCAAGCATCAGGCTCAGGGCCAGTGTCGCCACCACCACCATTGCCGTGGCGGCGCTGAGGCCGCCCAGGAAAGCCAGCAATGCCATGTCCGGCCGACCCGAAGCCAGCGGCAAGCCCAGCACGTACAGGTCCGACGGCAGGGCATCGCCCAGGGCCAGCGACCCGGCCCAGGCCAGCGGCATGATCGGCAGTGCAATGGCGAGCAGGAACAGTGGAAAGCGCCAGCGCGCCTGACGCACCTGGCCGGGATCGGCACACTCGGTGACCGCCACGTGGTACTGGTGCGGCAGGGTGAACGTGGCCAGGGCGCCGAGCAGGATCAGGGTCAGGAAGCCATCGCCGCCGCCGCTGGCGGGGGGCAGTTCCTGGCGCGCCTGCGCGGCCAGTTGCCAGGGCCCGTCGTACAGGCCGAAAACGACGAACAACCCGATGGCCAGGAACGCCACCAGCTTGAGCAGCGACTCGAACGCCACCGCCAGCAGCAGGCCGGGATGGCGCTCGCCTGCGGCTGCGTGCCGGGTGCCGAACAACATCGCGAAGGCGGCCATGGCCAGGGTCACCCACAGGGCGCTGTCGCCCAGCGCCGACACCGAGCCGCCCCGGCCGGCCAACAGGTCAAAGCTGGTGCTGACCGCCTTCAATTGCAGGGCCAGATACGGCACCGTGCCCAGCAACATCACGCCGGTGATGACCGCGGCCAGGCCCGAGCTCTTGCCCAGCCGCGCGGCGGCGAAATCGGCCACGGTGGTGCTGTTGTGCGTCTTGGCCAGGCGCACCAGCCGCGCCAACACCGGCCAGCCGAACGTGAACAGGGCAATCATTCCGGCGAAGGTGGGCGGCAACCACCAGCCCGAACGCTGCGCCTGGGTGATGGTGCCGTAGAAGGTCCACGAGGTGCAGTGCACGCCCAGACCCAGGGCGTAGATCCACGCGGCCGGCAGGTGGCTGCGACCGGCCCGGCGTTCGCCGAACAGGGCGACGGCAAACAGCAGCCCGAGCCAGACCAGGGCGGCGGCGACGATCAGACTGGCACTCATCCGCCCTGCCCCGACTGCCGCCGGAGATGGCGGTCAACTGCCTGATCGTGCGCGCCGGCAAGGCGGTCCTGCTGACCGTGACCGGCACCGGCCTCGTGCCGGTACCGATGATGCCGATGCCGCCATTCCCGGACGGGACGGATCCTGTGCGCCAGAAAGGTCATCGGCAGTGATTGAATCCTGGCAGGGCATGACCGCGGGAACACAGGATCATGCCAGCCCGGGGCCTATCCCGGCCAATGTCCCGGCCAATGTCCCGGATCAGGTCATAACGGCGGTGACGGCGTGAGAATCCCTGCTGCCTTCACATGGGCACGCTCAGGCCGCGGCCATGACCGGCACTTGCTGCCCGCTTCAGTCCAGCTGCTCGAGCACCGCGCGCACCAGGGGCACGGTGACCCGGCGCTTGCGCGCCAGGCTTTCCCGGTCCAGATGCTCGACCAGCGACAGCAGGGCGGGCAGATCGCGCCGATGATGGCGGAACAGGAAATCGACTACGGGCGGATCCAGCTCGAAGCCGCGGGCACGGGCGCGCGCCGCCACCAGTTCGCGCCGCGCCGGCTCGGCAAGCGCCTGCAACGGCACCTGCGTGGTGGCCGCCAAGCGCGAGCCCAGATCGGGCAAGGTCAGCGGCAGTCGCGCCGGCCCCTCGCGACTGGCCAGCAGCAGGCGGCAGCCATTGTCGCGGCACCGGTTGTATAGATCGAACAGGGCGACCTCGGCCTCGCGGTTGCCGGCAATCGTGTCGACCTCGTCGACGGCCAGCAATTGTTGCCCGGCCAAAGCGGCCAGGGCGTCGCCATCGAAAGCCGCCCAGCGCGACAGGGCCAGATAGCCGGCATGCAGACCCTTCCCGCGCGCGGCGCCGGCGGTGGCCACCAGCAGGTGCGTTTT
>CAZUZT010000275.1:0-2198 GCA_964624575.1 uncultured Rhodanobacteraceae bacterium | reverse complement strand
GCTGCGTTGAATCAGCCACTGCCACGCCGTTGCCAGCCAAGGCCAGCACGATCGACAGGGAGAGTGAACTCAGGATGTGATTGGATCTCATGTCATTGCCTCCATTGGGCTTTTCATCTGCAACCAGCTTGGCGGATGGGCCATGGAAACGCTGTGATCCAGATCAGCCAGGCACCGGCCAGACAGCGCCCGGACAGACCTTTGCCGGCAATGGGCCGGCGGCAGCCACCGGCGTGACCGGCGGCGCACTGTTCCAGATCGGCATGGCTGCCGTGCGGGCGCAGGCCCGGTCTGATCGGGCCCGGCTACTGCTCGAACCCATCGACGAAAATGGCCGAGCCGCTCGTTCCGCTCAGTGTGATCTGCGTTGATTCCGACGCGCCGTTGCCCTGGTAGCTGATGGACGAGATGGCCATGAAGTTGTTGATGGCGCCTGGCTGGAACCGGTAGGTGACCGTGCAGCTGGCGTCGGCGGCAAGGCTCGGGCCGCAGTTGGTCGTGAGCGAGAAGGCACCGGTGACATTGACGACCTGAAGGTCGTTGAGTGTTACCGGGCTGGTGTTCAGGATCGTCACCGGCATCGTCACCAGGGTGCCCGGCTCGATGTCGCCGAAGTCCACGGCCACCGGCCAGACCCGGGCCAGCGTGCCGACGCCGGTGCCGGTGAAGGCGAGCGGCACCTGCTCGTAGAAGCCGGCCTGTGTGTAGCCGATAACCGTGGCCGCGGCATGATCGCGGCGCTCCCGCGGCAGGAACTGGTAGTTCGACGGACAGGCGACAGCGGGCGGCAGGCCGCCGCCGGCGCATGCCGGGACAGCGCTGATGCTGGACGAGAACGCGTTGTCGTCATCGTTGAAACCGCCACCGGAGCGCATCATCGGCTCGGCGGTCCGGTTGATCGAAGTGACCTGGGAAACCACCGCGTCGCCAATCTTGATGTTGCCGAAATCCAGGGTCACCGGCGCAACATGGTAGCGGCCGGCAGCCGTCCTGCCGCGGCCACGCAACTGGATTGCATAACTCTGCGACAGCGCCGGGCCGGTCGATGACACGGTGAACGATGTGTTGCCGGATACCTCGTCAATCTGGCCGGGCGTGAAGCGATAGGTGAACCGGCAGGAGGCACCGGGCTCGAGGCCGGCGGAACAGTTTTGCGATGCAGTGAACGGCCCGCCGATACCGCCGCCGGCGAACTGCACGGTGGCCGAATGGGTGTTGGTGATGACCACCGGCACGCTGACTTGCTGGCCGATCAGCTCCTCGCCGAAATCGATGCTGCGCGGCGTTACCTGCACCAGGGATTCGCCGCCCGTGCCACGCACGGCGATGGCCGCAGTGAAGATTCCGGCACTGCCGTTGAGAGACAGCAATGTCGAGTTTTCAAAGGTTCCAGTCGCCGCCTGCGGTCGAAAGCTGAAATTCATTGCACAGGTGGCGTAGGCCGGCAACGGCGAAGTACAGCTGCCGGTGCTCCCTGAAAACCCGTTGGCTGTGTTGAAGCCGCCACCGGCCAGGCTGAGCGGCACCGCGGTCAGGTTGCGCACCTGCACCGGCACCGTCACCTGGGCGCCCATCTTTATCTCGCCGAAATCGATGTAGGACGGGCTGACAACCGCAATCTGGGCCTGCGCAACCGGCAGCCCGAGCAACATCATGGCGGCAAGGGCCATGCAATGAACTACGGGAAGAATTCGAGCCATGATCCGGTTCCTTCAAGTCGGTTAATCGTTGGCGCAGATCGCGCGCAGCATCAGGGGCGTGTCGGCGACACATGTCAACCGGCATCGGGAAGTGGGTGAGCGGGGTGAAAGGGGTGAGGGCATAAGGTAGAACGGAAAAGGAAGGCGGATGCGGACGCTGTCTGCCGCCGGCTGACGCAGCTCGCGAACGTCGGAGCATCAGCTCACTATGAAAGCACTCTTTGCCAGGCAGTCGCGTTGGTAAAACATCCTTTCGTAGTGTGGCAACGGCCGGCCGCTGAAATCCTGCGTGCGCCGGCCGGCGCGCTCGCCGCACGGATGCGCGCATCTGCCGGTACGCAAAAAGCACACGCTGTGCACTTGCGGCATCATTGCTCCATGGGGAGAAACGTATGCCGCTGAGCTGGAACGAAATCAAGGACCGCGCCCTGCGCTTCTCGCGCGAATGGGCGGATGAAGCCAACGAGCACGCCGAAGCCAAGAGCTTCTGGGACGACT
>CAZUZT010000274.1:0-2199 GCA_964624575.1 uncultured Rhodanobacteraceae bacterium | reverse complement strand
TGGTCTTGCCGCCACCGCGGCTGATCGAGCCGCCGCGGCCGTGGAAGAACACCAGATCGACATCGTGTTTGCGGGCCAGGGCGGTCAGGTCCACCTGCGCCTGTTGCACCACCCAGCGCGAGGCTGCCAGACCGCCATCCTTGGCGCTGTCGGAATAACCGAGCATCACGGTCTGGCGGCCGCCGCGGCGCTGCAGGTGATCGCGGTAGACCGCATCGGTGAACAGCTCCTGCATGATTCCAGTAGCCGCCGTCAGGTCGGCCACGGTCTCGAACAGCGGTGCGACATCCAAAGTGGGATGGCCGTCGGCATCAACGCAGCCGCCAAGCCGGGCCAGGGCCAGCACCGCCAGGACATCGGCGCTGTTGCGACTCATGCTGATGATGTATTGGCCAATCGCGGCGGCACCATGGCTTTGCCGGGCGCCGGCCAGGGTCCGGAACACGGCCAGGGTCGATGCCGGCGTCACCGTACCGGGTTCGGCATCGTCGTCGGTGCCGCTGTCGCCCAGATCCGGCAACCGTCCTGCCAGCAGTCCGTGCAGATCGGCCAGACGTTGCGCCAGCGGCTGCTGCGGCCAGTCCGGTTGCCCGAGCACGGAGGCGATCGCGGCCTCGTGCACCGAGGCATCCTGGCGGATATCCAGGGTCGCCAGGTGGAAGCCGAAGGTGGCGACCTTGCGCTCCAGCCGCTTCAGGGCGAAGCGGCCGGCCTGGTCGCCGCGATGCTCGCGCAGGCTGTCGTCGATCAGGGCCAGGTCGGCCAGCAGCGCCCCGGCATCGGGATAGCCGTGGCCGGGATCGTCCAGGCGTGCGGCGATCAGGTGCAGCAGTTGCCGGTAGGGCTGGTCCGCGTGGCGCGAGCGCAGTTGCGCCGCGGCGGCCGGCATCGATCGGCGGCAGCTGTCGATCCGGTCAAGCACCTGGTGCGAGAATCCGACCCGCGACCGTGTCTGGCTGAGCAGGTCGGCCAGGTGCTGCAGGTCACGCTGGTAGGCCTCCAGGATGCGCTGGCGCTGGCCATCGAGCACGGTGGCAATGGTGGCGGCACCGACATTGGGATTGCCGTCCATGTCGCCCCCAACCCAGGAGGCAAAACGCAATACCGGCGGCACCGGTGCCTCGGGCGCAGCGCCGCAGCCGGGCACCGCGGCCAGCGCTGCTTCAAAAGCTTCGTGGAACACCGGCACTACCGGGTACAGGACATGGCTGAGGTAGAAGGCGACATGGTCGAATTCGTCCTCGACCGCCGGTCGTTCGGCCGGCATCCCGGCGGTCTGCCAGGCGGTGGTCAGGGCCATGCGGATGCGGGCGGTATCGGCCTGGCGTTCCTGCGGCGTGCGGGTGCGGTCCAGGTCATTGACCAGGCAACGCACGATGGTGCGTTCCTTGTCCAGCAGCGCCGGGCGCACGGCCTGGGTCGGGTGGGCGGTGAACACCGGCTCGATGCGCAGGCGCGGCAGCAGCGCCTGGATCCGGTCCAGGCTCACGCCCTGGGCGCACAGTTGCCCGATCACCGCTTCCAGGCCGCCGGGTTGCGGCGGCGTCTCCGGCTCGCGCTGGTACTCGCGGCGGCGGCGGATGCGGTGCACCTGCTCGGCCAGGTTGATCGCCTGGAACCAGGCGGCAAAGGCGCGCACGGTGAGCTCGGTTTGCGCCGGCGTCAGCGGTTGCAGGGCATCGGCCAGGGCCGACACCGGCGCCGGAAGTTCGCGGCGCTGGATGGCGAGCTGGCGCAGGGCCTCGATCCGGGCCAGGAAGGCATCGGATACCTGGTCGGCCAGGACCTCGCCAACCAGTGCCCCGAGCCGGCGCACATCCTCGCGCAGCGGCGCATCGGCGGCGGTGAAATCGTCGGAACGGTTGCCCGGCGGTCCGGAATCTGGAGCTGTTTTCATGCCGCCAGCTTAACGCCATGGCGTCGGCCGATGGTGCTGGCCGGCTGTCGTGGGCCGGTTGGCGTCAGCGTGACGCCGTCAGTAAGCGCACTCGCGGTACAGGCGGTCGATATCCCCGTTCCAACGCTCCCGGAACAGGTCGAGCTTGACCTCGGCCGGGGACATGCCGGCGGCGACGAATTCCAGCAGCGGCTCCAGGAAGATGCGTTCATCGGCATCATGGCGGTTGCGGATATCGCGCCGGGCCAGGCCGTCGGCGGCGATCGCCAGCACCTGTTTGGCCAGGTCGTTGACCGTGCCCT
>CAZUZT010000273.1:0-2201 GCA_964624575.1 uncultured Rhodanobacteraceae bacterium | reverse complement strand
CCGCTGTCGGCTTCAATGCGTCCACGCAGGCCACCATCGGGCGTACTCACCGGGCCGAGAACACGGCCCATGGCCCACACCGGAGCGCCCAGATCGATGGCGTCGTGCTCGATAAACAACAGCTCGGTGACGGTCGCTTCAAGCTGCCAATGGGCCAGACTGAATGAGGCCAGGCCGCCGGCATGGCTGAACTGGCCCCCGGCTGTCAAATCGCCGTGGTGGGTGGTCAGGGCCCAGGCCGCGTCGTCCAGGCCGGTGCCATTCGGCCCGCTCAATCCCGACCAGCCATTGCCATCCCAGCGGGCGATGTGGTTGGCCAGCTCTCCGCCAGCATGGCTGAACGCACCCCCGGCAAGCAGGTCGCCGTTGTGGCTGGTCAGTTCAGCGACACCGGCGTTGAGACCGATGCCGTTCGGACCGCTCAAGGCCGACCATTGACTGCCATCCCAGCGGGCAATGCGGTTGACCACCTTGCCGCCGGCCTGGGTGAAATAGCCCCCGGCAATCAGATCGCCGTTGTGGACGGTCAGCACCGAAACCGCGCCGTTCATGTGAGTGCCGTTCGGACCGTTCAAGGCCGACCAGCCATCGCCATCCCAGCGGGCAATGCTGTTGACCGTTTCACCGCCGGCCTGGGTGAAAGCACCTCCGGCGATCAGATCACCGTTGTGGACGGTCAGGGCATAGACCAGGTTATTCATGCCGGTGCCGTCCGGGCCGCTCAAGGCCGACCATTCACTGCCATCCCAGCGGGCGATGCGGTTGACCGTTTCACCGCCGGCCTGGGTGAACCGGCCTCCGGCAATCAGATCGCCGTTGTGGATGGTCAGTACCTCGACCCACTCGTTCATCCCGGTGCCGTTCGGGCCGCTCAAGGCCGACCACCGGCTGCCATCCCAGCGGGCAATGTTGTTGACCACCTCTCCGCCGGCTTCAGTGAACCAACCTGCGGCAACAAGATCACCATGGTGGATGGCCAGTGCCCAGACCAGATTGTTTATGCCCGTGCCGTTCGGGCCGCTGAAGGCCGACCATTGACTGCCATCCCAGCGGGCAATGTGATTGACCGTCTCTCCGCCGGCTTCGGTGAAACTGCCCGCGACAATCAGATCACCGTCATAAATGATTGAGGCGCTGATGGGGCCGTTGAATCCCGACCCGGAGAACATCGGGGTCCAGCCAAAGGTCTCGGCCTCACCCCGGGCGCTGGCCAGCACCGTGCCTTGTTCGTCGTGCAACTTGAAGACTTCCTCCCCGGCATTTCTGGCCGGAGCCGGTATCAACGTCATCGGCTCGCTCAGCTGGATCGGCTCGCCATCGGCCTGCCATTGGCCGGCGGCATCCTCGATGCCTGGTTGCAACCACACTGGCAGTCGACCCGACCAGCGCACCGCCATCCGCGGGCCCCTCGCCAGGTCGTCATCACCCTCGATGGCCGGCAGCACAATAACCGACAGCTCGGCCTGGTCTGGCAGCAGCTCCAGGTCCTGCCCGGCGTGAACGGACAGGCCTGTCCAGGCGAGCACGGCCGCCAGCACGATATGAAATGAACGGCGCGTGCCGATCCGCGTGTTCTTTCGCTGAGCAATCATTTGAAGCCTCCCCTTTTGATCTGATTGTTGACATCACCCATTCGCTCGACGGTATCGACACTGCCATCGGCGCCGCGCCGCGCGATGTGGTTGCGCTCCACCATGCCGTCGGCCCGCAACCGCGGCAGGCGCATGCCCGGGTCACCGCCGATGCGCGTGAATGTCCCCGCGACCAGCAGCTTTCCGCCGACCTGCGTGGCACGTGCAGCTACCGGATCGTTGGCGCCGAGGTCGAAGTCATCGTTCGCGTTGTGCGCGAAAATCGTCGGGCTGCACGCGATCGGCAGGCAGACAATCCGCAGCGTGCAGAACACGCGCGAGTCGAACCGGGCTGGTTCTGCCGCGCGAGGAATGATCGGGAACGCTGACATGCACCATCTCCAGGAGCTGGAACCGGGGCATTCGCTGCAGGCTCACCGGTTTGTGTCCGGCCTCCCCATCGATCGCCCTCCTGATCATGTAAGCGACGTGCGAGCGGAAATCACCTCATCGCCATGGATATCCGAAGGGGAAGTGACGTCGATGCGCCGCGCGCGGGTGGGGCATCGCGGCGATCGCGGCGCCATCCGGCGCAGGTGCGTGCGACTGCGTTCGGTGCCGTGGTCTGGA
>CAZUZT010000272.1:0-2256 GCA_964624575.1 uncultured Rhodanobacteraceae bacterium | reverse complement strand
GGCTCCCAGGGCAGGACGCTGGTCCTGCGCCTGGGCGACAACTATTGGCGGGACCGGGCCTACTTGGAGGACATCCCTATCGGCCGCTACACGGCCAGCGCGGCACTCATGGACGGTGACGCCAGGCAAGCGCTGAAAGTTCGGGACTGGGACACCGAAGGAGATGCCGCCGAGAAGATGCAGCTCGATTTCATTCCCGACTCCTCCGGCAGCCCGGGGGCCACAGCGTCCATCGCCATTGCCGACTGAGCCACCTCCCATGCATAGCCGAAGCCGCCCCATCACCCCGCGCTGCACCTGCTTGGGCGCAGTGTTCGCCGCCCTCGTGGCCTCGGCCTGTTCGCCACCTCCACATGCGGCGGTGGTGAAGTGCACCGGCTCCAACGTCATGGACTACGACGTGGAGAAGGATTGCACAGTCACCGTGGCGCGGTTCGACCAGCCGACCACGGCGACCGTCCAGACGGACACCCGGAGGCGCAAGGCCGAGGTGGCCGGCGAGTTCACCGTGCAGCGGGGCACGGTGCGCATTGAGCTGCGCAGCAGCGCCGGAATCGCGGCCGAAGCCGTGGCCAGCCCCGGCAACCCGGCCAAGGTCGCGGCCACCCTGCCCCTTCGCCGCCACAACAGCGATATCCACATCCGCTTCCACCCCGAAGGCGAGGTGACCGGGGTGGAAGGCAGCGTGCATTTCCAGGCGCGTTGAGCAGTAAGCGGGACGGCTGTCAGTCGCCGCCGTCCGTTCTCGTGATTGGGGGGTCCAGCGTTGAAACCTGCGACGACAGGAAGCGGCGCATCTGGACCAGCCCAACCTCACGGAGAACCACCATGCACAACCCCATCATTCCCCACGGCCTGAAGCTGGTGCCTCTGGCGCTTGCGCTCGGCTTCGCGATCGCTGCTCCGGCCAAGGCCGACCCCAACGGCCCCAACTGCTGGGTCCTCGACCCCGCCACCGGGGAGTGGGTACAGGACAGCGGCCGCGACAAGACCCTCGGCAACGAGCACGGCAGCACCAACAGCAGCTGCCATGCCAACGCAGTCGCCTATGGCAGCGGCAACAATGCCAGCAGCGACCGCTCCAGCGCGGTTGGGAGCGGGAACATCGCGCGCGGCAATTACAGCTCGGCGATGGGCCGGGGCAACACTGCCAGCTCGGTGCGCACCAGCGCGTTCGGGTACGACAACAGCGCAACGGCGACCGATGCCAGCGCGTTCGGACGCAGCAATACCGCGGGTGGCCAGAACGCCAGTGCATTCGGCTACGTCAATAACGCGAGCGGCACCGACAGCACGGCCGTCGGCCGCTCCAACACCGCGGCCGGCATCGCGAGCGTGGCCGTCGGCGAGCGCAACACCGCAACGGCAGACAATTCCGTCACGCTGGGCCGCTCCAACGCCGCGACCGGCAGCTCCTCCAACGCGGTCGGCACCGGCAACCGCACCGACGCAACCACTGCCAATGCGTTCGGTGGCGGCAATGTCGCGGGCGGAGGATCCAGCAACGCCTTTGGTGGCTCCAACACCGCGGCAGGTGGGCAGTCCAGCAGCTTCGGCTTCGGCAACGCGGCGTCCGGGCAGTATGCCAACGCCTTCGGTCGGCGCAACGTCGCCGAGGGATCGGCCAGCGCAGCGTTTGGCTACGCGAACGAGGTCGAGGGCGCCAGCAGCAATGCGTTCGGCGACAACAACACCGTCGCAGGCGACTATGCGAACGCGTTCGGCCGGAACAACATCGCCAGCGGCAACAGCAGCGTTGCCTTCGGCCTCGCCAATACCACCAGCGGGGCGCACAGCGTGGCGATCGGCAACGACAACGTCGCCAGCGGCTCCCATGGGAACGCGGTCGGCATCAGCAACGCTGCGGAGGGGGAGTACAGCTCGGCCTTCGGGCGTGGAAACTCCGCGACCGGGGCACGCGCCAATGCCTTTGGCTACGGCAACACGGCCGGCGGCGCGCGGAGCACAGCCCTGGGCTACGCCGCCAGCGCTGGCGGCGACAACAGCATCGCGGTGGGGATGGAAGCCAATGCCGCAGGGCTGGACGACATTGCCATCGGCACCGGCGCCGCGGTCCTGGCAGATACGGGCGTGGCGCTGGGTGCGGGCGCCAGCGCCACCGCCGAGGCCGCCAACGCGGTGGCCCTGGGTGCCGGGTCGATTGCCGACGCCGCCAACACGGTGTCAGTCGGCAGCGCCGACAACCTGCGCCGGATCACCAACGTGGGCGATGGGACCGGCGATACCGACGCGGTC
>CAZUZT010000271.1:0-2304 GCA_964624575.1 uncultured Rhodanobacteraceae bacterium | reverse complement strand
TGGACATGGCGATGATCCCGGCCACGCCGCCGGCCCTGGCCCGGTGCACGATCGCTCCCGACGGCGGCTGGAGCAGCCCCGAGGGCCACCAGGACTCCACGGTCAGCACGTGCACCTCCACGCCCTGCGCCATCAGCTCGCGCACCAGGCTGGACCACCGTAGTGACTGCGGCGACGGGCCGGGGGGGAATTCATAGGCAATCAGCAACAGGCGCACCGTGGTCCCCGCAATCGGTGGCCAGGCCACCGGCAAGTCGAATACATCGCAATCCCACCAGGCGCCCGGAACAACACCGCACCGCTGTTCCAGTGCCGTCCTGGCCGCGACAAATCATCGCATGACGCAGCATGGCCGGCACCAGTCCGCGGCCGCCGCATGCCTGGCAGCCTAGTGCGTTCCGTGTTCGGCAAGGATCAGTTCGACCAGCCGCTCGGCCGAGGCCGCTGCCGGCTCGTTCACCGTATCGAGCACCAGCTCCGGTGCTTCCGGCTCTTCGTAGGCGGAGTCGATGCCGGTGAAGTTGCTGATCAGCCCGGCCCGGGCTTTTGCATACAGGCCCTTGGCGTCGCGCTGTTCGGCAACCTCCAGCGGCGTATCGATGAACACTTCGATGAACTCCCCGGGTTCGAACAGCTCACGCGCCATCTGGCGCTCGGCCCGGAACGGGGAAATGAAACTCACCAGCACGACCAGCCCCGCGTCGACCATGAGTTTGGCAACCTCGGCTACGCGGCGGATGTTCTCCACCCGGTCCTCGTCGGTGAACCCCAGGTCCTTGGTCAGCCCGTGGCGGACGTTGTCGCCATCAAGCAGGTAGGTGTGCCTTCCCTGTGCCAGGAGCTGCTTTTCAACCAGGTTGGCGATGGTCGACTTGCCGGCCCCGGACAGGCCCGTGAACCACACGCAGCGGGGCCTCTGGCGCTTGATCGCAGCGCGCGCGGCCTTGTCGGCATCCATGTGTTGCCAGTGGATGTTGGCTGCCCGGCGCAGGGCGAAATCCAGGGTGCCTGCCGCAACCGTGGCGTTGGACTGACGGTCGATCAGGATGAAGCCGCCCAGTTCACGGCTGTCGGCATAGGGCTCGAACGCGACCGCCTGGTCGAGGTACAGGTTGCAGAACGCCACCTCGTTCAGGTCCAGGTGCTTGGCCGCCAGCTGCTCCCGGGTGTTGACGTCGACCCGGTGCTTGATTTCGGTGACTTCGGCGACAACGGTCCGGGCCCCGATCTTCAGCCAGTAATTGCGGCCCGGCAGCATCGGCTCGTCCCCGAGCCACAGCACATGGGCGGCAAACTGGTCGGCGACGGTGGGCGGCCCTGCGGCGGCGGCAATGATGTCGCCGCGGCTGGCATCAACTTCGTCGGCAAGGGTGACGATGACTGCCTGGCCCGGGTGCGCGGCGCCGGCATCGCCGGCAGCGCTGACGATCCCGGCGATCCTGGACTTGCGGCCCGAGGGCAGCACCACGACTTCCTGGTCGACCGCCACCACCCCCGAGCAGACGGTTCCGGCGAATCCGCGGAAGTCCTGGTCCGGGCGGCATACCCACTGCACCGGCAGCCGGAATCCGCCGGATGGCTCCTCACGGCCGCCTTCAGCCGTTTCCAGCTGTTCCAGCAGTGCCGGCCCCTCGTACCAGGGCATGGCATCCGAGCGGGCGATCACGTTGTCACCGCGCAGCGCCGAGACCGGGATGCAGCTGACCTGATCGATCCCCAGCTCCCCGGCCAGCACACGGTAGCGATCCGAAATATCCTCGAAGACCGCACGGTCGTAATTGACCAGGTCCATCTTGTTGACCGCCAGCACCACTTGCCTGATGCCGAACAGCGAGATGATGTAGCTGTGCCTGTGCGTCTGCGTGAGCAGGCCTTTGCGCGCATCCACCAGCACCACCGCCAGATCGGCCGTGGACGCGCCGGTGGCCATGTTGCGGGTGTATTGCTCGTGGCCGGGACAGTCGGCGACGATGAACTTGCGCCGCTCGGTGTCGAAGAACCGGTAGGCGACGTCGATGGTGATGCCCTGTTCGCGCTCTGCGGCCAGGCCGTCCACCAGCAGCGCGAAATCCAGCTCGTCACCTTGGGTGCCGTGGCGCCGGCTGTCGGCTTCCAGCGCGGCCACCTGGTCATCGAAAAGACGCCGGGTGTCATGCAGGAGCCGGCCGATCAGGGTGCTCTTGCCATCGTCCACGCTGCCGCAGGTGATGAATCGCAGCAACTGCCTGGATTCCTGCCGGCGAAGGTATTCCGCCACCGCGGATGCGGGGTCGCCCGGAGCCATCAGAAGTAGCCCTCCTGCTT
>CAZUZT010000270.1:0-2313 GCA_964624575.1 uncultured Rhodanobacteraceae bacterium | reverse complement strand
GGCTACGGCTTCCTGCGCTTTTCACTGCCGATCACGCCCGACGCCGGCCATGAATGGGCCTGGCTGGTGATCGCCATGAGCCTGATCGCGATCGTCTACATCAGTTTCGTGGCCCTGGTGCAAAAGGACATGAAGAAGCTGATCGCCTACTCGTCGATCGCGCACATGGGCTTCGTCACCCTGGGCATCTTCGTCGCCTTCGCCCTGCTGCGTGAAAACGGCAACGAGAACGCCACCTACCTGGGCCTGTCCGGGGCCATGGTGCAGATGATCTCGCACGGGTTTGTCTCCGGTGCCATGTTCACCTGCGTCGGTGTCCTGTACGACCGCATGAACAGCCGGATGATCGCCGACTACGGCGGGGTCGCCAATGTCATGCCCTGGTTCGCCGCCTTCATGGTGCTGTTCGCCATGGCCAACACCGGCCTGCCGGGCACCTCCGGTTTCGTCGGCGAGTTCATGGTCATCCTGGCCACCTTCCAGTACAACGGCTGGCTGGCGGCACTGGCCGCGACCACGCTGATCCTGGCTGCCGCCTACACCCTGTGGCTGGTCAAGCGCGTGCTCTACGGCGAGGTCGCCAACGACAATGTCGCGGCCCTGACCGACATCAATGCCCGCGAGAAGCTGGTGCTGGCCTCGTTTGCCGTTGCCGTGCTGCTGTTCGGCATCTGGCCGGCGCCACTGACCACCCTGATGGACAACTCGGTGGCGCAGGTGGCGCAACTGCTGTTGCACAGCAAGCTGCCGTGAGCCTGGCCATGACCGTTACCCGCATGTCCCGGCCCGGGTCCGGGCGCGCGCCCTGTCCGGCCACGGGCCGGTTGTCAGCGGCCGTTCCCGCCGTGCCGTCTTCCGTTTCCCCCTGCACCGTTGCCCCGTGTGGCAACGATGTCCGGATGCCATGCCCATGATCTTCGCCCACGCCGATCTGAACCTGATCCTGCCCGAACTGCTCCTGGTGACCGGCACCCTGGCCTTGCTCCTGATCGACCTGTTCGCACGCCAGAACGGGCGTTGGCTGACCCACGCCCTGGCACTGGCGCTGCTGGTACTGGCTGGCGCCGTGGTCATCGGCCAGGGCATGGGTCTGACCGCCAGCGGCTGGAGCGGCGTCTACGAACGCGACGTGCTGTCGGCCGTGCTCAAGCTGGCCATCTACGGCGTCTCGGCCCTGTGCCTGTTGTACGCCCGGCCGTACCTGGCCGACCGCCGGCTGTGGTCGGGCGAGTTCTACCTGCTGGTGTTGTTCGCGGTCACCGGCATGTCCTTCCTGGTCTCGGCCGGCAATCTGATCACCGTGTACCTGGGCCTGGAGCTGATGGCGCTGTCGACCTATGCCCTGGTCGCCCTGGACCGCGACAACCGCAAGGCGTCGGAGGCGGCGATCAAGTACTTCGTGCTCGGCGCCCTGGCCTCGGGCATGTTGCTGTACGGCCTGTCGATGCTTTATGGCGCCGCCGGCACGCTCGATCTGGGCGAAATCGCCCTGGCCCTGGGCGGCAGCCAGCCGACCGAACCGCTGATGGCCTTCGGCCTGGCGTTCATCATCGTCGGCATCGCCTTCAAGCTGGGTGCGGCGCCGTTTCATATGTGGCTGCCCGATGTCTACGAAGGCTCGCCGACGGCGGTCACCACCTTCATCGGTTCGGCACCGAAGCTGGCCGCCTTCGGCATGGCCTGGCGCCTGCTGGACACTTCGCTGGGCGGGTTGTCTGCGCAATGGGGCGACATGCTGGCCCTGCTGGCGCTGGCCTCGCTGGCGGTGGGCAACCTGGCTGCGCTGGTGCAGACCAACCTCAAGCGCATGCTCGCCTACTCGACCGTCTCGCATGTCGGCTTCCTGCTGCTGGGCCTGCTCCATGGCGGTGCCAACGGCTACGCCGCGGCGCTGTTCTACGCCATCGTCTACGCGCTGATGTCGGCCGGTGCCTTCGGCATGATCCTGTGGCTGGCGCGCGAGGGTTTCGAGGCCGAAGAGATCGACGACTTCAAGGGCCTGAACCAGCGTTCGCCCTGGGCCGCCTTCATCATGCTGCTGCTGATGGCCTCGCTGGCCGGCATACCGCCGCTGGTCGGTTTCTTCGGCAAGCTGGTGGTGCTGCAGGCGGTGATCGAATCCGGTCGCCTGTGGCTGGCGATCGCCGCAGTGGTCTTCGCCGTCATCGGCGCCTACTACTACCTGCGCGTGATCAAGGTGATGTACTTCGACCAGGCCAGCGATGACCGTCTGATGCCGGCCACCGACACCGGCCTGCGCATCGGACTGAGCGCCAATGGCCTGGCGCAACTGGGCCTGGGCCTGTTCGCCGG
>CAZUZT010000269.1:0-2331 GCA_964624575.1 uncultured Rhodanobacteraceae bacterium | reverse complement strand
CGCAATGGCGCAGCCATGCGGTGCGCGCCAGCATCGATACCACCCTGGCCAAGGTCGGCCTGGGCGGCGCCACGCCAGGCAATGCCGATGCCTACACCGGCTTCAAGTTCCTGCTCGACCACTTCGACCTGCTCGGCGGCCGCGGTGCCTCCGGCCTGGCCTTCTTCGAAATCGACGGCGCCCCGACCGCCGCCGCCGGCCGCGACTACATCCTGCTCAAGGCCCTGCGCGACGGCCTGGATGCGCTGGCCAGCGACGCCTTCGCACCGGCCTTTGGTGGCTCCACCGAGCTGTCCGACTACCGCTGGGGCAAGCTGCACCGGATCGTCTTCCGGCATCCGCTGGGCGGCCCGTTCAACCTGCCCGGTGCCAACCCGTACGGCTTCACCGACCTGGGCGAGGGCCTGCCCGGTGTTGCCCGGCCCGGCGGCTACGAGGTGGTCGACGCCTCCGGCCACGGCGTCCGCGCCCAGGGCCTGAACGGCTTCATGTTCGGCAGTGGCCCGGCGCGCCGCTTCGTCGGCGAGATGGATACGCCGATCAACGCCCTGCAGATCATGCCAGGCGGCCAAAGCGGTGTCCTGGGCAGCCCGACCTATGCCAGCCAGCTGCGCCGCTGGCTGACCAACAACTACCACCAGCTGGTGATCGGCGCGAGTGACGCGGCGGCGATCTCGCCGACCACGATCCAGTTCACGCCCTGACCGGGTAGTCCATCACAGCCGCGCCGGTATCTGCCGGCGCGGCTTTTTCATGCCCGCGAGCCGGGCTTGGGCCCTGCCCGACCGCTGGTTTCCGGCGATATCAGCGTTGAACGTCAGATCGGCAGATACGGCGCCGAAACGGCGCCGAAACGGCGTTATGCCGATCAGTCGGCGCCAGCCGGCGTCCCGCCCGTGCCCGTCACCGCGCCGGCATAGCGCCAGACCAGGCACAGGTTGTTGGCCGGCATCGCCTGTTCGGCCACCGGCACCAGGCCGGCAGCGCGCGCCAGCGCCTGGACATCGGCCAGATCGCGCACGCCCATGCCGACACCCTGGCTGCGCAGCATGGCATCAAAGCGGGCATTGCTGTCGCTGGTCGCACGGCCATCACGATGGAAAGGACCATAGACCACCACCACGGCATCATCGGCCAGCACGCCCGGCAGGGCGGCGAACAGGCGCTGCACCTGCGGCCAGCCCATGATGTGCAGGGTGTTGGCGCTGAACACCGCGTCGAAGCGCGCTTGCGGCCAGGGGCCGTCGACATCCAGTTCGATCGGCGCCGGGGTATTGGTCAACGCGGCCGCGGCCAGCCATTGCCCGATGCCGGGCAGGTTGTCGGCGCGATCGGATGCCTGCCAGCGCAGATGTGGCAGGGCGGCAGCGAAGTGCACCGCGTGCTGACCGGTACCGCTGCCGATCTCCAGCACCCGCCGGCAGTCGGCAAAATATTGGCGCAGCACGGCCAGGATCGGTTCGCGGTTGCGCTCGCTGGCTGGCGAGAACGGCCGGCCTTCGGGCAGGCCAGACTCGCCGGCAGTGCCGGCATCGGGACGGCCGTTGGGGTCGGATGGAGGGCTCATGGCGGTCACGGCGGGCGGATCAGCGCCGTTCATTGAAAGTGGGGGCGGCCAGTATGGCATTGCGCCGGCCTGGAGCTGAGCACCACCGGCCGCAACGCTCACACCCTGGGAGAAATTCGATGCTGTGTCCCCTCCTTCCTGGAAAAAGGGCTGGCGAGGATGCTGCGCGCGGTAACGGCGCAGGCTCTTTCGCCGTGCGCTGCACGTCCGGCGCATCCCCCTGAAATCCCCCTTCGCACGCGATGGCGGAGGCAATTCTTCAAATTATGAGCATTGCCCATAGCCGGCTCGGCGCCAACATTGTTATTGAGAATGATTCCTGACCAGGCCGGACAGTGCCGATCAGTGGTAGAAGCCGATGGCCCGCTGCTGGCTGGATTTCATCGCCACCTCGCTGGCCAGGCGGTCGACGATTTCCCCGGCGCTGGTGGCGCGGGGGCGGCGTTCCAGTTGCCGGCGCACGTTGGCGAAATCGCCGGGGGTGAGCTGGTCCAGCCGATCCAGGCGGCCCAGGGCAGCGCTGATGTCGCTGAACCCCATCTCATCACCGCCCTCAACGTCGCCATCGCGGCCACCCTCAGGCTGGCGCGCCACGACGATACCCAGGTCGGCGCACAGGCGCTCGAACAGCACCCGGCGCTGGCCGGGGCGCAGACTGTCAAAGCGCAGCTTGAAGTCGAACCGGCGCAAACTGGCCGCATCAAGCTCATCGACCAGGTTGGTGGCGGCCACCAGGGTGCCGTCGAACTGCTCGATCTGGGTCA
>CAZUZT010000268.1:0-2331 GCA_964624575.1 uncultured Rhodanobacteraceae bacterium | reverse complement strand
CGCGGCCCGTGGGTGATGACCGTCGCGTCTTCCACCCATGACCAGCAGCCTGCGGCCGGTTTCGTCTCGGCTGCCGGCCCCGGTACGCCGCCGCCGGCGACGCAGGACATCGCTGCCTCGCCCGGCAGCATGTCGCCGATGTATACCGGTCCCAGCCCGCTGCCGCTGCGCCGTTTCACCGGCCAGGCCGATACCGCGGAAGGCTGCACGCCGGGCCAGGATGGCGCGCCAGGCGACCTGACGCCGTTCCCGGCCAACTTCTTCGATGGCGCGGCCGCCCTGGTCCAGCGTGGCACCTGCCCGTTCACGGTGAAGATCAACAACGCCATCGCTGCCGGTGCTGATCTGGTCCTGATTCGCAACAACCAGACCGCCCCGTTCAGCATGGACACCACCGGCCAGGGCCCGGTCCCGGCCTACAGCATCGAGCAGGCGGGCGGCAACGCGCTGGCAAGCTTCCTGGCTGCCAACCCGTCCGCCACCATCAACTTTGATCTTGACCCGATTGACGGTGACATCCTGTCCGGGTTCAGCTTCCGTGGCCCGACCCCGGGCACCTTGGCCAACCTGACCAAGCCCGACATCACCGCCCCGGGCGACGATGTCTACTCCTCGGTCCCCGGTGGCTATGGCTGGATTGGTGGTACCTCCATGTCCGGCCCGCAGGTTGCCGGTGCCGGTGCACTGGTCGCTTCGGTGCAGCCGGACTGGACCGCACCGGAGATCAAGTCGGCGATCATGATGACCGCCAAGAAGGAAGGCATGAAGGACGGCGTCTGGGGCTCGGGCCCGTGGGATGCCGATGATGTCGGCTCCGGCCGCATGGACCTGTCCAAGGCAACCCTGGCCGGCCTGGTGATGCACGAGACCACCGCCAACTTCATTGCTGCCAACCCCAGCACCAGTGGCGACGTGCGGACCCTGAACCTGCCGGCGATGCGTGACATGACCTGCACGCCCAATTGCACCTGGACGCGCACCGTGCGCAACACGCTGGATGAGCCGACCTCCTGGACCACCAGCGGCCACACGATCAATGGTGTAGGCGTTGCCGTCAGCCCGGCAAGCTTCAGCTTCACCGGCGATCTGGACGAAACCCAGACCCTGACCATCACCGCCACGCCGCATGGCAACCAGACCGCCGCCGTCGCCTTTGGCGAAGTGCAGCTGGTTGAAGCCGGTGGCCTGTCTCCGGACCTGCACATGACCGTGGCCGTGCGCGGCCAGGGCGTGGGCGGCCCGCCGTCAATCATCATTGATCCGACCTCGGTGGCCGGTCATGCCGATCCGGGTTCCAGCACCCCGGTGACCCGGCCGTTGACGATCAGCAACATGGGCGGTAGCGATCTGACCTGGAGCGAAGCCAGCCGCATTGCCAGCCGTGGCACGGCCACCGTGATCTGGGACCAGCCTACGTCCGGCAGCAACGGTATCGTGTCCTCGTACTCGACCACCGACGTAGGTGGTGCCTATACCGCTGGCGATTTCGTCATCGGTAGTGGCGCCGACCTGACCGAGATCGTTGCCTGGGGCTTCAACCCGACCAGCGCGACGCCGCCCCAGGTCAACTGGGCGATTTACGCGGATGCGGGCGGTGTGCCGGCCGGCGATCCGGAAAACAACCCGGGTGGCGCCCTGTGGACCTACACCGCAGCCTCCAGCGCGCCTGGCGTATCGGTCATCACCGGTGGTGAGATCCGTCTGGATCTGGCCGCTGCCGGCGAGAGCCTGAACCTGGCTCCGGGCACCTACTGGCTGACGGTCTACCCGACCTACAACAACGCCATTGGCCCGGCCGGCAGCTCGCGCTGGAACTGGTTCGAGTCGATTCCGCAGGGTGGTCCGAGCCTGCTCGTCGGTGGCCTGTTCGGTGTCGGCACCTGGACCCCGACCGGTGGCGCCGGCCTGGGTACGGCCATCGAAGACGTGGCCTTCCAGATCAGCGGTATCGAGGCTCAAGTCGACTGCGGCGCGCCGTGGCTGTCGATCAACCCGACCAGCGGCACCGTCGCATCGGGCGGCAGCCAGGGTGTTTCGGTGATCATGGATCCCAGCGGCCTGGCTGACGGCCAGTACACCGCGGCCGTGTGCCTGGAAACCAACGACCCGTCCAACCCGGAGGTTTCCATCCCGGCGACGCTGACTGTCGGCGAAGGTGGCCCGGTTGACGGCGACGCCGATCTGTCGTTGATGGCCTTTGCCATGCCCGACCCGGTCGGCCAGGGCGAGGAACTGCGCTTCATCGTCAACGTCGCCAACTTCGGCCCGGATACGGCCGAGGATGTCGAGGTCGAGTTCGCCCTGCCGGCGGAGCTGCAGTTTGTGGGTGCC
>CAZUZT010000267.1:0-2349 GCA_964624575.1 uncultured Rhodanobacteraceae bacterium | reverse complement strand
ATGATCGAACGGACCTTGCAACAGGCCCGCAACGAAGCATTGCCAGCCGCCACCCTCACCGAACGCGATGGCTCAACCAGCCAGCTGGAAGAGCTGGTGGCGGGCACCATCACGGCCATCGTCAACTGGTCCGCACACTGCGGGTTTTCGGTCGATGCCATGCCGCAGATCGCGGCCCTGGCAGGACAACTGGAAAGCGGCGGCCTGCAGCTGCTGGCCATCACCGCTGATGCACCGGCCGAGGCCGAGCCGTACCTGCACGAAGGCGGCTGGCCGCTGCACGTCCTGTACGACAGCAACGGTGAAGCCGGCCGGGCATTGAACAGCCGGGGCACGCCGCACTATTTCGTTCTTGACGCCGCCGGCCGGCTACGATTCCAGTCGGGTCTGGAAGACCTGCCGCGCCACACCGCCGCATTGCAGGCAGAGCAGGGCGTGGTCGGCCCGCCGGGCTGGAGCCCAACCGGCCATCGATGAAACGCAACGGCGTCCGCCGACTGTATGCGTCGGCTCCGTGATGCCCTAACAGCCCATTAGAATTCCGGCGCAGCTTGATGGCAATCGCCGTCATTCTTTTGCCCCCACTAGAAAGCCCAAGGACTCCGTCTGCCATGAAATCAACCGCCCTCGCCTGCCTGCTCCTGGCCGCCACCATGCCCATCTGGGCCGCCGGGTCGGTGTCCGACTATGCCGGGCAGCAGGGCCGCGAAATCAAGGCGCTGTCGGCACAGGAGATCGACGGACTGCTGGCGGGCCGGGGCATGGGGTTTGGCAAGTCGGCGGAACTGAACCGCTATCCCGGGCCGGCGCATGTGCTGGAGCTGGCCACGCCGCTGGCGCTGACCGATCAACAGCTGGCGGCGAGCCAGGCCATCCATGCCCGGATGCTGGAACGGGCGCAGCAGGCCGGCGCGCGGCTGGTCGAGGCCGAGGCAGCGCTTGAGCAGCAGTTCCAGGCCGGGAGCATCGATGCGCAGAGTCTGCGCGAAGCCCTGGAGCGCATTGGCCAGCTGCAGGCCGAGGTGCGTGGCGCGCATCTGCTGGCACACGTGGAGCAGCACGCGGTGCTGACGCCCGAACAGATCGAGCGCTATGTGCATTTGCGCGGCTACGCGCAGGGCCGGAGTCATGATCGGCACTGAACCAGGCCAGCCCGCGTTGCTGATCTCAGCCTCGCAGAAGTGCTGCCCACTGCCGTGGCTGATGCCGGGTCATGATATTGGGATGGGGCCGATCGGGCCTGGGTACGTCGTGTTGCCGCGACGACCGCCGCCCGCCCGCTCCGCGTCCACCCGCAAGACCATCCAGCCAGCAACCCACGGAGATGAACGATGAAAGGCAGATGCCTGTGTGGTGCCATTGAAGTAACCGCCCCGGACCAGGAACACGTGGCGCTTTGCCATTGCGCCATGTGCCGGCGCTGGTCGGGCGGGCCGATGTTCGCGGTGCATTGCGGCAGCGATGTGCGGTTCTCAGGAGCCGGACCGGCCACGTATCGCTCGTCGGACTGGGCGCAGCGCGGCTTCTGCCCAACCTGCGGAACGCACCTGTTCTATCACCTGCTGCCCGGCGATGAATACATCCTTCCGGCCGGCCTGTTCCAGGACCACAAGTTCATACTCGGCAGCGAGATCTTCATTGATGAAAAGCCCGCGTTCTATGACCTGGCCAACGCGACGGAAAAGCTGACCGGCCAGCAGGTGTTCGACCAGTTCGCGCAGAAGTAACCCACGCGTCCGCAGCCGGTCAGCCTGAACACGCCATCAGCGACTCCGGCGGGCGGCCACATCGCCGCAATGCGGGGTCACGCTGGCCACTCCTGCCTACCACGACGCCTCCACCTCAGTCATGGCCCGAGCCCAGATCAATGAACAATCCGCTGTTGCTCATCGTCGGCATTGCCGTGCTGGCATTCAGCCCGCTCACTCTCGCCGGCGAATCGGTTTTCATTGCCCGAGTCGATACGGTGTTGGCTCTCCCGAATAACCATGAGCGCTGCTTCGGCCTCTGCCCGCCGGACCTTACGTGTATCACCAACAGTTGCGGGTGTGCAGAAGCTGTTTTGACACAGTTGGAGCAACTGCTGGGCACCGCACCCACCAGCCCGGTGGTCATCTCCGAGCGCATTGGTGAATGGTGCGTGCTCCCGACACCGCCCGACACCGAGTTGCTGGTGAGGCAGATCGACCAGGCAGTGACGTGGGGCCGCCTGCTGCCCGGGCTGAACGGCGCGGAGTTCGAGGCTGAGGACTTCTCAGTGATTGGCGAGATCGATATCTCCAGCCTTCCGGCAGATGAGGGACGCGTACAGCTTTCGGAGCTGCGGCGCCGCCTTGGCGATTGATGGCA
>CAZUZT010000266.1:0-2370 GCA_964624575.1 uncultured Rhodanobacteraceae bacterium | reverse complement strand
GATTGCGCACCGGATCAGCACCGTGCGTGCATGCGATCAGATCGCCGTGATGGAAGGGGGTCAAGTGCAGGCCACTGGCACCGCCCAGGATCTGCTGCGCAGCAGCGACCTGTTCCAGCGGCTGAGTGCGGCGTGACCCAGCCCGACAGCCAGTTGCACCGCCACCTCAATCGCACCTGGGCCACGCGCTGGCGCTGGTGGCGGCAAAGCCAACGTCTGGGCACACTCGGTCCGGCAGTGCATATCGAGCGCAACGTTGGCCTGCTGCGCTATCCACGCAACATCCATGTCGATCAGGGCGCCGTGCTGAAGGAAGGCGCCCGGATATGTGCCTGCAACGAAACGGCCACCATCCATATCGGCGCCCGTACCACCATCGGCCATCACACCTTCATCTTCGCCTCCCAGCGCATCCAGATCGGCACGGATTGCCTGGTCGCACCCTTTGTCTACCTGGTCGACAGCAACCACCGCACCGAAATGGGGCGGCCGATCAACCAGCAGGGCAATACCACCGCACCGGTTGTCATCGGCAACGATGTCTGGATAGGCGTGCGCGCCACCATCGTCGCCGGTGTCACCATCGGCGATGGCGCGGTCATCGCCGCCGGTGCCGTGGTCACCCAGCCGGTGCCGGCCTACGCCATCGCAGGCGGCGTGCCGGCCAAAATCATCGGCCAGCGGCAATGAGCGTGGGCGTGGTCATTCTGTGCCGTTACAGCTCGCGGCGGCTGCCGGGCAAGATCCTGATGCCAATCGCCAATGAGCCGATCCTGAGCCATATCGTGGCGCGCGTCCGACAAAGTGGCCTGCCTTTTCTGGTCGCCACCTCAGATCATTCCGACGACGATGCCATCGCCATGCACTGCCAGGCGCTGGCCGTGGATTGCTTCCGTGGCAGCCTTGACGATGTCGCCGCACGATTCCTGGCTGCCGCACGCTCCCGGGGATGGCGGTACGCGGCCCGGATCAACGGCGACAACCTGTTCGTTCACTATGAACTGCTGGCGGAAATGGCCGCAATCGTCCGCAGCGGCGAGCATGACCTGGTGACCAACGTGCCCGGCCGCACCTGGCCGCCGGGGGCAAGCGTGGAAATCGTCGATGTCGATGTCTATGCCGGCT
This sequence comes from uncultured Rhodanobacteraceae bacterium, assembly GCA_964624575.1. Lineage (GTDB taxonomy): Bacteria > Pseudomonadota > Gammaproteobacteria > Xanthomonadales > UBA2363 > Pseudofulvimonas. Next base: position 1,245 of record CAZUZT010000266.1, on the reverse strand, counting down.
GTTACGCACGGTTCTCCGAGCCCGGCCACCATGAGCACGTCACCAGTTGGCTGTACGAGCATGCCGACGAGATCCGTTCGCATGTATGCCGCAACCCCGAGCCGGAAACACAGCCCGGCCTGCACCTGGCCATTGATACGCCGCTTGATTACGAGCGTGCCGACCGCCTTGCCGCGATGTTGGGCCAACCCCTGGCCACCTGCCCGATGAGCGACATCCTGCGCACGAGCCAGCAACTATGAGCAGCCCCTGGAAAGGAAAACACGGCCCCTTGCTGATCGCCGAGATCGGCGGCAACCACGAGGGCGATTTCAACTATGCGCTGGCATTGACGGACCTGGCACTGGAATCGGACGCCGATGTCGTCAAGTTTCAGGTCTACACCGGCGACAGCCTGGTCAGTCCGGTGGAGAGCCCGGTACGCAATGAGCATTTCAAGAAGTTCCAGCTGCGCAACGACCAGTACCTTGAGCTCGCCCGCCGAGTGGAAGCGGCCGGCAAGATCTTCATGGCCTCGGTCTGGGCTACCCAGTTCATCGACTTCCTCGAACCCCACATGCCGATCTACAAGATCGGTTCGGGTGACCTGACCGCCTATCCGCTGCTGCGCGCCTTCGCCCAACGCGGCAAGCCGATGATCCTGTCCACCGGCCTGGCCACATTGAAGGATGTCGTCGATGCCGTGGAATACATCCGCAGCGTCAATCCGGACTACCGGGAGGCCGGCCGGCTGGCAGTGCTCCAGTGCACCTCCATGTATCCGATACCCGCCTCGGACGCCAATCTGGCGGTCATGCATACGCTGCAGGCGCATACCGGCGCCACCATCGGCTACTCCGATCACACCGAAGGCCCGCACGCGCTGGAGCTGGCCTATGCCATGGGTGCCCAGGTGCTGGAATTCCATTTCACCGACAGCCGCGAAGGCAAGACCTTCCGCGACCACAAGGTGTCACTGACCGCAACCGAAGTGCATGAACTGCAACGGCGCCTGGCCGCGATACGCGAATTGCGGGGCGATGCCGGGAAGCAGCCGCTTCCCGTCGAAGGCGACCATGTCGTCACCTTCCGGCGAGCGGTCTACCCCGCGCGCGACCTGCCTGCAGGAGCGCGGCTGACCGCCGCCGACCTGACCGTGCTGCGTCCCAACCACGGCATCGATGCCCGCGATTTCGAGCGCGTTGTCGGCAAACGCCTGACGAAGCCCGTCACCGCGTTCCAGGCCATGGGTTGGGAGGATCTGGC
>CAZUZT010000265.1:0-2402 GCA_964624575.1 uncultured Rhodanobacteraceae bacterium | reverse complement strand
TGGCGGCGGCAGGCGCGTTGGAAGCGTTGGCCGAGCAGGCGGGCGTATTCGCCTTCACCGCGCATGCGGGTGCCGAAGCGGCTGTCGTAATCGCGGCCGCCGCGCATCTGGCGCAGCCGGCTCATGACGTGTTCGGCCTTCAGCGGGAAGTGTTCATCCAGCCAGTCGCGGAACAGGCCTTTCACTTCCCAGGGCAGGCGCAGCAGGACATAGCCGGCGCTGCGGGCACCGGCTGCGGCGGCGGCTTCCAGGATGTTTTCCAGCTCGTCGTCGGTGAGGAAGGGCACGACCGGGGCGACGTTGACGCCGGTGGCGATGCCGGCCTGGCTCAGGCGGGTGATCGCCTGCAGGCGCCGGGCCGGGGCACTGGTGCGCGGTTCCATGCGCCGGGCGATGGTGGTGTCCAGGGTGGTGATGGAAAAGGTGACGTGGATCAGGTTGCGTGCCGCCATCGGCACCAGCAGGTCCAGGTCGCGTTCAACCAGAGCGTTCTTGGTGACGATGGTGACCGGGTGCCGGGCTTCGGCCAGCACCTCGAGCACGGCGCGGGTGATGCCGCGCTGGCGCTCGATCGGCTGGTAGGCATCGGTGTTGGCGCCGAGCATGATGGGTTTTGGCTGGTAGCCGGGCCGGGACAGTTCCTTGCGCAGCAGCTCGGCGGCATTGACCTTGGCGAACAGGCGGGTTTCAAAGTCCAGGCCCGGTGACAGGCCCAGGTAGCTGTGGCTGGGCCGGGCGTAGCAGTAGATGCAGCCATGCTCGCAGCCGCGGTAGGGATTGATGGTCTGTTCGGGGCCGGCATCGGGCGAGTCGTTGCGGCGCAGCAGGCTGCGTGCCTGCTCGTCGGTGACGGTGGTCGGCAGGCGCCGGGAATCATCGGCCTGATCGAGCGGATCGGGTGTCCAGCCGTCATCCTGCAGCTCGACATGGGTAGTCTCGAACCGGCCCTCGCGGTTGTCGGTGGCGCCGCGGCCCTTGCTTGGCGCGCGGCGGAAATCGTCGGTGACGGTTTTCAGGGACATGATGGCGAGGGCGCGCGGATGGCGGCGATGTTCTGGAGCGGGTCTGCATTATCGGGCGCATGCGTCGCAGCGGCTGCGACGCCGGGTCTAGCGTTCAGATGCCTGAATCCGTCGGCCGTTGCGAGCCTGGCCGCTGTCATGGGGTCCAGAACACTTCGCGGCCGGAATGGGTTGTCGCGGTTGTTGGTTTGTGATCGACGGGATGGCAGCTTGACCAGTTCGCTGGCGTGGCACGGCAGCCGCCGCCCCGGTCGAACGCTATGGCGGCCCACGCACGCTTTGGCGGGTATGAACCTCGCCGGTGACCTCAGCCGTCCGCTTCCGGCGCCAGCCTGACCAAAACGGTGTCGGCCTCGACGAAATCACCGGCCTGGGCGCGGACTTCGGCCACCGTGCCGGCGCGGGGCGCGCGCAGCACCAGTTCCATCTTCATCGCTTCCATCACCAGCAGTTCCTCGTCGGCCTGGACGTCTTGTCCGGGCTGGGCCTTGACCGTGACGATGCGGCCGGGCATCGGTGCCGGCACCTGGTCGCTGCCGGCATCGTCGCTGGCGCTCCAGTCGTAGCTGGGCACTTTGCGCAGGGCATGGCGACGGCCATCGACGAAGACCAGCCAGTCGCGGCCGCTGGCGCGGATCCGCAGGCGCCGGGCCTGGCCGCCGGGCGTGTCATTGGTGCCGGTTTCGTCGCCGGAGTCATCGGCGTCGTCGGGGCGGTAGCGCAGGGTCAGCCAGTCACCGTCGTGCCCGGCATCGTCGATCTGCCATGTCTGCCCGTCGACATCGATTCGATAGCGGCCCTGGCTGCCCCAGGCGGCCAGGTCGATGCGCTCGCCGCGATGTTCGAAGCTCAGCGGGCGCTTGCCGTGGTGGCCGATGCGCCAGGCATCGGCGATCGCCCAGGGCGAGCCGGGGTCGACACCGGCTCGCGCCTGGGTCTGCCGATCGCGTTCCACGGCCAACAGTTCGGCCACGGCCCCCGCCAGCAAGGCCTCGCGCGGCAGGTCGGTGGCCTCAATGAACTCGTGCAGATGCCGGTCCAGGTAGCCGGTGTCGATGCGGGCTTCGGTGACGGCCGGATGCCGTACCAGCGCTTCCAGGAAGGCGATATTGGATTTGGGGCCGACGATGTCGCTGTCGGCCAGCGCGTCGCGCAGGCGGCGCAATGCGGCCGGGCGGTCCTCGTCCCAGACGATCAGCTTGGCAATCATCGGGTCGTAGAAGATGCTGACGCTGTCGCCTTCCACGACCCCGGAATCCACGCGCACATGGCGGTTATCGGCGGCTGGCAGGCGCAGGCGCTCCAGACGGCCGGAACCGGGCAGGAAATCGTGCTCCGGGTCCTCGGCATACAGGCGCACCTCGATGCTGTGGCCCTGGT
>CAZUZT010000264.1:0-2404 GCA_964624575.1 uncultured Rhodanobacteraceae bacterium | reverse complement strand
GGAAGAACGCGGCCCGGGCGGCGCCGATGTCGGCATTGGCACCGCGCAACAGGTGTTCGGCGGCGAGTACGTCCGGGCGGCGCAACAGCAGCCGCGAGTCCAAACCGTCGGGCACCGCGGCCAGGCCGGCGAAACCATCGGCGGCATCGGCATCGGAGAAACCATCCAGGCCGGTCACGGTCTCGACCCGGTCGTCGGGCAGCAGGCGCTCGGGGACCGGCAGACCGACCAGCAGGTTCAGGGCATTGCGGCCCTGGGCAACCTGGCCACGCTGGCGCGCGACATCGGCCTGTGCGGTCGCCACCTGGGTACGGATCTGCTCCAGTTCCAGCGCCGAGGTGGCACCGGCCTCATAACGGCGCTGACCCAGTTCCAGGGTCTGGCTGTAGGCATCCATCACCGCTTCGGACAGGCGCAGCAGTTCCTGGTCGGCGGCCAGTGCCAGCCAGGTGCCGGCGACCTGCCCGACCAGCGACAACTGGGTCGCACGCCGCGCCTCGTCGGTGGCCAGGTAGCGTTCCAGTGCCGCCTGGCTGAGGCTGCGCACGCGGCCGAACAGATCCAGCTCGAAGGCGGCGACACCGATGCCGGCCTGGTAGACCTCGGTCACCGGGGCATCGCCGCCGGTACGCTCCAGCAGCAGCTCGGCGCCGATCGAGGGCAGGCGCTGGGAGCGCTGGATCCGGTACTGGGCCTGGACCCGTTCGACATTGAGCGCGGCCACGCGCAGGTCGCGGTTGTGTTCCAGGGCCAGGGCGATGACATCGGCGAGCCGGTCATCGGCGAAGAAATCGCGCCAGCCGATATCGGCCACCGGCAGCGGCGCCGGGTCAGCGGCCCTGGCGGTCTGGGCGGTGCTCTCGGGCAGCGGCCAGGTGGCCGGAATCCCGGGCTGTGCCTGGGGCAGGGCCGGCGCCAGGCTGGCGCAGCCGGTCAGGGCGACCAGGGCGGTGATCAGCAGGGCCGGGATGGCCCGATTGTGCTCAGACATGGTCGCCATCTCCTGAATTGCGATTGCCGATGCCACCGATGCCACCGTTGTCGCCAACGACAGTGCCAGTGCCAGTGCCGGCAGCCGTGGCCGGCACGGCATCGGCACGCCGGCTGAACACCCTTTGCACCACGACGAAGAACAGCGGAATGAAGAATACGCCGATCGCGGTGCCGACGATCATGCCGCCCAGGACACTGGTGCCGATTGCGTTCTGGGCACCCGAACCGGCACCGGTCGACAATGCCAGCGGCGTCACGCCCAGGCCGAAGGCGAGCGAGGTCATGATGATCGGCCGCAGCCGGTCGCGCACGGCCTGCATGGTGGCTTCGATCACCTCCATGCCGGCCTCCAGGTTCTGCTTGGCGAACTCCACGATCAGGATCGCGTTCTTGCTCACCAGCCCGACCGTGGTCAGCATCGCCACCTGGAAGTAGACGTCGCGGTCCAGGCCGAACAGGGTCGCCGCCAGCACCGCGCCGAGGATGCCGATCGGTGCCGCCAGCAGCACCGCGGTCGGCACCTTCCAGCTCTCGTACAGCGCCGCCAGGCTCAGGAACACGATCAGCAGCGACAAGGTATACAGCAGCGGCGTCTGTGCGCCGGCCTCGCGTTCCTGGTAGGACAGCCCGGTCCATTCGATGCCGAAGCCTTCCGGCAACTGCGCCACCAGGCGCTCGATTTCCGACATTGCATCACCGGTGGCGACGCCGGGCGCGGCTTCGCCCTGGATCTCCATCGCCGGCACGCCGTTGTAGCGTTCCAGGCGCGGCGAACCATATTCCCATGACGTGCTGGCGAAGGCGCTGAACGGCACCATTTCGCCCAGTGTGTTCTTGACCGACCACAAGTTGAAATCCTCCGGCGTCATCCGGAACGGCGCATCGGCCTGGATATACACGCGCTTGACCCGGCCGCGGTCGATGAAGTCGTCGATGTACTGGCCACCCCAGGCCGCGGCCAGGGTCTGGTTGACCGAGGCCATCGGCAGCGACAGGGCCGCTGCCCGGGCCACGTCCACCTCCACGCGCAGCTGCGGCGTGTCTTCCTGGCCGTTGGGGCGCACATTGACCAGCCGCTGGCTCTGTCCGGCCATGCCCAGCAACTGGTTGCGCGCGGCCAGCAGGGCCTCGTGGCCCAGGCTGGCGTTGTCCTGGAGGAAGAATGAATAGCCGGCCGCCACGCCCAGTTCCGGCATGGCCGGCGGCGCGAACACGAAGATCAGCGCGTCCTTGACCTGGCTCATCGCCGCCATGCCGCGCTGCGCCACGGCCGCGGCACTGAGGGAGGCGTCACCGCGCTCGGCCCAGTCCTTGAGCTTGACGAAGGCCATGCCGTTGTTCTGGCCCATGCCGGCAAAGCTGAAGCCCTGCACCGCCATGGTCGATTCGACCGCGTCGGGTTCGTTCTCCA
>CAZUZT010000263.1:0-2412 GCA_964624575.1 uncultured Rhodanobacteraceae bacterium | reverse complement strand
GGCCGTCCTGGCCCTGCCTCACGGCGATTCCCTGCTCGATCTGCCACAGGGCATCCCGGTATTCCTGGCGCCAGCGTTCCAGTTGCGCCGGCGTGACCTTATCACCAGCCAGTTGCAGGCGCATGGTCAAGGCCAGCTGGCGGATACCGACCAGGCGCGCGCCATCGGCCACCACGGTGGCGATGGCCAGGCACGCGGACCGGCGCGGGGTAGGCAGTGCCGCATCTGCTGAAGACTTGCAGACGGTATTGAACGGCAACGGCGCATTCATGCCGATCACGCTGGTAAGGAAAAGGATCCGCCCTTCCACGGGATGATCCAGCCAGGCCTCGGCCTCGCCCGGCCCGGCATGGGCGGCCACGGCCTGGCGAACATCGTCCGGCATTGGCGGCGCCTGGAAACCGGCCAGGGCCTCCTGCAGCAACTGGCTGACCGCCAAGTCGTAGGCATCAAAATGCGCTGCCCCGGCGGCCCGCTGCAGATTCTCGTCAATGCCGGCCGCATCATCCTCGGCCAGGGCCTGCGTCAGACGGTCCAACCAGACGGCGGCATTGTCCGGGTCGACCCGCGCCAGCTTCGCCAGCGCCGCGGCCCGCTGCCCCGGCTCGGCCATGCTGCCGGGCAGGCCGCGCGCAGCCAGCCACAGCACCACCGGATCGCCGCTGTCGGCCTGTAGGGCCGCCGCCAACCAAGCCTGGCGTTGCGCCGCGTCCGCTGCTCCGGCGTCGTCGCCCTCATGGTCGGGCAACAGCAGCAAGGCGGCGGCCGCCAGCGCGCGCGCCTCACCGCTTGCCGCCAAGGTTTCAATATGGCTGCGCAGGGCCTGTTCCAGCTCACGCTCCCAGACCTCGGCGCTGGCCAGGGCCTGGATCACCGAATCGGGCAAGTCATCGGCGCTGGCCAGGGCATCGATCGCCGTATCGGGTATGTCATCGGCCGGTCCGTCACCGGACATGGCTCGGCCATCGGTGCATGCAGGCAAGACCGCCAGCACCAGCGCCAGCAATGCGGCCAGAACCGGCAATGCCGGCAAGGATGGCAGGGATCGGCGATCAGTCTTCATCGGGTAGGCTCCTTTGATGGCATCAACCGGGCGGCAACGGCGCAAGCCGCCATGTGCGCGACCGGCCAATAGTATGTCACTGCACATTGGCGCAGGCCAACAACGTTATCCCAATGCACCGCGCAATGCCGCGGACCCGTGCGGTGGGACGTATTCCTGCGCACCGCCGTGCGGTGATGGCGCACCGTGGCCGCCCCGGGCCATGGCCACCTCACCTGCCCCGCCCACATGCCGCCAATGACCCATCCAAGGAGCGCCCCACCATGAGCCACCCCCATCCGTCCATCGATCCGCTCGTGCCCGCCGCCGACCTGGCCACCTGGCGCGAGCGCTTTCGCGCTGCCCGCCGTGTGGTGGTGCTGACCGGCGCCGGCATCTCCGCCGAAAGCGGCGTGCCGACTTTCCGCCAGGCCCAGACCGGCCTGTGGGCGCGCTACCGGGCCGAAAACCTGGCCACGCCGGAAGCGTTCGAGCGCGACCCGGACCTGGTCTGGAACTGGTACGCCAGCCGGCGGGAGAAGGTGTTGTCCGTGCAACCCAATGCCGGCCATCACGCCTTGGCGGCGCTCGCCGAACGGGTACCGGAACTGGTGCTGGTGACCCAGAACGTCGACGGCCTGCACCAGCGCGCCGGCAGCCGCGATGTCATCGAGCTGCACGGCAGCATCCATCGCCTGCACCCGGTCGGCCTGGCGCAGCCCGGTGCCGATGACAGTGTCGACTGGCCGCAGCCGCCGGGCGAGCGCCCGCCACGGGATGCCAACGGACGCCTGTTGCGCCCCTCGGTGGTCTGGTTCGGCGAGGCGCTGCCGGAGCGGGCGCTGGTAGCAGCCATCGAAGCCGCCGAACGCGCCGACGTGTTCCTGGCGATCGGCACCTCGGGCCTGGTCCAGCCGGCCGCCAGCCTGCCGCTGCTGGCCCGGGAGCGGGGCGCCTGGACCGTGGAAGTGAATCCACAGGAAACCACTCTCAGCGGCCAGGTCGACCTGGTGTTGCGCGGCGCTGCCGGCCAGATCCTGCCGCAATTGGTGGCGGCGCTGGACTGAACGGATGCCGCCGGCTTGCTGGCGCTGGCGTGCATCCAACCTGGAAGCTGCGACATTCGGCAGCCAACACTGGTTTTTCGCGATACCGGCACGACAGCTACGGCCACGCTCGGGCATCATTAGTGCGGTGAACAGATCCCGATCCCGGACCACCGCCGTCCGCCATCGCATCGCGCTGGCCCAGTTCGATTTCCCCGTCGGTGCGATCAGCGCCAACGCCGCCCGTATCGGCGAGCTGGCGATCCGGGCCCGTGATGAGCTGGGCGCCGGCCTGCTGGTCCTGCCCGAGTTGGCCCTGTGCGG
>CAZUZT010000262.1:0-2418 GCA_964624575.1 uncultured Rhodanobacteraceae bacterium | reverse complement strand
TGCGGTCGGCGAAGTCAGCGACGAGCGCGACCCGAACGGCTGGCTGCGGGCAACCCTCACCCGCCTGGTGGCCGACCGCATCTTCGGCAATGGCCATGAATGAGCGAACGCCGACCACGCGGCAGCATCGGGGACGGCCTGGACGAGTGCCGTCATTCCGGCCAAAGCGGGAATGACGGACAGCGATCCCGGGCCAGCGATTCAGGCCGCACAGGCATCGCCCAGCCCGCCGCCCTTTTTCAGACCACCCGTCCCTCCCTACAAGGCCCTGCCCGATGAAACCCGCCCGTATCCCCGTGCGTATCCGCCTGTTGTCCTCACTGGTTCTGGCCCTGGCCGCCTTGAGCCTGTTCGCCGGTGAGAAACCGCCGCTGATCCTGCTCGACGCCCATTTCGATGACAAGCCCGTCGACCAACTCATCGGCACCGGCGGCGCCGAAGCCGGTGAGCCGATCTCGGTGGGGTCGAACCTGGACGCCATCGTCCGCCAGGATGCCGACGATCCGGCCAATCGTGTGCTGGAACTTGGCACGGTCGACTCTGCCAGCACCAGCGCGATCCGGTTCGAATTCATCGAACACACCGAGGCGGTCCACAGTCGCCTGCTGGTCTCGGTGCAGATCACGGTCCCGGATCCGGACTTTGGCCAAGGCAGCCTGTACCTGCGCGAGGCGACCGGCTCCGGGAAGCGGTTCCTCGATCTGGTCCTGCAGACCTCGGGCTTCATCAATATCAGTGATGCGGCAGGCACGGTTGCGAACATTCCCAATGGCTTCCAGTTCGGCCAGCCGTTGCTGATCGAGGTCTTCCATGACCTGGATGAACGCACCTATGACCTGTTGATCGACGGCGTCTACGTGGTCGAAGACCGGGCTCACGGCATTACCGACCGGGGCATTGGCGCGTTCATCGTCTCCATGATGAACCGGCCCAAGTTCGAGGAATCGCGGCTGATGATCGACGATCTGCTGGTCGCGCACTGGTCGTCCGACGCGATCTTCGCGCACGGCTTCGAGGTTCCTGACCGGGGCTGGGTGGTTTCGCAATAAGTGACCGCTGCACGGTCCGCGATCGACGCTCAGGGATCCGGATCGCCGGCGGCGACCGTCGCCGCCGCGATGCGCTCGGCCAGGGCGTGTTCCAGATCGGCCCAGCCGGCGTCCCGGTGCAGTGCGCCGAGATCACCGCGTTCAAGCAGCCAGGCGCACCAGCCCGGATGGGCAATGGCGCGATGCAGTGCCTGGATGGCCTGTGCGCTGTCGCCGATGCGCAGCCCCCAGTCGGCCGCGAGCACCAGCTCGTCGGCCTTGTCGAGAATGCAGGGTTGCGCTTCGTCGCAATCGGCCAGCGCATTGGCTTGCTGCCAGTGCTCTTGCGCGCGTGACGGATCGGCTTCGAGCACCGCCAGCAGCAGGTGCGCCAGGGCCTGGTCTTCGTGGCGTTGCAGGGTGTCGGCCACGGACAGCGCTGCGCGCGCGGCGCTGATGGCCCGCTGCGGATCAGCCTGCCCGCCAGCGCGGTGATGGATGACCGCCTGTCGGCGCAGGGCGGCGGCCAGGTCACGTTCGGCGCTGGGATGTTCTGCCGCGCGCAACTGACCGACCAGTTCGTCGGCATGGGCCATGGCCAATGCCGGCTCGCCGCGCAGCAGATGCGCCGTCGCCAGCCAGGCCAGGGGCCGAGTCGCCTCGTAGGTGTCGGCGCCGAGGCTGGCGCGATAGTCGCGCAGCGAATCCTGCAAGTGGTGCACGGCATCGTCGAGATGACCCAGCCGGGTCTCGACGCGGCCCAGATTGAGCAGGTGGGCGGCTGCGGTGGGATGGCCGGGCGCCAGCGCCACCTGGTTGATCGCCACAGATCGCCGGGCATGCACCAGGGCCGTACCCAGCTCGCCCTGGCTGGCCAGCAGGTAGGCGAGATTGCTGTTCTGGATGGCCAGATTGGGATGCTGCGCCGGCAACTGTTCGGTCAGGATGGCCAACGACCGCCGCGCGCTGTCGATGGCGGCCACGACATCGCCGCGCGAGCTTTGCAGATGCGCAAGGTTGCCGAGCAGGTTGGCCATGCTGCTGCTCCAGCTACGGTGCGCGTCCGGATCGGCCTGGACGTGGCCCTCCATCAGCGCGATGGCACGGCTGTAGACCCGCTCGGCCTCGTCCAGCTTCTGGTTGCGCACCAGCGCGATACCCAGGTTGTTGAGCAGCGTGACTTCCTCGGGCGACCCCGGTAGCCGGTCCTGGTGCAGGATCGCCAGCGCCTGACGGAACAGGTGCTCGGCCTCGTCATAGCGATTGCTGTCGCGCAGCAGCCCTGCCAGGCGATTGAGCACGCTGATCCGCTTGAGGCCGCTGTCGGAGGCATCGGATTGCCACAGCGCCAGGGCCCGCCGCAGCAGCGGCTCGGCCTGGTCGGAGGCGC
>CAZUZT010000261.1:0-2427 GCA_964624575.1 uncultured Rhodanobacteraceae bacterium | reverse complement strand
GATGCGCTTGATGTGGGAGGTGACGGTGGCATCGTCGACCACGATCTGCGCCTCGCGCATCAGCTGGTCGCGGCTTTTGACATGGCCCGGGTGCCGGACCAGCGCATGCACCATCCAGAACTCGGTCACCGTCAGGGCGACATCGGCGCCGTTCCAGGCTACCCGCATGCGCTCCACTTCCAGTTCCAGTCCGCGCAGGCGCAGCACCGTTTCCTGGCTGCCGGTACTGGCCAGCGCATCCAGGCGCCGGAACAGCGCCTGCACCCGCGCGGTGAGTTGCGGCAGGCTGACCGACTTGCTCAGGTAATCGTCGGCGCCCAGGCGCAAGCCGGAAATCACATCCAGATCCGAGTCACGCGCGGTCAGGAACAGGATCGGCAGGCGCGGCGCCCGCGCGCGCAACTCCCGGCACAGGTCGAAGCCGCCCTCGGCCTCATGGCCCAGGCCGACATCGATCAGCACCAGGTCCGGCAGGCGGCTGGCGAACCCGGCCAGGGCGCTGGCGCGGTCGGCATAAGCGGACACCTGGTAGCCGTAGCGGCGGAAGGCCTCGGCGTAGTTGTCGCGGATGGCGGGTTCGTCCTCGACGATGGCGATGCGGCGGCTCATGGCGCAGCAGGATACCGGCTTGGCGCATCGGTATCGAAGCCATCGGCAGCCACCCGGCCCGGTCCGGCCCACGTGCGCGCCCGGCTCAACAACGCCGCCCCTGCCCCGCCGCTGCCGGCCATTCCGACGGGGGCGGAAAAAAACCCGGTGATCACGGCCGCCACCGGCCCGTGCCCGCAAATCGCCACAAACCGTCATCGTCGTGCCCGCACTGGTCGCGGCGGCGGCCGATCGGTGCGTTGCAATGGACTCGTCCACCACGAGGAGACGATTCATGAACACCCTTGCCCTGCCCGCCCGCCCCGACCATCCACCCAGCAACCGGCGCCTGCCCGCCCTGCCGCTGCAGCTGTTGCTTGGCGCTGTGGCGGCACTGGCCCTGCTCACCGCCATGCCCGCCCCTGCCAGCAGCCGGACTCCGGGCCAGAGCCAGGCCGCAACCACAACCGGCGAGCCCAGCCACGGCCTGCAGCTGCTCGATGCCGATGGCCAGTGGTACGCCGCCATGGCGCTGGAAACCACCGTGGATTTCCATATCCGCGGCCTGACCGCCGAAGTCACCGTCAGCCAGCGCTATGTCAACGACAGCGGCGAATGGCTGGAAGGCCGCTACCTGCTGCCGCTGCCGGGCGATGCCGCGGTCGGCACGCTGCGCCTGCAGGTCGGCGAGCGCCTGATCGAAGGCGAAATCCAGGAAAAAGCCCAGGCCCAGGCCACCTATCAGCAAGCGGCGGCCAGCGGCCAGGTCGCCGGCCTGGTCGAGCAGACTCGCGAAAACCTGTTCCGCACCGCGGTTGCCAATATCGGCCCGGGTGAGGATGTGGTGATCGAAATCGGCTACTGGCAGGCGGTCGACCACGCCGATGGCGAGTTCAGCATCGCGCTGCCGCTGACCTTCACCCCGCCCTGGCACTTCGATGGCGAAACCCGGTTCGCCGAACAGGACACACCGGCAACCGTCGCCGGAGCCACCATGGGCGCGATCGATCTGGGCCAGGGCCTGGCGCCGACCGTGGCCCTGAACATCGACCTGGCCGCCGGCCTGCCGCTGGCCAGCATCACCAGCCCCAGCCACGCCATCCACGTCGAGCCGCTGCCCGGCGACCACTACCGCATCGAGCTGGCGGAAATGGTCGAGCCGGCCGACCGCGATTTCGAACTGCGCTGGGCACCACGCGCCAGCCGCGCGCCACAACAGGCGGTGTTCACCGAAACAGTCGATGGCGAGCACTACGCCCTGGTGATGATGGTGCCGCCAACGCTGGCCACCGAGCCGGTCGCGCGCGAGCTGATCCTGCTGGTCGATACCTCCGGCTCCATGTATGGCGTGGCCATGGAACAGGCCATCGCCGCCCTGCACCACGCCCTGGACCGGCTGCGTCCGGACGACCACTTCAACCTGATCCGCTTCGACCACCGCAGCAGGGCGTTGTTCGATCAATCCCTGCCCGCCGACGCCGGCAACATCGAACGTGCCCGCATCTTCGTCAACGGCCTGCACGCCAACGGCGGCACCGACCTGATGCCGGCCCTGCGCCTGGCCTTCGACAGCCCGCCGGTACCCGGCCACCTGCGCCAGGTGGTGCTGATCACCGACGCCGGGGTAAGCAATGAACAGCAATTGCTGCATGCCATCGCCCATGAGCGTGGCCCGGCACGGCTGTTCGCGGTCGGCATCGGCAGCGCCCCCAACGCCCATTTCCTGCGCCGCGCCGCCGAACTGGGCCAGGGCAGCCAGGTACTGATCCGGGAACTGGCCCAGGTCGACGCCGGCATCGACACCCTGCTGCGGCGCCTGGATCAACCCGCCCTGCGCGA
>CAZUZT010000260.1:0-2436 GCA_964624575.1 uncultured Rhodanobacteraceae bacterium | reverse complement strand
TCCAATGCAGTTGTTGTGCGTCACAACAATCGATATCCATTCCGGCTGGATTGGGGTTCCCGCCGATGGTGGCGTCGGCGGCGTACCCGGTTATCGGGCCATGCCCGGGCATGCGGCGGCAACGGCGAGGCGGTTGTTGACCGGCACGGCCCCGGCAAACCAGCAAACGGGTGGCACGGCCCCGGGCCGGGCCGGAACACACCCGTCCAGGAAATGGTGCTGTGCCATCGTTTGTTGAAAATCAGTGGCTTGCCGTGCGTTGCGGAAGCGGGCGGTAACCTGGTCGCGTGTGCCAGTGGCGTCATCACGTGTCCGACCGTATCCGCCATTCCTTTTTCCACGACCGGCTGACCACTGCCGCCGAGGCTGCCGCCGCCACACCCCGCACCTGCTCAGCGAAGCGCTGTCCTGGCATCAGCGTTTGCTGGATACCGGCGACATGCGCCCTTGAGGCAAGGCTCACGTCCGCCCCGGCCCGACCCAATGCTCGCAACTTGGCTCACAACCTTGGAAAAGTCTGGTGTTGTTTGCGCCCTCCTTCTTCACAAGGAGGGTTGGGGTGGATGCTGCGGCGCGGTAGCGACGGAGGCTCTTTCGCCGGGGCTGCGGTGGCCGTGCGGGCTCTTTCGCCGTGCGCTGCGCGCCCGGCTCATCCCCCTTTATCCCCCTTCGCGCGCGAAGGGGGAAGCTTTTACTCCCTCCTTCCCGGAAGGAGGGCTGGGGTGGATGCTGCGACGCGCAGCGGCGCAGGCTTTTTCGCCGCGCGCTGCGCGCCTGGCGAAAAGTTGTGGGAATTGCGAGCCGAAGCTGATCCATTTCGTCATCAGGGCGGAAGAAAGCCGCGGGCTTCGTCACTCACCGAAATAGTCGCTGTCCACCTTCGGAATGCTGATCCGCTGCGCCGTGACGCCGACCTCATAGTCCATCATCAAACCGGCCAGCATCGGGCCATCCACCAGGATGATCCGTTCAACCGAGTGTGCGAAATCGACCGCCTGCGAGGTGAACGAGGAGGTGGTCAGGAAGACGCCCTTGTTCGCCCGGTGCCCGGCCAGGGCGCCATAGAAGCCCTGGATCTCGGGACGTCCCACCACGCCTTGCCAGCGCTTGGCCTGCACATACACCTTTTCCAGGCCAAGCCGGTCCAGCGAAATGATGCCGTCGATGCCGCCATCGCCGCTGCCGCCAACCCGCTTCAGGTCGCTGCGGCGGGTGCCGTAGCCCAGTTTGTGCAGCACGTCCAGAACCACTGTTTCAAAATATTTCGGCGTGACCTGGCCCAGCAGTTCGAGCAACTCGCTGGCCACGGAGGCGCGGATTTCTTCCAATGCCGTCTGCAGGCGGTCATCGGGGCTTTGCATCTCCTGCCCGGCAGCCCCGGGTGCCGGCTCGCCGGTCGGCGGTGATGGCTGGGTACGCAGGCGCACATCGGTGTAACCGCGGGCAAGTGCCTGCACCTGGTCCTCAGTCCAGGGGCCGGGGTTGTCGATGAGGAATTGACGGCCGGCATCGGTGATCTGCCACAGCCCGCGCCTGGGGCTTGACGACAGGCCGGCGCGCTTCAGGCGATCGTGCGCCCAGCCGGCGCGGTTGTTGTACAGCGGCTGGCCGGTGGGCACCGTCAGCCGTCGTGCGTCGTCGTCCAGGCCCAGCAGATCGGCGGTGGCTTCATGGGCGTCGCGGGCGCGCACGCCGTCGCGGTGGCGGGCCAGGTGCCGCAGCAGCGGCTCGATGAACTTGTCGTAGCTGGGAACGGGCATCGGCGTGTTCCTTGTGTTGCTCGCGCGCTGGCGCGAAAGCGGCGGGGTTCAGGGCAGGGCGGTGCCGCTCAGGCGGCGCTGAGTTTGCCGTCCTTTTCGTGCGCCAGGCCCAGGGCAATGAGCATTTCAAGCAGTTTCGGCAGCCGCTGTTTCCAGCGGCCGCGGGCGCTGAAGCGGGCGGCAATCTCGTCGATCGACAGCGGCACCGGGCTGCTGGCGAGCAGGTCGGCCACGGCGCGGACCTGGTCAACCGGGTCTTTCGGCCAGGCCGCCGGTTTGACCGGTGCGCCGGGTGTAGCGGGTGCCGGGTGGCCGGCAGCATCGGTGGCCATGGCACCGGAATCCAGTTGCGCCTGCTGCAGTGCCGGTTCGGCGTCGGGGTTCTGGAATTGCGGGCGCAGCCAGCGGATGTGGCCGCGGGCTTCTTCGGCGGCGCGTTCGGCGTTGAGGGCGACCAGGCGTTCCAGCACGGCTTCGTCGAACTCCCGTTTGGCGTCTTCGCGGGTCTGGCCTTCGGCAGGAGCGTCGTTGCCATGGGCGATGCGCAGGGTGGGCACAAGGTCGCCCCAGCCGTAGGCGGCGAGGACGGCTTCGTCGAGTTCGTCGTGTAGCTGGCGCAGAACGGAGATCAAGCCCTGTTCGTGGATGGTGCGCTCTTTGGTGGTGAGTTCTTCTC
>CAZUZT010000259.1:0-2441 GCA_964624575.1 uncultured Rhodanobacteraceae bacterium | reverse complement strand
GGCTAACTACTATTCGGCTTCATGTTTCAGCCTAACTCTTCAGCCTAATCCGGAAGGATGGCAGCTGATCCTAGATAATTCCGCTCAAAACAACGGGTTGTGCTGATGGCTGGCCTGGCTCCGCAGCCTAATCTTGTGGTTCTTCCCGATGGCGTGGAGAGGCTGGATGTGTGCGGATCGTCACACAATGTGCAGGGGGACGCAAGCCGGGACGCCGTTGCAGCGGCGCGCGCGTGACGGCTGCTGGACCAGGTGCGTGCCCGTGCCCGGCGTCCGGGTTTGGCGCGTCGCACCGAGGGGCGCCTATATCATGTGTATCCGACGGTGCATCCCGGCCTGTCGGGCACCGGGTTTTTCGTCCACGATGATCCGGCACGCGGTCCGTTGATGGCGAGCTGGAATGTTTTGACGAATATGGCGAGCCGGAATGGTCAACTTCGGTCACGGCGAGTGGACCTCGCATACCGAATTCCGGGCGCTGCTGTACTGCAGCCGGGATACGCCGCTGGTCTTGCCCTTCGATCCGGCCGACGGCGATACCGTGTCGGCCGGAAACAACACGCTGCGTTTGGCGCGCGTGCCGCGGGCGATCAGAAGCTGTGGCCGTCGAAGGTGTCGCGGAACAGGACCATTTCCGGGACGTGCTTGACGATGCAGTGGATGGCGCCGCTCAGGGTGATGATGCCGCTGCAATCGATCGGCACGATGTCGTGGAAGGGCAGGGCCTGCTCGAACACCCCCACGGCAATCGCGTTCTGCGCCGGATAGCCGTTGAACTGGCACACCAGCACCGTCTCGTTGAGGATCACCGAGTTGGCGTAGCTGAAATGCGCGTTGTTGGCGCGCCAGCCCGGTGTGCGGTACACGGTGTAGCCACGCGCGGCCATCATTGCCGCGGTGTCTTCGGTCACCTGGCGCGGCACGCCGCCGCCCTGGTTGGCGGCGTATTCGCCGATCAGCACCGTGTCGTCGGCCAGCGGCAGCAGCCACATGTCGATGTGCTGGGTGCTGTCGTAGTTTGCCGGCAGCGGATCGGTCAGGATCAGGTCCAGGCCCTGATGTTCGGCATAGCGCTGGATGATGTCGTCCTCATCCAGGCCCGGGTTCTCGTTGACGATCAGGCGCGTGGCCAGGGCATCGCCGTTGCGGAACAGGTGGAAGTTGCCGCCGCCGTGCGTCAGGCCCAGGTCGTACAGCGGCACATCCCACGCGCTGGCCAGCAGCGGCGCGAACTGGTTATCGAGGGGCCGCGGGCGGTTGTAGGTGTGGTCGGAAATTGCCGGCAGGCCATCGTTGTCGATGAAGCGCGCGCCGTAGTCGCGGATCCAGACGCTATTGCTGTTGGCATGCACGAACTGGACATGATCAAGGTTGGCGCCGCCGCCCTGCAGCACGCTGCGGGCCGAGTTTTCCTGGTTGCTGCCGCTGACCACGATCCAGATCGTGGCGGGTTTGCTGGCCGTGGTCAGCGGCACCACCATCGAGGTATGCAGGGCGTTGTAGGCACCCCATCGGATGAACAGGCCGCGGTTGTATTCGTATTCCGAGGGCGTCCGGACCAGGCCTTCCGGAGGCGGCGTCTCGGCACGGATCTGGTAGGGCTGGATCGCCCGCTCCCAGGGCGCCAGGCCACGCGGCAGCGGATTGGGCTCATCGTCAACGATGGTGGCCAGGTAGGCCGGATCGGCCTGGCGCGGGGCGTGCCGGGTTTCGGCGGCGGCCGTGGGGCCGGCGATGGCCGCGGCGGTGGCAAGGGCGAGGGTGGCCATCAGGCCGGCACTGAGCAGATTGCGCATCAATCGTCTTCCGGTGGAGCGGTACGGGGAGGGGCCGATGCGCCGGGCAATGGCCGAATGCGCGAGAATAGCAAGCCCGCCGTTACCGCACAGGAGTCCCGCTCACCATGACCGCCGATCCTTCCGTCATCGACCGCTACACCGCTGAGCTCGACACCATCCGCGAACAGGGCCTGTTCAAGGCCGAGCGCATCATCACCTCGCCGCAGTCGGCGGTGATCGAACTGGCCGACGGCCGCCGCGTGCTCAACTTCTGCGCCAACAACTACCTGGGCCTGGCCGATCATCCCGATGTCATCCAGGCGGCCAAGGATGCCTTGGACAGCCATGGTTATGGCATGGCCAGCGTGCGTTTCATCTGCGGCACCCAGGACCTGCACAAGGAGCTGGAAGCCGGCATCGCCAAATTTTTCGGCAAGGAGGACGCCATCCTCTACGCCTCCTGTTTCGATGCCAATGGCGGCCTGTACGAGCCACTGCTCGGACCGGAAGACGCGATCATTTCCGACTCGCTCAACCACGCCTCGATCATCGATGGCGTGCGCCTGTGCAAGGCCAGGCGCTACCGCTACGCCAACTGCGACATGGCCGACCTGGAAGCGCAGTTGAAGCAGGCCCGCGCCGATGGCGCCCGTACGATCCTGA
>CAZUZT010000258.1:0-2473 GCA_964624575.1 uncultured Rhodanobacteraceae bacterium | reverse complement strand
TGGCCTCGGAGTTCGCCAGCAGCGACAGCGCCGGCGTCGTCCAGGGAGCGGGTGCCGCAACCATGCTGCGCAGGGGCCTGCTGGCCGCCTTGATCGCGCCGCTGCTGGCGGTGGCTGGATCGGTCGCGTTCGCGCAGGACATGGACCTGGGCCCGGATGGCAGCCTCACCGTCGGCGATGTCTCCATTGATACCAACGGCGTGGCCGTGGGTGCCAACGTCATGCTCGGAACGGACGGCCTGTTCATCACTGGCGGCCCCAGCGTGACCCTGGACGGTATCAATGCGGGCAATACCGTGATCACTGGCGTTGCCGCAGGCAGCAGCGTCACCGACGCGGTGAATGTCGGTCAGCTGAACGTCGTGGGCAACAGCGCACAGGCGGCCGCGTCCGCCGCTGCCGCCGCGCAGTCCACCGCCACTGCGGCGCAGCTCACCGCTGACCAGGCCGTCAGTGCGGTCGGCGCGGGCTGGAATGTCTCTGCCGACAGCGGCAGCGCCGCCAACATCGGCTCCGGCGGCTCGGTTGCCTTCTCGGGTGACTCCAATATCAGCGTGGCGCAGTCCGGCGGCGACGACGCCGGTGCCATCGATATCACTCTCAAGCCGGATCTCAACGTCACCAGCGTCACCGCCGGCAACACCACGGTCAACAACGATGGCCTGACCATCACCGGCGGGGCGAGCGTGACCGCCAGCGGGATCGACGCGGGCGGCACGAAGCTCACCGGTTTGGCGAACGGTACTGTCTCTGCAGACAGCACCGACGCGATCACCGGCCAGCAGCTGCACAATGTGCTGTTCGAGGGTGGCTCCGCGTTTGGTGTGCGCTATTTCCGTGCGAACTCGACTGCTGACGACGCAGTGGCCGCGGGAGTCGAGGCGGTGGCGATTGGCCCGAATACCCGGGCTGAGGGAGGCAGCAGCTTTGCCGCCGGTGACGGTGCAGCGACCTCGGCCACCGCTGAGGGATCGATTGCTCTGGGGCAGGGCGCCGTGAGCGGCACCGAAGGCGGCGCTGTGCCGGATGGCGATGGTTCCATCGCGATCGGTCGTGACAGCCAGGCTTCAGGCAATCGCACCGTAGCCCTGGGTGATGGCGCCAACATCGACTCGGAATACATTGAAGACGGTACTGCCCTGGGTGCAGGCGCCACTGTAAGCGGGAACTTCAGCACGGGCGGCACCGCCGTGGGTGCGAATGCCGTGGCCAGCGCCGGCAATGCGACCGCGCTGGGCACAGAAGCGCAGGCATCGGGTAGCGGCAGCATCGCCGTGGGGCAGGCCGAAGCGACTGCCGGAAACTCCATCGCCGCGGGTACGGGTGCCTATGCGGCTACCGGTGACAGCATTGCACTGGGAACCGGCGCCGGTGTTGGTACCGAGGGGCTGCCCGGCGGCGACCGCACCGATCACATCGCCATTGGTACTGCCGCTGGTCAGAACGTCCAGGGCAACCAGAGCACCGCGATCGGCTACGGCGCGGGCCAGGGCGTTGTTGGTGACGGCAACATTGCGCTCGGCGTTGAGGCCGGCCGCGGCCTTGCGGGCAACAACAACATCTCCATCGGCGTCAACGCGAATGATGGCGCAGGCGGCAGGGCCCAGGCCATCGCAATCGGTGACGGGACTGCTGCAGGTTCCGATTCGGTCGCGCTGGGCAGTGGTGCCACGGCTCTAGGCAGCGAGACGGTGGCATTCGGTAAGGATGCAATTGCGGGCGCCAACGGCGTGGCGCTCGGTGCGCACGCGGAAGCACAGGGCAGTAACATTGCACTGGGCCGCAATTCGGCGGCGCGCGAATCCGACGTTGCGGGTGTTGGTTACCTGACCGGCGAGGCCGTGCCCGGCAGTGCAGTCTCGGTGGGTAACTCGAATCCGGGCGAAGCTTTCCAGCGCCGTATCACCAACGTGTCCGATGGTGCACAGCGCTATGACGCGGTCAACGTGGGCCAGCTGCAGAGTGCCCAGCAGTCCGTGGCGAACCTGGTAGGCGGCAACGTCGCCGTGGGGTCAAACGGCAGCTTCGGTGGCTATGTCATTGAACTGCAGGATCCGGAAGGGGTTGCCCACCAGTACGCAACGGTGGCCGAAGCAATCAACGCGGTCTCCAGCGGTGCCATCAGCGTTCTCCCCGGCGATGCGGTGATCTACAACCCCAACGGCACGATCACTGTGGCGGAAGGAGTGGTGGGTACCGATGCGGTCAACGTTGAGCAGCTCAACAAAGCCATCGCGGAAAGCGGCGTGAAGTACTTCAGCGCCAACACTACCGTGGCTGCCAACAGGGGCAATGACGGCGCTACTGCGACTGATGCCATGGCCATTGGCCCGGCGGCGGTTGCCAGCGGCACCTCTTCGTTGGCGGTGGGCCACGCGGCGCGCGTGAATGCCGGTGCGCACAACGGCGTGGCGATCGGACACGACGTCAGTGCCCGTGCGGAAAATGCCACGGTGCTCGGCAATCGCAGCCA
>CAZUZT010000257.1:0-2504 GCA_964624575.1 uncultured Rhodanobacteraceae bacterium | reverse complement strand
GTTCGCGCGCGGCGGCACCGAAGTGGGCGTCCCCGGCCCGCAGATTCGGGTAAAATCCGCCATCGGTGTCGGACCTGGTGGAGTAAGCACAGTGATGAGCAAGCGGCTGTTTGCGTTGGTGGCGATGATCGCTGCCGGTGGCGTACATGCAATTGAAGGCGCGCCGGTGGGCGATCCGCAGGCCGGCGCCACCAAGGCGATCACCTGCTCGGGTTGCCACGGCATGGACGGCAATTCGCCGTCGCCGGAGTGGCCCAGCCTGGCCGGCCAGAGCGCCGATTACGTCTACCGGCAGACGGTGATGTTCCGCGACCGCGAGCGCATCAACGTGCTGATGGAGCCGTTCGTGGAAGGCCTGAGCAACCAGGATATCGCCGACATCTCCGCCCATTTCGCCACGCTGGTAGTCACGCCGGGCGTTGCCGATGACAGCCCGATCGAAGGCCAGGACACCACCTACGCCACTCTTGGCGAAGCCATCTACCGCGGTGGCGTGGCCGGGGCCGGCGTGCCTGCCTGTCAGGCCTGCCACGGCCCCAGTGGTCGCGGCATCCCCGGCGCCGGCTATCCGGCCGTTGCCGGCCAGCACGCCGTCTACAACGCGGCGCGCCTGAATTTCTTCCATTCCGGCCAGCACTACGGCAACGAGAACGATCCCAGCACCATCATGGTGACCATCGCCCAGCGTCTGGAGCCGGTGCAGATCGACGCCCTGGCCACCTATATGGAAGGCCTGCACCGCGCCGACCCGGCGGCCCAGGCGGAAATGGCCGCAGCCCGCCATGATTCGGCACTGGTACCGGCCACGCAGGAACTTGATCCGGCCGATGCCCCGGTGCCGGACATGGCAGCCGCCGACGCCGCCGACAATGGCATCGACGCTGCCAACCAAACCGATGCCGACCCGGCCGACGACGCCGATGCCGCGCAACCGGACCAAGACACAACACCAGCCGAACCGGACAACGACGATTCTGTCGACCCGGGAACCTGACCGACCGCTTCGGGTCTGTGTCAGTCCAGCCCGGCCCGACCGGGTGTCCGTTGCCCAGGAGTTAGACCATGAGCCTACGTTCCATCGCGCTTGCCGCCCTGTTTGCCGTGCTGCCCCTGGCCGCCCAGGCCCAGGCCCTGTACACCGAAGGTCGCCACTACTACACGATCGCGCCGGCGCAGCCGACTGAAGTCGCCGACGGCAAGATCGAAGTGATCGAGGTGTTCTCCTACGCCTGCGTGCACTGCGCCAACTTCGAGCCCCATGTCGCCACCTGGAAGGCCAACAAGCCCGACAACGTCGAGTTCCGCGGCCTGCCGGCGATCTTCAGCCCGGCCTGGGAACCGTTCGGCCGCGCCTACTTCGCCGCCCAGGCCCTGGGCGTGCTCGACCAGCTGCACCGGCCGCTGTTCCAGGCCATCCACGAGCAGCGCCAGCGGCTGACCACGATCGAGGCAATCGCCGACTTCGCCGGCAGCCAGGGCATCGATCGCGACAAGTTCCTGCAGGCCGCCAACTCGTCCTCGACCACGACCAAGATCACCCGTGCCCGTGAGCAGGCCCAGCGCTACGGCGTGGATGGCACGCCGGTGATCATCGTCAATGGCAAGTACCGGGTACCTTCGGTGGGCGGCTTCCAGAGCATGCTCGCCGTCGTCGATCACCTGGTCGCGCAGGAAGCGGCGGCCGCCACGCCTTGATCATCGCTCCAGCCAGCACGTGACCGCAGCCGCGCACGTGCGCGCCCAGGACCCCGCCGGAGCGGCCGATGCCGCTCCGGATCTGCGTCTGATCAGCTTCAACATCCAGGCCGGCGCCCACTTCGACCGCTACCACCAGTACGTCACCCGGCCTTGGCGGCATGTGCTGCCTCACGGCGCCCGCAAGCGCAACCTGAAGAAACTGGCCAACCTGCTGGCCGGCTACGACATCGTCGCCCTGCAGGAAGCCGATGCCGGCAGCCTGCGCTCAGGCTTCGTCAACCAGGTCGAGTACCTGGCCGAGGAATCGGACTTCGGCTGGTTCAGCGTCCAGACCAACCGCCGCATCGGCAACCTGGCCCACACCTGCAACGCCCTGCTGATGCGCCATCAGCCCAGCGAAATACGCGACTACGCCCTCCCCGGCACCCTGCCCGGCCGCGGCGCCCTGTGGGCCCGCTTCGGCGATGGCCCCGATGCCCTGCTGGTGGTGGTGGTGCACCTGTCGCTGGGGCCACGCGCGCGCCAGCGCCAGATCGATTTTTTGCAGACCATCATCGAAGGCCACCGCCATGTCGTGGTGATGGGCGATTTCAACTGCCCGGCGAACGCGCCGGAAATGCTGCAGCTGTACAAGAGCAGCTCCCTGGCACCACCGGCATCACCGCCGGCCACCTTCCCCAGCTGGGCGCCGGTGCGCGATATCGACCACATCCTGCTGTCGCGATCGCTGCGCTCGTTGAGCTGCGAAGCGCCGGTGTTCGGCCTCTCCGACCACCTGCCGATCAGCCTGACCGCACGCCTGCCGG
>CAZUZT010000256.1:0-2510 GCA_964624575.1 uncultured Rhodanobacteraceae bacterium | reverse complement strand
TTCATCTTCCTGATCTACCTGCTGCACACCATGGGTGAGCTGTGCCTGTCGCCGGTCGGGTTGTCGGCGATGACCAAGCTGGCGCCCTCGCGCCTGATCGGACTGGTCATGGGCGCCTGGTTCCTGGCCAGTGCCGCCGGCAACTTCCTGGGCGGCGTGATTGCCCAGGCCACCGGTGGCGAAGGCCTGGACGAGGCCACGGCCGCCAGCCAGGTACTGGATGTCTACAGCTCGGTCGGCTGGCTGGCGGTGCTGGTCGGTATTGGTGTGATTGTGATATCGCCATTCGTGGCCCGCCTGATGCACCAGGACGAAGCCCAGTTGCGCCAGGACCGTGCCCTGGCCGGCCAGCGCGCGGTGGGCGAGCCGGCCGCTGCCGGTATCGACACCGAACACGAAACCCGTCGGCCGCGATAAGTGTTGATGGCGGGGCGGCGGCCATCCGGTCGCCGCCCCGCCGTTCTTTTTTCAGGGCGCAAAACCAGTCATTTCGCCAACGGTGTTGCGCCAATGGTCTTGCGGCAGGGGTGCCGCGATCACTCCGTCGACGCGGGCCGTGAGGCCTGGTCCAGCCGGGTCAAAAGGTGGTCCAGCGTCGCCCGCTCCTGGGCATCCAGGCTTGCCAGCAGGTCGCGCTCATAAGCCAGGGCCAAGGGCACCACCTGGTCATAGATCCGGTCACCTTCCCGGCTCAGCCGCAACACCGAGCGCCGGCGGTCGCTGTCATGCCTGTCGCGTTCGATCAGGGCGGTGGTCAGCAACCGTGCCACGGCCCGGCTGACCGCCACCTTGTCCATCGCCGTGCGCTGTGCCACGCCATTGGCCGACAGTCCCGGATAGCGGCCGAGCACCGCCAGCACCCGCCATTCGGTGACACTCAGGCCGAAGCGCTCCTGGTAGATGTCGGCGATGGTCTGGCTGATGTGGTTGGAGATCACACTCAGCCGGTACGGCAAAAAATGTTCGAGGTCGAGCGTGGCCCGGGTCATGTTGCGCTGCGGCTTGCCAATGGTTTCAGGTGAAACTATAAAGGATGGCTGACCGCGCCGCATCTGGCGCCGCAACAATCCGGCCAGTGCCGCGTTGGCCAGCCGCCGCACACAGGAGACATTCATGACTGCGCAACCCGATCTTGGCATGACCCCCACCACCTTCGAAAACCCGATGGGCATCAA
The DNA here is from genome assembly GCA_964624575.1 of uncultured Rhodanobacteraceae bacterium. Taxonomy (GTDB): domain Bacteria; phylum Pseudomonadota; class Gammaproteobacteria; order Xanthomonadales; family UBA2363; genus Pseudofulvimonas. The sequence continues at coordinate 1,335 of CAZUZT010000256.1, read as the reverse complement.
CGGCTTCGAGTTCGTCGAATTCGCCGCACCGGCGGGCGAGGGCGCGCGCATGCGCGACTACCTGGAGCAGCTCGGCTTCACCGCCGTGGCCAAGCACCGCCAGCGCGACATCACGCTGTTCCGCCAGGGCACGATCAACTTCCTGCTCAACGAACAGACCGATTCGTTTGCCTCGGACTTCGCCGCCAAGCACGGTCCGTCTGCCTCCGGGTTTGCCATCCGCTTCAAGAAAAAGCCGGCCCAGGTGCTCGAGCATGTGCTTGCCAACGGCGGCGAGAAACAGGAACACAAGGTCGATACCCGCGCCGTCGATGCGCCGGTGATCAAGGGCATCGGCGACTGCATGCTGTACCTGATCGACGACAGCAACACCGACATTTACGCCGATTACGAGCCGCTGCCGGGCGTGCAGCAGAACCCCAAGGGCTTCGGGCTGACCTTCATTGACCACCTGACCCACAACCTGTTCCAGGGCAACATGCAGACGTGGTCGGACTACTACGAGCGGCTGTTCAACTTCCGCGAGATCCGCTACTTCGACATCAAGGGCGCCAAGACCGGCCTGCTGTCCAAGGCGATGACCGCGCCGGACGGCGTGGTGCGCATCCCGCTCAACGAATCCTCGGATGAGAAGAGCCAGATCAACGAGTACCTGCGCGAGTACAAGGGCGAGGGCATCCAGCACATTGCGCTGTTCACCGATGACATCTACGCCTCGGTGGAGAAGATGCGCGAGGCCGGGATCGACTTCCTCGACACACCGGACACCTACTTCGACGTGATCGACCAGCGCGTGCCCAATCACGGCGAGGACGTGGAGCGCCTGCGCAGGAACGCGATCCTGATCGACGCCGACCCGGAGACCAAGCAGCGCAAGCTGCTGCAGATCTTCGGCAAGAACGCGTTCGGGCCGATCTTCTTCGAGATCATCCAGCGCAAGGGCAACGAGGGCTTCGGCGAGGGCAACTTCCAGGCCCTGTTCGAGTCGATCGAGCGCGACCAGATGGAGCGCGGCGTCCTCTGACGCCGCGGACCGGGACCGCCCGCAGTGGGGCGGCCCCGGCATGCAGGCTCAGTACTGGCCGGCCAGCCCCGAGAGGCCGGCAAGCATGGCGAAGCCGCCAAGCAGGAACATGAGCCCAACGAGCACCAGGCCGATCAGCATCAGGATGCCCTGGATCATGAAGAACACGCGCAGCTTGTCCGTGGCGCGGGTGGCGGAGGCAACGTCGCCGCTTGCGCTGGCTTCCTCGGCAGCGCCGGCCGCCTGGAACAGCAGCACGCCGAGCCAGATCGGCAGCCATGCCCACAGGATGCCGACGATCGTCAGCACCT
>CAZUZT010000255.1:0-2511 GCA_964624575.1 uncultured Rhodanobacteraceae bacterium | reverse complement strand
CGGAAGGACCGCAAAGCGCCCTGTACCGGCGCTACAACATCACCGGCATCGAGCCCGGCGACGACTACGCCGCCATGCACCAGGCGCTGACCCGGCGCTTCCGCCGCGCCGTCGACGAGGGCGCGGAATTGCCCGATGTCCTGTTCATCGACGGCGGCAAGGGCCAGGTCGGCCAAGCCCAGGCCGTGCTCACCGAGCTGGGCATCCAGGGCGTTCACCTGGTCGGCGTCGCCAAGGGCGTAGCGCGCAAGGCCGGCGATGAAACCCTGTGGCTGCCCGGCAGTGCCGGCGAGATCCAGCCCGGTGCCGCCTCGCCGGCCCTGCAGTTGATCCAGCAGATCCGCGACGAGGCCCACCGTTTCGCCATCACCGGCCACCGTGGCCGGCGCGAGAAGACGCGCAATGTCAGCCGTCTGGAAGACATCCCCGGCGTCGGCCCACGGCGCCGCAGCGCCCTGCTCAAGCAGTTCGGCGGCTGGCAGGGCATCGCCGCCGCCGGCATCGAGGAACTGGCCCAGGTGCGCGGCATCTCCCGCGAGTTGGCCGAACGCATCTACGCCAGCCTGCGCGGCTGATTGAGCCTGGTTTGCGTGCGCCGCAGCCGTAGTTGCGCCGGCGGTTGCCGGCCAGGGCTCAAGGTACCCGCTGCCAACGCTGGCTGGGGCGCGGTTCGTAGGGGCCGTCGGGGCCATCGAAGTGGAACGGGATCGATTCCAGGCGCATGCCGGCGTTGCGTTGCACGGTGAAGTGCAGGTGCGGGCCGGTGGCGAAACCGGTGGCGCCGGCGTCGCCGATGTGCTGGCCGGCCAGGACGATTTCGCCCGGCCGCACGCGCACCGATTCGAAGGCCAGGTGGGCGTAGACGGCCATGGTGCCGTCGGGGTGCATGATGCGCACGTAGTTGGCGCGCGCGGCCAGGCGTTCGCGGTCGGTTCCGCCTTCGAAGAAGTCGCGCTCGACCTGGACCACGACGCCGTCGCGTGCCGCCAGTACAGGTGTGCCTTCGGCCACGCCCAGGTCGACGGCGTGCCAGTTCTGCTCGTCGGTGTGGCTGAAATCACCGCCGAAGGCCTGGCTGACGGCATAGCGCGTGCCGCTGGCCAGCGGCAGCAGGTAGCTGGCCGGCTCCGGCGTGGTGCGCGGGTCGCCGGGCACGGCCGCGGCTTCGACCCGGTAGGACGCATCGCGGTGGCGGTCGGCGATGTCGACGCGCACCAGCTCGCGCTGTTGCCTGGCTTCCAGGACGAAGCGGGCGGGCAGGGCGGGGCGGGTGTCGACGTTGTCGGCTTCGGCCAGGGTCAGTTCCACTTCCACCGGGCCACCGGTGAGGTTGGCCACGGCCAGCACGCTGCCGCCTTCGTCCAGGCGCCGGGAATCCAGCCGGAACAGCGGCCGCGGTTCGGTACGCACGCGCTCACTGTGCACCGGCTGGTCGGTCTGCGGCGGCACGTCGGTGAAGTGGCGGATGCCGTGTTCGTCGACGTAGTGGTACAGCTGCTTGGCGGCCAGCGGCGCGGCACCGGCCAGGGCCAGCAGCAGGCTTGCCAGCAGGCCTGCCAGCACGGCATGCATGGGCGATCCGGCGCCATGGCCGTGCCGTCCGGCCGGCGGCATCGGCATCGATGCGTGCGCCGTCGCCGTCGCCTTCGCGGCCGCCCGGGAGCCGGCCCTGCCCAGCGCACAGGCCGCCGGGGCGGCGGACGGATTTACCGCACCAGCCTCAACCATCCTTGCCGCCCGCCAACAGCTGTTCGTGGCCGCGGATCAGTTCACCGACCACCTCCGGGTCGGCCAGGGTGCTGATATCGCCGAGCTGGCCGGTCTCGTTGGCGGCGATCTTGCGCAGGATCCGGCGCATGATCTTGCCCGAGCGGGTCTTGGGCAGGGCCTGCGCCCACTGGATCTGGTCGGGCGAGGCGATCGGGCCGATGCTGGCGCGCACGGTCTGCACCAGATCGCGGCGCAGTTTTTCATTCGGCTCGCTATCAGCAGTGAGCGTGACATAGGCGTACAGGCCCTGGCCCTTGATGTCGTGCGGGAAACCGACCACGGCGGCCTCGGCGACATCGGCATGGGCCACCAGCGCGCTTTCCACCTCGGCGGTGCCGATGCGGTGGCCGGAGACATTGATGACATCGTCAACCCGGCCGGTGATCCAGTAATAGCCGTCGCCGTCGCGGCGGCAGCCGTCGCCGCTGAAGTACATGCCCGGGTAGGTCTTGAAATAGGTGTCGATGAAGCGCTGGTGGTCGCCCCAGATGCCGCGCATCTGCCCGGGCCAGGAATCGGTGATCACCAGGTTGCCCTCGGCGACGCCGTCCAGCAGTGTGCCATCGGCATCGACCAGTGCCGGCCTGACGCCGAACAGCGGCCGCGTCGCCGAGCCCGGCTTCAGCGGCGTGGCGCCGGGCAGGGGCGAGATCAGGATGCCGCCGGTTTCGGTCTGCCACCAGGTGTCGACGATCGGGCAGCGCTCCTCGCCGACGACCCGGTAGTACCACTGCCAGGCCT
>CAZUZT010000254.1:0-2518 GCA_964624575.1 uncultured Rhodanobacteraceae bacterium | reverse complement strand
TGGTCGATCATGGTCATGGTGCCGGCGCCGGGATCCAGCAGCACGCTGAGGTTGCCCTCGACATCGCTGCGCATCTTGCCGTGGCCGATCTGGAATGACTGCAGATCGGCGCCGCCACCCTCGGTGGCACTGAATTCGATGCGGGCGTCGGCCATCGCCGCAGTCGGCAGGGCCAGGGCAAGGATTAAAGCCAGGGAACGTGGTTTCATCGCAGTTCTCTCTATAAGGGTTGGTAGGACAGCACGCGGCTCGCAGCGCCGTTCGGAGCCCGCCAGCGCCGGTTCCGAAAGACACCCGTCAGCGGCTGCATGGAACCGGCACCAGCGCAGTATGGCGCGCCGGTGGCCTGTAGCAACAAACGGAAATTGCGGCCGGAAGCGGCCATGGCCACGCTGCGGCGGCAGCGGGACTTCCCGGCCGACGGTTACGTGACGATGCATGCGTCTTGCAGAGCGGTGCTTGCCTGGCGCTGATGAACACGCACTCCGCCGCCGGCTTGTGGCGCTGCCGATACTTTCACGATGCCCTTTCTGGCGGAGGCTATACACTCACGACCATGCGCCGCCTGTCTGCCATCGCCTGCCTGTTCGGTCTGTTGCTGCTGTCTGGATTCCTTTCCGGACAGGACAATTCCGGATCGCGGGTGATGCTGATGGAGATCAAGGGCGGTATCGGCCCGGCGACCACCGATTATGTCCGCCGCGGCCTGGACGATGCGGCACAGGACGGGGCCATGGCCGTGGTCCTGCGCATTGACACTCCCGGCGGCCTGGATGCCGCCACCCGGGATATCAACCAGGCGATCCTGGCCTCTCCGGTGCCGGTGATCGGCTATGTCGCGCCGGAAGGGGCCCGTGCCGCGAGCGCCGGCACCTACATTTTGTATGCCACCCATGTTGCCGCCATGGCACCGGCGACCTCGCTGGGCGCGGCCACGCCGGTGTCGATCAGCGGCGGCGATGCCGGTGGCGGCGGCGGACAGCCGGAACCCTCCGACGGGGAGGCGGATGACGCAGAGGGCGCCGACAAGACAGGCGGCGGCTCGGCGATGGAGCGCAAGGTGGTCAATGATTCCGTGGCCTATCTGCGCGGCCTGGCAGAGCGCCGCGGCCGCGACACAGAATTCGCCGAGGCCGCCGTACGCGACGCCGCCACGCTGACCTCCAGCCAGGCGCTGGAGCGGGGGGTGATCGAATACATCGCCGACAATGTCGAGCACCTGCTGGCCCAGGTCGACGGCCTGGAGCTGACCCTGGAGCAGGGTGGGCTGACCTTGGCCACCGCCGGCGCCGAGGTGGTGCCGGTGGTTCCGGACTGGCGCAATCGCCTGCTGGCCACGATCACCGATCCGGGGGTGGCGTATTTCCTGTTGATGATCGGTCTGTACGGGTTGATCTTCGAAGGCTACAACCCCGGTGTCCTGGTGCCTGGCGTGATCGGCGCCATTTCCCTGCTGCTGGCCCTGTATGCCTTGCAGGTACTGCCGGTGAACTATGTCGGCGTGACCCTGATCATCCTGGGTATCGCCCTGATCACGGCCGAGATGTTCCTGCCCAGTTTCGGGGTCATGGGCATCGGCGGCCTGGTCGCGCTGGTGTTCGGTTCGATCATGCTGTTTGATACCGATGTGCCTGGATTTGGAGTGCCGGTGGCGATGATCGGATCGATGGCGGCCATCAGCGGCCTGGCGTTCATGGCCGTGATGTATCTGGCCCTGGCGGCCAGGCGAAGGCCGGTGACCACCGGCAAGCATGAATTGGTCGGCCAGCAGGCGGTTGCGCTGGCACCCTTCCACGGCCGCGGCCGGGTGCGCATCCGGGGCGAAGACTGGCAGGCCGACAGCGGCGAACCGGTACTTGGCGGCCAGGCGGTCAGGGTCGTGGCGCTGGAGGGCCTGGTCCTGGTCGTGCAACCCCTGGAATCCCCGGCCGCGCCCGATCCGGCGGCGGCCGGCAGCCATCATCCCGGGCACCGTTTCCATCCGCCCTGATCAGGAGTGTTCGTGATGTTCGACTATATTTCCATCATCCTGCCGGTCATCGTCTTCCTCGCCTTCGTGCTGTTCCAGGCGATCAAGATCCTGCGCGAGTACGAGCGCGGCGTGGTGTTCCAGCTGGGCCGGTTCTGGAAGGTCAAGGGTCCGGGCCTGATCATCCTGATCCCCGGCCTCCAGACCATGGAACGGGTCGATCTGCGCACCGTCGCCATGGATGTGCCGGAGCAGGACCTGATTTCAAAGGACAACGTCTCGGTACGGGTCAATGCCGTGCTGTATTTCCGGGTGATCGATCCGCAGAAGGCGATCATCAACGTCGAGCAGTATCTGGATGCGACCAGTCAGCTGGCCCAGACCACCCTGCGCTCGGTGCTTGGCCAGCATGATCTGGACGAGATGCTCAGCGAACGCGAGAAGCTCAACCACGAAATCCAGCGCATCCTGGATGCCCAGACTGACGCCTGGGGGATCAAGGTCGCCAACGTCGAGATCAAGCGTGTGGATCTCAATGAAACCATGATC
>CAZUZT010000253.1:0-2520 GCA_964624575.1 uncultured Rhodanobacteraceae bacterium | reverse complement strand
CCTGGGGGCCGTCCAGGCTGGGAAAGATCCAGTAACGCCCAACCAGCCAGGCCAGCAGCACCGTGATCAGCCAGCACAGGGCCAGCAACAGGCGTTGGCGCCGCACTCGCCGGGGATCGACGATGCGCAGCGCCGGGGCGGGCGGTAGGGCATGTGGTTGCATGGACGGGTACGACGCGGAACAACCGGCGATTTAGCCTGCTGGCGCCGGGCAGGTCAAGGGCGGGCGCGGCAGACACGAACGCCGCCGGGCGCCTCAATCATCCATCTGCGCCTGCAGCCAGTTGGCCAAACCAACCTGCTCGACCAGGTCCAACTGGGTCTGGATCCAGTCCACATGTTCTTCTTCATCGTCCAGGATATCGGTGAGCAGTTGCCGACTGACATAGTCGCCGACCTGCTCGCAATGGGCGATGCCCTCGCGCAGATCGGGGATGCCGGCCAGCTCCAGATCCAGATCGCAACGCAAGGCCTCGACCGGGTTCTCGCCGATCAGCAACTTGCCCAGGTTCTGCAGGTTGGGCAGCCCCTCCAGGAACAGGATGCGCTCGATGAGCTTGTCGGCGTGCTTCATCTCATCGATCGATGCCTCGTACTCGTGCTCGGCCAACGCCTTCAGCCCCCAGTTCTTGAACATGCGCGCATGCAGAAAGTACTGGTTGATGGCGGTGAGCTCGTTGTACAGCGCCTTGTTCAAAAAACCGATGACCTTGGCATCACCTTTCATCACAACCCTCCGTTGATCGTCGCACGGCAAAGCCCAAAGCCTAGCCGGAACCGCGCCGGTGCGATTGAACGGGAATGGGAATGAGCTGCACTTGGCCGGAAGCTGGGATGCTTGTTGCTTGTCGCGCGCGTCCGCCCAGCCTTGACACGATGCCGGAGACGCGGCAATGGCCGGCCGACCTGACGGCGCGCGCGACTGAATGGACGAAGGGTAGCGATGGTGCGGTTGCGGCAAGCCGGGACCCGCCGCGTGCGCTCAAGGCGCCAGGTAAAAATCGAACCCGACGCTTGCCGCTGGGCCGGCCCACCAAGAAATCTCAGGCCGCCTGCGGCGCGGCCGTCAACTGGTCACAGGCGGCGCTGGCTTCCTGCAACAGCTCCTCGGCCATGGCCACACAGCTGCCGCAGCAGGTGCCGCAACCGGTCCGCATCGACAGCTCGGCAAGGCATCGCACGCCCTCGGCGGCCGCCTGCCGGACAGCGCGGTCAGTCACACCCGTGCAAATACACACATACATGGATCGATCACATCGTCACAGAGAGTGATCGCATTTGAACGCGAATGAGAATGAATGTCAACCGTGATCAGGATGGCCAGCCATGCGCGCCGTTCCGCACACCGAGCCGACGCTGACCGCTGACCCGGCCCACCAGCTTCCACGCACGGCCACGGGTGATCCGCCGCCGACCGGCCTTCGGCACCGGCACCGGCGCCGCTGCCGCTGCCGTGCTGCCGCGCGCCTGGAAACAGGCGTCGATATCAGGTTAACGGGCGCCGGACGGCGCCGGGTTCACACGCCCGAGGCGTACCGGCGAGCCGTCGCCGCACGCGCGCGGCCGTCCCGCCGATCCGACAGCCAGCGCTTTACGCCCGGGTCCACCGGCACACCGGCCAGCGGCGCCAACTGCGACAAGGCGCGGGCATAGACACTGCGCTTGAAATGCACCACGTGATCCAGCGGATACCAGTAATCCACCCAGCGCCAGCGATCGAACTCCGGCGCGCCGCAACGGTCCAGGCAGACCTCGTCCTCGTCGCCGAGCAAGCGCAACAGGAACCACACCTGCTTCTGGCCGATGCAGGTCGGCCCCGGCCGCCGCCCGACATGGCGGTGCGGCAACCGGTAGCGCAACCAGCCGGCCGTGGAACCCAGGACTTCGATGCTCGCGCCGTCCAGACCGGTCTCTTCCTGCAGCTCCCGGTACATCGCCTCGATCGGCGTCTCATCGGTGTTCATGCCACCTTGCGGGAACTGCCAGCCATCACGCCGGATCCGGCGCGCCCAGAACACCTGCCCGAGCCGATTGCTCAGGACAATGCCGACATTGGGACGAAAACCATCAGGATCAATCACACCAAGGACACCGGAACACGTTGCATCCCATGTAACACAGGGGCGGTAGAGGATCAAGGAACCGGCCGGCCGTGCCCCGCCCGGGCGGCCGTCGTGGTTTGGTCCGGCAGCCTGTGAAGATGAGTACGTGCCGTTCTACTTCAGATTCCCGAATGCTCGTCGGGCGGGTCGAGCTGGAACAGCTCCTTGAGCAGGGTGGCCAGCTTGTTGAACCTGGCGGGATGGGTGTCGGTCATGGCTCAATCTTTCCGGCTTGCGGTGCGGCCATACGGCAGAACGGGGTGGCCGTCGCTGGTCAGCAGGCGAACGAAATTGGCATGCAGGAACAGCTTCTCGCGCCCCACCCTCAGCATGCCCGGATCGGCCAGCTTCTTGAGGTAGACGGAGGCGGTCTGGCGCATGTCTATGGATCCCGGAATCATCGACACGTTCTGGCAAC
>CAZUZT010000252.1:0-2545 GCA_964624575.1 uncultured Rhodanobacteraceae bacterium | reverse complement strand
GGCATTTCAAAGCCGTTGCTGAAGATCATCTCGCCACTCACGGTCACCGTCACCGTCGCCGGGCTGAAATGGCCCTGGCGGTCGGTGGCCCAGTAACGGAAGCGGTCGGCACCGGTGAACTCCGGATCGGGCCGGTAACCGATGCGGCCATCGGCGGTCACCCAGGCCAGGCCGTGCCGGGGCGGCATGAAGCCATCGATTTCCAGCGCGTCGCCATCCGGATCGCTGTCGTTGGCCAGCACATCGATGATCACCTCGCCATTGCGCGCAACGATGACGGCATCATCAACGGCCAGCGGCGGCTGGCTGTCCAGATCGAGAACGCCACGCTGGAAGGCATTGCGCCAGGCGCTGTGCTGGTAGCCCAGTTGCGTTTCCACGGCCGGGCCCAGACGCACCAGCAGGCCGTACTTGTGGACGATGCCTTCGGCACGGCTGGTGAAATACTGCGGCACGATGGCATAGGGCACGTTGTCGGCGGTGCGGTAGTAGCCGTCGTTGGAGACGTTGTAGATCATTTCCCGGGCCGGCACGCCGAGCCAGTCGGTGCCGGCCGGTATCGGCTGGCTGCCGATGCTGTCGGTCTTGCTGCCGATGAATGGCAACTCGACATGGCCGCCGGTACCCGGGTCGTTGTATTCCAGCATCTGTCCGTCGTTGAGCTCGATATCGAAGCGCTCCGGCACCAGATCGGCGCTGGTCAGGACCTGGTCGACACTGGTGTCCAGGTGCCGGTATTGCTCGGGCACGTTGTCGAAGTCGATATCGATGGTGACGTACTGCTTCTTCGTCACCGGATCGTTGGTGGTGAAATCCTTGCTCAGGATCACGCCCGTTGGCATGTCGGCGATGTGCGCGCCACGCACCACCATGTCGGTGGCGTTTCTGCCGAACTCGATGCCGAACGCCGGCTGCCGGAACGGCTCGGGCGTGTTGCCGATGACGTCGATGTCCTCCAGCAGATAGTGCGAGGTGTACTCCATCGCCGCCCCGGCACGCACTTCCCAGGCACGGAAATCGGAAATGTGGGTGTGGATGTCATGGAGCTGATTGGGATTGGCCTTGACCACGTAAATGCCCACCGTGCTGGCGAAGGCCTCGTTGTCGTGGAAGTTCAGGATCGGCGGATGGTCCGGCGATACCGCCCGCGAGCGCCGCAGCACATCACCCATGGGGAACAGGGTATGCGGGAACGTCCGCATGCGCGAACCCCGGTGCAGGTAGACGTAGCCATGGTTGACGCTGGCAGCGACGTTGCCGACGTTGCGCACCATCCGTCCCTGGAACCAGAAACCGGCGCCACTGCGTCCGATGTCGAAATTATTCGGATCATTGCCGTTTTTCGGATTGAACGAGGAGTTGCCCTCGGCCTTGATCGCGATGTTGCGCGTCCACGAACCGACCTCGTCGCCGGTTTCCGCCACGAAGCCGGCACCATGGGTGTCGAAGCTGGCGTTGTCGTCGAAGATCGCATTGCTGGCGTGGTGGACAAAACCCCAGCCGGGGCTGTTGAACACCGCATTGCCGATCACCATCGCCGGCTTGTCCGGCTCGTTCAGGCCGGTGAAGTGCAGGTGCATTGGATAGCGGGTGCGGATGTTGCTGGTCGGCGTCAGGCCCGGCAACTGGTCGGGGTCGAAACTGGCGATGGATTTGTCGGTACGGCCCAGGTGCTGGAACTGCGCGTAGCGCACGTCGTAATCGGTATGGTGCATCAGCATCACGTGGCCACGCCGGTGGATCGGCGCGGTTTCACCATCTTCGGTTTCAAAGCGCACGTTGCGGCTGAAGTTGGCGACCGAGGCCTTGAGGTCCGGCCGCGGGGTGAGGTGGTCGTATTCCAGTGGTGGAGTGAAGCCGATGCTCGCGCCATCGATCGAGGTCACCGTGAGCACCTCGTCCTGGGTGCCGTAGTAACGCACGGCGCTGATCGAGCCATCCCATTTCCAGCCTGAATATCGCGTGCCGGTCAGCACCAGGGTGTCGCCGACCTGCCAGCCCTCGGGCGCCTGCCTCATCTGCAGGCTGGTGTCCCCGGCCAGCGGATCCACCGCCACCTTGCCGTGCACGGTCTTGCGCGCGCCGTGGACATGCACGACGCCATGCGCAAGCAGTCCGCGACCCAGCAACTGGGGATCGAAGTCAATGTCGATATCGGTGTCGGAAGTGAACCCGATCCGCACCAGCGCGTCCGGCCGCACCGGTGCCGCCACGGTACCGATCAGCAGCTCGCCGGCCATCCCGACCTCGATGGTATCCACCCACAGGGTGCTGGACTGCTGCGGGTCGAAATGCAGCTGGCCGTCGATCAGCAGGCCGCGCAACCCGGCGTTGCTGTGACCGGCGTAGGTAACGTTCAACCCGGCCGGGATATGGGCGATGGCGCCCTCGCCCGGCACTCCGGGTTGCCAGGTCGCCGGATCGAACCACGGTCCATCCGCCACCGCGGTATGGCTGGCATCGGCTTCCACGAACACATGCATGGCGGCCACCGGGCCGGCCAGCAGCAGGCACAACAAGACAATCACAGACTTCATATTCGCCC
>CAZUZT010000251.1:0-2548 GCA_964624575.1 uncultured Rhodanobacteraceae bacterium | reverse complement strand
CCCGCTGTCCGGCTACGTAGTCGCCGCCAGTTACATAATAAACATTATGCGAAGTGATGTATCGACCCAGCAACCCAGCACAGAAAGCACGGTTCAATGCTCGACGGCGCACTGAGGCTCACCAGTTTGCATGTCACCGGCTGCGGCTTGCTGTCAGCGGCATTAGCCAGCCACAGATCCAGATCCAGAACCCTGCGCCACCGATGCCTTGGGTAGAATCGCCGGCCATGACTCAAGATGCCCTGATGCAGGCGCGGCTAGCCTATGCCCGCCGCGACTTCCCCCAGGTACTGGCTTTGCTGCAGCCTCTGACCCGGGCCGCCGGCTGCACCGAGCCGGTGCTGGCGATGGCCGCCAATGCCGCCCTGTTGTGCGAACGCTACCCCGAGGCGGTGGACCTGCTGTTGCGCCTGCGCCGCCTGCAGCCTGGCAATGCCGGCTATGCCCGCATCACCGCCCAGGCCTACAACCGCATCGGCGTGCGGGCGCGGCGCCAAGGCCAGAACGCAGCGGCTGAAAACGCGCTGACCGCCGCGCTTGAACACGATCCGGAGCATCCCGAAGCCCTGTTCAATCTCGCTGCCCTCCACAGTGAGCGTGGGCTGCATGGGCCCGCCCTGCCCCTCTGGCGCCGCCTGCATGCACTGACCCCCGCAGATCACGATGTCGGTCGCGAACTGGCGATCTGTCTGGGTCAGAACGGTCAGACATCGACCGCCGCCGAAGTCCTGGCCGGGATTCCACTGCCGGAACAGGCGCTGCCCAGGCTGCTGCACGCCCGGGCGATGGCGTGGGCAGGAGCTGCCGACGGCATACCCGGACTGCTCGCGCAGCTGCCGCTGCAGTCGGACCATTCCCGGCTGCTGTTTCAGCTGGCCGAGGAACTCGAGCAGGCCGGCGACACGGAAACTGCCACGGCCGTGTATGACCGTCTGGTCGCCGTGCTCGACGAGGGACGCCGGGCACCGGGAATGCGCGCCCTCTACAAGCGCCACCTGCTGCTGGCACCGGTCAGCAACGACCCGTACTCATGCGGCCGGCAACTGGAACGGTATGCCCTGGGCCTGGAGCGGCTCGGGACCGGCTTCCAGCAGCTCATGGATGATCCACGTTGCCAGCGACGACTGTCGCAGCTGGCCAGTGACAATTTCTTCCTGGCCTATCAGCACAGTGATGGCCGCCGTGACCGCCTGCTGCAGGCCCGTCTGGGCTCCTTGTTGGCACGTGCTGCGTCGCGATTTGCTCCTTCCTGGTATCGGCCGGCCCCTGTCCGACCGAACCGTGCCGGTGGACGGCGGGCGCGGATCGGATTGGTTTCCTCGCATTGGCGCCTGTGCACCGTGGGCAGTTACTTCGGCAGCTGGGTCGGCATGCTGGCCGATGCCGGTCATGACGTTCAGCTGTTCCAGGTCGGACCACTCAGCGATGACCTGACCCATGCTCTGGCCGAACGCGCGCAACAGGTGCATATCCTGTCCGGCTCACTGGAAGAGATGGCCAGTGAAGTCGCTGACAGCCAGTGTGATCTGCTGATCTACCCCGAGCTGGGCATGGACCGCCGGCTGCTGCCCCTGGCGGCCTTGCGTCTTGCACCTCGTCAGGCCTGCGCCTGGGGTCACCCGGTGACCACCGGATTGCCCACCATCGATGCCTGGTTCACCTGTGCCGACATGGAGCCCACCGGTGCCGCGGACTTCTATACCGAGACCCTGCTGCCGTTGCCCGGCCTGGGGACCGATTACCACCGCCCGACCCTGCCTGAGCCGGTTGATCGCCGCACGTTGGGCCTGCCGGAGAAGGCACGCCTTTACCTGGTGCCGCACGCACCGTACAAGCTCCATGTCGATTCCGATGCTGTCTGGGCGTCGATTGCGGCCGCGGACCCGGAAGCTGTCCTGGTGCTGTTTCGCGGCGCGTCACCGGCACTGGCCGGCCCCTTGCAAGCCCGGTTGGGCCGGGCCCTGACTGCAGCCGGAGCCGATCCGCAACGACAGTTGCTGATGCTGTCCATGGTCGACCGCAGCCGCTTCCTGCAGATCACCCAAGCCTGCGATGTGATGGTCGACACCGTGCACTGGTCCGGTGGCAACAGCACCATTGATGCCTTGCTGTGTGGTTTGCCGGTGCTGACCTGCGAAGGTGCGGTGATGCGGGCCCGCCAGTCGGCAGCCATGCTGCGCCGGGTCGAGCTGCCCGAACTGATCGTGGACGATGCCAGCCAGCTCGCGTCGGCGGCCGTCACCTTGGCTCAGGACACATCACGCCAGCAGGCGTTGTCCCGCCATATTCGGGAGCATCTGCCGGCGTTGTTTGATGCCACCGGCGTGGCGCAGGCGCTCACCGCCCACGTCGACCGGCTGTTGCACGACTGGCCCGATCGGGCCGACGCAACGGGCTGATCGCCGCCGACGCTGGCGCCAGGGCAGGCACCCCGTGACGGGCCCAAAGATCGTGTCGGCAGGCCCGACGGAAGCTGGAGAAGCCAACGATCTCAGCGGTAGTACGGCTGCTCGCCGGTGGCGTGGTCGGTGGCGTCGCGTACCGAGGT
>CAZUZT010000250.1:0-2567 GCA_964624575.1 uncultured Rhodanobacteraceae bacterium | reverse complement strand
ACCTCGGTACGCGACGCCACCGACCACGCCACCGGCGAGCAGCCGTACTACCGCTAGCCCGTGGCGCCGGCCGGATAGTCAGATTCGGCCGTCTGTCTGCCCGGCCCGCCCGGGCCAGTCGTGCAGCAGCCGGTCCACGTGGCCGGCCAGTGCCTGGGCCACGCCGCTGGCATCAAACAGCTCCGGCAGATGTTCCAGAATATGGCGTGACAGCGCCTGCCGGCGGGAACTGTCCCGAGCCAGGGCAACGGCCGCCGGCGCGAGCTGGTCGGCATCGGCCACGATCAACTCCGGCAGCCCGATCCGGCGCAGCATGGCCGCCGACTGGCGGGCACGCATCACCGCGCCTTCGCAGGTCAGCACCGGCAGGCCGCAGAGCAGGGCATCGATCGTTGAATTTCCGCCGGACCAGTGCAGCGTGTCGACCATGACATCGCAGGCCTGGGCGATTTGCAGAAAGCGCTCGTGTGAAGTCACTGGCAGGATGCACAGCTGCCGCATGGGGTCGGCACCGGCCTGGTGCAGGGCTCGATGCAACCGATCCCGCAGCGGTTTCAGCAGGGAAGGGGAGCTGCCGCGAAAGACGATCAGCACCGCTTCGGGGTCGCTTGCAGCAATGGCGGCCCAGATGGCATCACTGTCCACGTGCATTTTGTGCGGCGTGTGCGGCAGGAAGTACAGCCGGCCTTCCGGTGGCAACCCCAATTCTGCGCGGCTGATGGGTGGAGGTGTTTTCGGGCGCTGGTAATCGGTGCCCAGGCCCGGCAGCAGCAGCAAGGTTTCCGTGTAGTGCCCATCGGCCGCGGCGGGCTCCATGTCCGCACAGCTGAAATAGGCATCCATCGTTGGCAGCCCCGAGGTGACCGGATGACCCCAGGCGCAGGCCTGCCGGGGTGCCAGGCGCAGGGCGGCCAGCGGGATCAGGCGTTTGTCCATCCCCAATTCGGGGTAGATCAGTACGTCGCATTGCGCGTGCATCAGGGCATCGGCCAGAACATCGGCATCGCCGTCAATTTTGTGCATGCGTGTCGCAGATCGCCCGAGCAACTCGGTGTAGTCATCGAAGTCCGGGCCAAGCTGGAACATCTGTACCTCGTGCCCGGCGTCGCGCAGCATTCTGATCCAGGAGCCGAAGTAACGCCCGGCTGTGCAGCGGCGGAAATGAGCCGACACCAGGCCGATACGACAGGGGCCAGGGCGGGTCCGCGGCCGGGCGGGACAGTAATTGGGGCCGGCGAATCCCGGCGCGGTTTCCGACATTATCCGACCGAGCCGGTGCTGCAGATCGCGATCCAGGCGGCCGTTGCTGTGTTGATAGGCCACGTAGAAGTTGTTGTAGGCCAGCTGTTGCAACCGCTTCTGGCAGCGTGGATCACTGGCAATCCCGGCCAGCTCACCGGTCACGGCGTCCAGCCCCTGGCGGTAGCGCTGCAGCTGCAGATCGACCATGGCCCGGTCGGCGGACACCGGCGCAATCATCAGATGCTTGTAGAACAGTGCCTGCAGCCCGGGAGACAGGCATCCGTGGTCATGGATCTGCAGAATCCGTTCCTGGACATGAGCTGCCGGGCCGGTCTGGCCAGCATGAAGCAGGTGATCGGCCAGCGTCGTCAGCGCTGACAGGTTTTCCGGCTTGAGCTGCACGTGCGCCAGCAAGGCATCGACCTTCCCCGTATATCCGGCCCAGGCGGCAGCCTGGGCATGCACGATGCCGGATTCGGCTGCATCAGTCGGCGGTTCGGGAAGCTGGTCGAACAATTGCGCTGCGGCTTCGTAGCGACCGTTATGGCCAAGACTGATGACCAGTTCACGGTTGACATCGTGGTCATCCGGTGCCAGGGCATGCAAGCGTTGCCACAGGGGTAGGGCAAGCTCATATAGGCGGCACTCGCCACGCAACGCCGCGAGGTTGAACAGTGAATCCGGATGATCCGGCCACTGTTCCAGCGCCGCCAGCAATGCCTCTTCAGCGGCCTGTGATTGCCGCTGTCGACGTGCCTGTACGCCGATACGGTTGTAGGCTTGGGCGGTGATGCGGGCATAGCTGGCATTGCCCGGCTGCAGGTGGCGCAGGCGCAACAGCAACTCCACCGCCTGGGGGTAGCGCTCGCACAGCAGCGCGGCATTGGCGGCCATCGCCAGCACCGGTTCAGGGCAGTCTGCGGCCAGGGTCAACGGCTGCAGCAACGCCAATACCTGGGGAAAGTCGCGGCCGGCATAGGCTTGCCGCGCCCGCATCAGGGCATCCTGGTTCATGGCCGGGGATTCTACCCAAGCCGCCGGCAGTGCAAGGCACTCCAGGGGACGATGCCATCACAACCGTGGGCCATGCCATGACCTCCGCGCGGCCTGCACATCCGCCATCCCATAATGAGGGGACTTTAAGCGTGCGGGCTTGCACCGTTGTACATCCAACTATGCTGGCTAAGAGCATCAAGAGTGCTGCCGCGGAGCATCCAGGTATGCGCTATCCAGCAGCGTTCAGCTAGTGACCCGATCAGCGAACGGAACTACTTCGCATAATGTTTATTATGTAACTGGCGGCGACTACGTAGCCGGACAGCGGG
>CAZUZT010000249.1:0-2581 GCA_964624575.1 uncultured Rhodanobacteraceae bacterium | reverse complement strand
GGGTGGCGGCCTGGTTGTCACCGGCACCCGGATCGGCCGGCCGGCCATCATTGAACCCCTGCCCGGGTGGATCGGTGACCACCAGGGTGACGTGTGTACCGGCGGCCGCGGCTGCTGGCCCGGCCATTGCTGATGGCGCCTGGGCGGACCCGGCCGCCGCAGGCATGTCTGCGGCCTGTCCCGGCCCGGCTGCGACCAGTATCGCCAGCCCGGCCAGCAGGGCCAGACAACGCCGATGCCCGGCACGCGCCGGCCGGAAGGCGGCGGCACCCGGCCGGCTCATCGCAGCGGAGCCGGCTGCGGCACCGGGCGGGAATCACCCGGCCGAAGCGCACGTTTCATGCTGGCCGCTTCCAGGCGCGAATCGCAATGCAGGGCGCCGACACCGTTCTCGTCCACGCTCCAGCGGGTGAATTGCCGGCCCTGGCCACCCAGGTCGATCACCACCGTGCCGTCGGCCTGCTGCTTGCGCTGCATCCGCGCCGGATCCCAGCCCACCCGGTCCTTGAACACCGGGCCTGCTTTAGCCGATGCCGCCGGCCGGGGCGCGTATTCGACCGCCACCGAAGCCGGCGGCGTCCAGGCCGGTGCCTGCCGGCCATCGCTCCGGACCTGCGGCGCGCTGGCCTGACTTGCCGGCCCGGCCGACCTGCCGGCAGCGGCCTGGCCGGCGGCCAGCAACCCGGCCGGCATGGCACCGGTCACAACCAGAACCAGTGCCAGGCCAACGCCGGCACCGCTACGCGCATCTGTGGCCATCCGCATCCTCCATCAAACCGCGGCCATGGTAGCAAGCAGGCGCCTTGATGGCCGCGCGCGGCAGCCCTGGCCCGCGACCGTCTGCTGGCGATTTTCCCAGCCGGCGGCGGCCATCGCTCCGAGCCGGCAACCGGGCCGGCGCCGATGGGCGCCAGGCCGGCCGCTGCCTAATCTGTCCATGTCGGCCACCACACCGGCATCGCAGATCAACCAACCGCATGACACACGTAACGGAGAAACCGACATGAACCTGTTCAAGAGCCTGTTTGCTGCTGTCCTGTTCGCCTTTGCCGCCGTCGCCTTTGCCGCCGAGCCGGTGAACATCAACTACGCCGATGCCGAAGAACTGACCCAGTTGCACGGTGTCGGCACCGCCAAGGCCGAGGCGATCATCGAGTACCGGGAAGCCAACGGACCGTTCCTGCAGGTCGAGGACCTGGCCAACGTCAAGGGCATCGGCCTTGCCACGGTCGAGCGCAACCGCGACATGATCATCGTCGGCCGGGGCGGCCAACGCTGACCCGCAGCCACAACCCGCACAATTTGACAACGGGGCCGGATCGGCCCCGTTGTCGTTTCTATTGCCGGCGCGACAGGCCGCCGGCACGCCCCTGGCTTCACAACCCGGCGCCCATCGCCCGGCCGACACGGTTGCCGGCGTTACAATGCCCGCCCCACCCGCACGGTGCTTCGACACCGTTTGCGGGTGCGCCTGTTTCCGCCGGCGCCGACAGGCAAGGCGCCGGCGACCCGCGCCGCGGCTGCGGCCGCCACCCCGTTTCCAAGACCGAGTCCTGATGATCAAACCACGCCTTCCCCTGCCGCACAGCAGCCAGAAGGTTGCCTGGGTGCACCCCCTGCCGGGCGCCTCGCTGGCCCTGGCCCTGGCCGAAACCGCACGCGAACACGCCGGCCCGCTGCTGGTCATCACCCCGGATCCGGCCTCGGCGCAGATGCTGGACGCCGACCTGGCGGTATTTGCCGGCGACCTGCCGGTGGCCCAGTTCCCGGACTGGGAAATCCTGCCCTACGACCTGTTCGCCCCGCACCCGGGCATCGTCTCCCAGCGCATCGCCGCCCTGAATGCCCTGCCCGGCATGCGCCGCGGCATCATGGTGCTGCCGGTGGCGACCCTGATCCAGCGCCTGCCGCCGCGCAGCTACATCCACGGCCGCAGCCTGCAGGTGGCGATCGGCGACCGGCTCGACCTGGAAGCCGAGCAGCAGCGGCTGGGCCATGCCGGCTACCGGCACGTGTCCCAGGTCAACGAGCCAGGCGAGTTCGCCGTGCGCGGTGCGCTGATCGACATCTTCGCCATGGGCCAGCGCGAGCCGGTGCGTATCGAACTGCTCGACGACACGGTCGATTCGATCCGCCACTTCGACCCGGAAAACCAGCGCTCGACGGTGAAGATGGAACGCATCGATGTCCTGCCCGGGCGCGAGTACCCGCTCGACAAGCAGGCCCGGCGCAATTTCCGCGATGCCTTCTTCGACCGCTTCCCCGACGCCGACCCGCGCCGGGTCGAACTGCTGATCGACCTGAAGGACGGCCTGGTGCCGGCCGGCCTGGAATCCTACCTGCCGCTGTTCTTCGAGCAGACCCAGACCCTGTTTGATTACCTGGACGAGGATGCCCTGCTGGTGCTCACCGGTGATGTCGCGGCAGCCGCCGACCAAGCCTTGCAACAGGCCGGCAACCGTTACGACAACCGCCGCCACGACACCGTGCGGCCGATCCTGCCACCCGAGGAGCTGTTCCTGACCGGCGAGCAGCTGCGGGCGCAGCTGAACGGGCACCGGCGCATCGTCCTGGCCAACGA
>CAZUZT010000248.1:0-2596 GCA_964624575.1 uncultured Rhodanobacteraceae bacterium | reverse complement strand
GCAGCCGGCGCAATCAGGACGGTTCGGGCAGCAGATGTTGCCAGGCGCGGGTGATGGCGGTGGTGGCGACCACCACGTCGCCTTGATGGGGGACGATGCGGGGCCGGTCATCCAGGGTGCAGGCCAAGGCCGCCTGCAGCAGCACATCGTGGGCCTGCACCAGTTCCCCGGCCATGGACGGGGGCAGCAGGTCCAGGCCGGCGAGCACGGCCAGCAATTGTCGGGTGTTGCTGCTGCCGGCCAGTTCCGGGTAGCTGCGGGCATGAGCCAGCACCAGGTATTGCAGGATGAATTCCAGGTCGACCAGGCCGCCGCGGCCCTGTTTGAGATCGAGCATGCCGGCGCGTGAGCGGTCGCGTTCCTGGCGCAGGCGGGCGCGCATCTGCATCACGGCATCGGCCAGCGGCGCGGCATCGCGCGGCTGGCACAGCCAGTCCCGGCGGGCACCGGCAAAGCCGCCGGTCAGTTCGGGATCTCCGGCGATGGCGCGCGAGCGGACCAGGGCCTGCTGTTCCCAAGTCCAGGCACGCTGCTGCTGGTAGGCAACCCAACTGTCCAGGCTGGTGACCAGGCCGCCCTTGGCGCCATCGGGGCGCAGGCGCGGGTCGATCTCGTACAACCGGCCGCCGGGCAGCGGCACCGCCAGGTAGGCGATCAGCTTCTGTACCACGCGGGCGTAGAAACGGTGGCCTTCGACCGGCTGGCGGCCGCCGGTTTCGGCCTCGCCGTGGCGGGCTTCGAACAGGAACACCAGATCCAGGTCGGAAGCGAAGCCCATCTCGGCCGCGCCCAGGCTGCCGTAGCCGGCCAGCACCAGGCCATGGCGGTCGCGGTCGGCACCCGGCGGCCAGCCGTGCACGCGCGCGGTATCGGCCAGCGCGAGCTCCAGGACATGGCCCACCACGCCTTCGGCAATGGCCGCCAGCCGGTCGGCGATCTCGGGCGCCGGTTGGCTGCGGTCGATGGTCGCCAGGCCAAGGCGGAAATAAAGGCTGGCGCGGGTTTCGGCCAGGGCGGCCAGCACCTGTTCGGGATCATCGCCGGCCCGGGTCACGGCCTGTGACAGCAGTTGGGCGATCTCCTCGCGGTCCGGTGGCGGCGGCATGCGCGGATCAAAGACATCGTCCAGCAGCAAAGGCTGCTCGATCAGGTGCCGGATCAGCCAGCGGCTGCCGTGGGCCAGCTCCAGCAGGCGTTGCAGGGCCGCCGGCTGTTGCGCCAGCAGGGCCAGGTAATTGGAGCGGCGCAGCAACACCTGCAGCAGGTCGATCACCGCCGACGCCGGCAGGCGCTGGTCCTGATCTTCGCGCAGGCGCCCGAGCAGGGCCGCCATCAGTCGGTCCAGGCGCCGCCGCGAGCGTGCCGACAGGGCGCGCACGCCGGGGCTGCCGGCCAGGGTGCGCAAACGCTCATACAAAATGTCATCGACGAGGATGCCGGCTTCGGCGAGCTGGTCGGAGCCGATGCGCTCTTCGACCAAGGATTGCCACAGGGCGCGCAGGGCCTCGGCACTGCCGGTGGCCGAATCCTGCGGATCGGGACCGAGCACCTGGCTGAACTCGTCGCCGACCTGGTGCCGCCAGTGCGCCAGCTTGGCCAGCAACTCCGGCCAGCCCTCGTAACCCATGCCGCGGGCGATGCGCTCGCGCTGGTCGTCGGCGTCCGGCAGGACATGGGTCTGGGCATCGGCAAACATCTGCAGCCGGTTTTCCAGCCGGCGCAGGAACAGGTAGGCCTGGCGCAGCATCTGCGCCCGCTGCGGCTCGATGTAACCGGCATCGGCGCAGGCGGCCAGGGCCGGCAGCAGGCCGCGCCGGCGCAGCAGCGGCTCGCGGCCGCCGCGCACCAGTTGCACCACCTGCACCAGGAACTCGATCTCGCGGATGCCGCCGGGGCCGAGCTTGATGTCGTCGGCCAGGTCCTGGCGTTGCACTTCAAGATCGATCTGCGCCTTCATCTGGCGCAGCGCATCCAGGGCGTTGTAATCCAGGTAGCGGCGATAAACGAAGGGCCGCAGGGTGTTGAGGAAATCATCGCCGCCGGCAATATCGCCGGCCACCACGCGCGCCTTCTGCCAGGCATAGCGCTCCCAGTCGCGGCCTTCGCGCTGGAAGTACAGCTCCATGGCCGACAACGGCAGGCTGAGACGGCCGGACCGCCCGAACGGCCGCAGGCGCAGATCGACCCGGTAGACGAAACCTTCGTCGGTCATCTCGCCCAGCAACTGGGCCAGCCGCTGCACCACCCGCGCGTGCCAGGCATCGGCGGCCAGCGGCCGGGAACCCTGGCTGTCAGGGCCGCCTTCGCGGTAGGCAAACACCAGGTCCACGTCGGAGGAGAAATTCAGCTCGTGGCCGCCCAGTTTGCCCAGGGCGAACACGATCGGCAGCGAGGGCTGCCCGTCGGCGGTCAGCAACGGTCCATGCCGCGCGCTGATCGCCGCCACGGCACGGGTCAGCGCCAAGCCGATGCAGGTATCGGCCAGCTCGCTGGCGGCGGCCAGGGTGTCGGCGACGCTATCCAGGCCGAGCAGGTCGCGGGCGATGAGGCGTACGCTCTGGGCACGGCGGAAGCGGCGCAGGGCGGTGCCGAAATC
>CAZUZT010000247.1:0-2608 GCA_964624575.1 uncultured Rhodanobacteraceae bacterium | reverse complement strand
TGCACGAAGCCGCCCTGTCGGTCGACAAGCGCGCCATCCACAAGGGCAACTGAGCGGCGCGGTCAGGCGTCTACACGCCGGATCGCCACCAGCGCAAAAGAAGAACGGCGCGGTGTCCTGCCGCGCCGTTCCTGTATCTGTTTACCATACCGGCCGGGCCGACTGCGGCGCCCGGCACCGGCGCCCTACTCTCCGATGCGCTCGTGCACCGCTTCGGCGCCCAGACGCCAGTAGGCGGCGGCCTTGACCCGGCGCGGGTCCAGGCCGCGCTCGCCGGTCAGGTGCTGGCGCAGCGCCCGCGCCTGGCCGCTTTCACAGGCAACCCAGGCATAACCGTCACCGGCGGGCAGCGTCAGCGCCCGCACTGCCGCCAGCAGGCGCGGCGACAAACCCGGGGCGGCGCCCTGGCGATGGCACCAATGCAGATCCAGCCGTGCCGGCGAGGCCAGCGGCGGCGCGTCGCCGGGCCGGTCGACCTCGGCGACGACGATGGCGTGGGTGTCGGCGGGCAATTCCTCAAGGCGCCGGGCGATCGCCGGCAGGGCGGTTTCGTCGCCGACCAGCAGATGCCAGTCGTAGCCGGTGGGGATCAGCATCGAACCACGCGGGCCGCCCACGCCCAGCCAGTCGCCGGGCCGGGCCGAGCGCGCCCAGTCGGTGGCCGGGCCGGCCTCGTGCAGCACGAAGTCCAGGGTCAGGGTGCCGGCCTGCGGATCATGGTGGCGCGGGGTGTAGTCACGGGCGATCGGCCGCGGTCCGTCCGGCCACACCGGGCCGGCCTGCGTCATCGTCGGCAGGCGCAGTTGGCCGCTGTCAGGGTCCGGGAAGAACAGCTTGGCATGGTCGTCAAAGCCCGGGCTGTTGAAGCCGGCCAGCTCCTCGCCGGCCAGCTCGATGCGGATGAATGCCGGCGTCAGCGGCCGGCTCGACCGCACCTGCAGGCGGCGGAAGCGCAGTGGCAGGCGCAGCCGCTGCGGCTGGCGGGGATCGGCAACGGGATTGGCGGCGGTGTCGGCCAATGGGTTCGGGTTCGGGCGATCAGGCATGGGATTCCGGTCTCCTTGGGCTGTGGCTCCAGGCACGCGGCGCGGGCGGCGCCCGTGGACCGGCCATTGTAGGAATGCCGGCTTGAACATCGGCGCAGCATCCGGCCGGCGCCACCCTTGCCCTGCGTGATTGTTGCCCCATGGCCGCGGATCGGCGATGCTCCACGGCATGGATATTCCCGCTTCCTTTCGCTGTTTCCGCATTCACAACGATGACCGCGGCTACCGTGCCGGTATCGAGGAAACCGGCCTGAAGGCGCTGTCGCCGGGCGCGGTCACCATTCGCGTGGCCTGGTCATCGGTGAACTACAAGGATGCCCTGGCCGGCACCGGCAACGGCCGCATCCTGCGCTCGTTCCCGCTGGTCGGCGGCATCGATGTCGCCGGCCATGTCGTGCGTTCCGACGATCCGCGCTGGTCGCCCGGCGATGCCGTGCTGATGACCGGCGGCGGCCTGTCCGAAACCCGCGATGGCGGCTACGCCGAGTACCTGAACCTGCCCGCCGATGACCTGATCGCCGTGCCCGAGGGCCTTGACCTGCGCCAGGCGATGGCCCTGGGCACCGCCGGCTTCACCGCCGCCCTGTGCCTGCTGCGCATGGAGCACAACGGCCAGACGCCGGAGGCCGGCCCGATCCTGGTCACCGGTGCAACCGGCGGCGTCGGCATGCTGGCGATCTCGGTGCTGACCGCGGCCGGTTACGAAGCCCACGCCCTGTCCGGTAAGTTCGAGCGCCTGGACGAGCTCACCGCCCTGGGCGCGCGTTCGGTGCTGGACCGGCACACCCTGACCATGGGCATGCGGCCGCTGGAATCGGCGCGCTGGGCCGGCGCCATCGATTGTGTCGGCGACGAAATCCTGGGCTGGCTGACGCGGGTGATCCAGCCGCGCGGCAACATCGCCGCCTGCGGCATGGCCGGCGGCAACGAGCTGCACACCACGGTGATGCCGTTCATCCTGCGTGGCATCAATCTGCTCGGCATTGCAGCAGGCAGCACCGATTACCCGACCCGGACCGAGCTGTGGCAGCGCCTGGCCGGCCCCTGGCGACCACCGCAACTGGAGCAGATCGCCGCCGACGAGGTCACGCTCGATGACTTGCCGCAGGTATTCGACGCCATGCTCGAGGGCAAGACCACCGGCCGTACCCTGGTCCGCATCGGCGGCGGCTGAATCTCACGACGCTGGCGCAGGCAGCAGCCTGCCGCGCGCCTCCAGGCTCACTTGTCGTTGCAATTACCGCGGCCCTTCCAGACTCAGGTGTCGTTGGAAAGGGGCTGCCCCTTGCCTGCCGACCCGGCCGCCTGCCATGCTGCCCGGCTTGCCTTTCCCGCCTTCCTGCACGATTGCCAATGAGCCGTTACGACGCCGCCGACATCGAAGTCCTGTCCGGCCTGGACCCGGTCCGCCGCCGGCCCGGCATGTACACCGACACTGCCCGCCCCAACCACTTGGCCCAGGAAGTCATCGACAACGCCGTCGATGAGGCCCTGGCCGGCCATGCCCGCACGATCCAGATCACCCTGTTCAAGGACGGCTCCTGCGAAGTCTCCGACGACGG
>CAZUZT010000246.1:0-2615 GCA_964624575.1 uncultured Rhodanobacteraceae bacterium | reverse complement strand
GTCCGGCGGCTTTGCAGACCGGACGGCTTCTGTCGCGCAGGCTCCTGGACTCCGGATCGGGCCTGCATCCCAGGCCTGACCCGGAGATTTGCGATGCAATCATTCAACCCACCCGACGTGCTCCTGCTCGGACCCGGCCCCTCGCCGGTGCCGCAGCGGGTTCTCGATGCCCTGGCCCGACCCACCATCGGCCATCTGGACCCGCGTTTCGTGGTGATGATGGACGAGGTCAAGGCGCTGCTGCAGTGGGCGCTGTGCACCGACAACGCCATCACCCTGCCGATTTCCGGGCCCGGCTCGGCCGGCATGGAAGCGGTATTCACCAACCTGGTCGAACCCGGCGACACGGTCATCGTCTGCCGCAACGGCGTGTTCGGCGAGCGCATGCGCCAGAACGTGGTCCGCCTGGGTGGCACCGCGATCATCGTCGATGACGACTTCGGCCAGCCGGTCGATCCGGACAAGGCCGAGGCCGCGCTCAAGGCCCATCCCGGCGCCAAGGCGCTGGCCTTCGTCCATGCCGAAACCTCCACCGGTGCCCGCTCCGATGCCCAGGTGCTGTGCGCCCTGGCCCGCCAGCACGGCGCGCTGAGCATCGTCGATGCCGTCACCAGCGTCGGCGGCATCAATGTCGATACCGATGCCTGGGGCGTGGACGCGATCTATTCGGGCTCGCAGAAATGCCTGTCCGCGCCTCCGGGCCTGGCACCGCTGAGCCTGGGCGAACGTGCGGTGGCGGCGATGCGGGCACGCACCACGCCGGTCAGCAGCTGGTTTCTTGATCTGGGCCTGGTGCTGGATTACTGGCAGGACAGCGCCGGCGGCGGCCGCAGCTACCACCACACCGCGCCGGTGAACATGCTTTACGGCCTGCACGAAGCCCTGCTGATGCTGCGCGAAGAAGGCCTGGAACCGGCTTTCGACCGGCATCTGGACAGCCACCACCGCCTGCGCGACGGTCTGGAAGCCCTGGACCTGGAACTGCTCGGCGACGAGCGTTGGCGCCTGCCGCAGCTCAATGTCGTCACCGTGCCCGAAGGCGTAGACGAGGCCGCCGTGCGCGATGAACTGCTGCACCGGCATCACATCGAGATCGGCGCCGGCCTGGGGCCGCTGGCCGGCAAAGTCTGGCGCATCGGCCTGATGGGCCACGGCAGCCGCGTCGAGAACGTCGACCGCGTGCTCTATGCGCTGAAGCAGGTACTCGGCCGTTGATCCGGCCCGCTGCCGGCAGACTTCGCCGATGAGCATCTACGCCCTGAAGGGCCGGCTCCAGGATCTGCTGCGGCCGCTGGTCGGGCGCCTGGCCGCGGCCGGCGTCAGCGCCAACCAGGTCACCGTCGCCGCCGCCGTGGTCTCGCTGCTGGTCGCCGCCGTGGTCTGGCGCTGGGCACCGGCGCAACCCGGCCTGTACCTGTTGTTGCCATCGTGGTTGCTGCTGCGCATGGCCCTGAACGCCATCGACGGCATGCTCGCGCGGGAATTCAACCAGCGCTCGAACCTGGGCGCGTATCTCAACGAGACCGGTGATGTCGTTGCCGATGCCGCGCTGTACCTGAGTCTGCTCGGCGTCGCCGGCATCAGTGCCACCACCGTGTGGCTGTTCGTACTCGCCGCCGCGCTGACCGAGTTCACCGGCGTATTGGCCGCCATGATCGGCGCCGCACGCCGCTACGACGGGCCGATGGGCAAGAGCGACCGCGCTTTCCTGGTCGGTGCCATCGGCCTGGGTCTGGCGCTGAACTGGTTGCCGGTTTCCGTGCTCAACGCGGTGCTCGCCATCGCCATTGCCCTGTGCCTGGTCACCTGCATCCAGCGCAGCCGCCGCGCCCTGGCGGCAGCGCCGCCGCCGGCCTGACCCGCCGGCAACGCGGCCTGCGCTGAGCACCAGGCCAGAGCCATGGCCGGCACCGCCACGCGTTACAATCGCCGGCTTTCCCTGCAACGCGATTGCCGTCATGGAACTGAATCCGCATTTCAACGAACTGGCCGACCTGAAGGCGCGTATCACCGCGCTGAGGGGGTATCTTTGACTACGATGTGAAGAAGGAACGGCTCGAGGAAGTCGATCGCGAACTGGAAGATCCCGGCGTCTGGGACAACCCGGAACGGGCCCAGGACCTGGGCCGCGAGCGTTCCCGCCTGGATCACATCGTCAACGGCCTGGACCGGCTGCAAACAGGCATTGTCGATACCCGCGAGCTGCTGGAACTGGCTGCCGAGGAAGACGACGAGGACACCCTGGCCAGCATCCCCGATGAGATCGGCACGCTCCGGCGCGATGTCGAGGAGCTGGAATTCCAGCGCATGTTCGGTGATGACACCGACGCCCTGCCCGCCTTCGTCGACATCCAGTCCGGCGCCGGCGGCACCGAATCGCAGGACTGGGCCAACATGCTGCTGCGCATGTACCTGCGCTGGGCCGAATCGCGCGGCTGGAAGGCCGAGCTGCTGGAGGTTTCGGCCGGCGAAGTGGCCGGCATCAAAAGTGCCACCATCCGCATCGAAGGCGACTACGCCTACGGCTGGCTGAAGACCGAAACCGGCGTGCACCGGCTGGTGCGCAAATCGCCGTTTGATTCGGACAACCGCCGCCACACCTCGTTCACCTCGGT
>CAZUZT010000245.1:0-2645 GCA_964624575.1 uncultured Rhodanobacteraceae bacterium | reverse complement strand
CGTCGAGACGGGAGGAACCCATGCACCTGAACATCGCCACTGGCGGCACCCAATGCATTGGCGCCTGGCGCATGCGTCCGCAGGGCACACCGCTGGCGGGCCTGGTCGTGATCCAGGAGGTCTTTGGCGTCAACGACCACATCCGCGATGTCGTCGGACAGTTTGCCGCCAACGGCTTCGACACGATTGCCCCGGCCCTGTTCGACCATGTCGAGACCGGCGTGGAACTGGGTTATGACCGGGCCGGCCTGGATACCGGACTGGCGCTGGCCACGGAAACCGGATTGGATCGCGCCGTGGCGGCTGTGGCCAGTGCCGCCGAGGCGATCAGCTCGGCCGGGCGCATCGGTGTTGTCGGCTACTGCTGGGGCGGCACCGTCGCCTTCCTGGCCAATACCCGGCTGGGCTTGCCGGCAGTCAGCTATTACGGGGGCCGGACCGTACCCCTGCTGGCCAGTGAGCGGCCGCAGGCGCCCCTGATGCTGCACTTTGGCCGCCACGATGCCCACATTCCACCGGCCGATGTCGACAAGCACCGCGCTGCCCTGCCGCAGGCACAGATCCACCTGTATGACGCCGGTCATGGATTCAATTGTGACCAGCGCCCCGACTTCAATGCCCCGGCTGCACGGCAGGCCATGGCACGCACCCTGGATTTTTTCCGGAGCCACCTGACATGAACGCACCCGACAGCCACGGCTTCCAACTGCATCCGCAACTGATTGCCGACAGCCACCATGTCTGCGACCTGCCGCTGTCGTCGGTGCGCCTGGTCGACGATGTCCGCTGGCCGTGGCTGCTGCTGGTGCCGCGCCGGGCATTCGCCACCGAGCTGGTGGACCTGGCCCACCGTGACCAGCTCGCCCTGCTGGTGGAGATCAGCAAAGTCAGCCGCATGCTGCAGCGCCAGTACCGCACCGACAAGCTCAATATCGCTGCACTGGGCAACCAGGTGCCGCAACTGCACGTGCACGTCATCTGCCGACGCAAGGATGATGCCGCCTGGCCGCGACCGGTCTGGGGCGTCGGCAAGCCCGAGCCCTATCTGCCTGAGCATCTGGGCATCCGGATCCGCCAACTGGTCACCAGCCTGGCCGAGTGATCGATTCACGCCTGATCCTGCGGGGTCGGGCAACCGCCGCTTTTGTTTCACACGGTGCCGGCCCGCATGCCGGTGAATTCGGTTGTGCGGGGGGCGTGCGGGGGGCGTTCATGACACCGGCTCACACCGCGTTGATCGCCACGGGCCTACGCTGCGGGTCATCATTCCCGCAGCCCGCCGACCGGCAATCCCGGGCGGCACCGCCCATGAACGTGATTTCCGTATTTACCGGCGAACGGTCCGACAGCAAGATCGCCGCCATCTTCGCCGATGAAGCCGCCGCCCGGGCGGTGGCCCAACGCACCCAGCAGGCACTGGCCTTGTCGCCATCGCAGGTACTGGTGTTGACCCCGGCCGATCGCCATCCCGGCCGCAAGCTGGAGCCCGAGGGCCGGCGCATCTTCCACACCCTGCTGATCTCGCACTTCCGGCTGGGCCTGCTTGGCATGGCGGCTGGGGCGGTGGTGTTTGCCCTGGCGTATCTGTCCGGGGCCGCGCTGATCCGGTCCGAGGCGGTTTGGGCGGCGGGGTTGCTGGTCGCATTTGGCGGCGTCGCCGGCCTGCTCGCCGGCGGCCTGTTGACCTTGCGCCCCGATCACACGCCGCTGCTGGCCAAGGTCAACGATGCCCTGGAACAGGGTCAGTGCGCCGTGGTCGTGCATCCTTTCGATGACGGCCAGCGCGATCGCGCCCAACGCTTCCTGTCCCAGCTGACCGACGACACCGTGCGCACCCTGTAGCCGGCCAAGGGCCCGACACTACCGGACCTACCGGCCGGAAAAGCCAAGGCGGGCGCGCAGGCAACCGCCCTGACGACGTGTCCTCAGCCGATCACGTCGAGTTCGCGACCAACCCGGATGAAGGCTTCAATCGCCTGCTCCAGTTGCTGGCGGGTATGCGCGGCGCTCATCTGGGTACGGATCCGCGCCTGACCCTTGGGCACCACCGGGAAGAAGAAGCCGATCACGTAGATGCCCTCCTCCAGCAGGCGTTCGGCAAAGCGCTGTGCCAATGGCGCGTCGTGCAGCATCACCGGCACGATCGGGTGCTCGCCCGGTTGCAGCTCGAAACCGGCCTCGGTCATGCGCTGGCGGAAGTACGCGGTATTCCCTGCCAGTGTCAGGCGCAGGTCGTCGGCCTGTGACAGCATCCGGAACACTTGGCTGCCGGCGGCCACGACATGCGGCGGCAGCGAGTTGGAGAACAGATACGGCCGCGAACGCTGGCGCAGCATCTCGATCACTTCGGCGCGGCCGGTGGTGAAGCCGCCCATGGCGCCGCCCATGGCCTTGCCCAGGGTGCTGGTGATCAGGTCCATGCGCTCGAGCACACCATGGATCTCGGCCGAACCGCGGCCGGTGGCGCCGACGAAACCGGTGGCGTGGCTTTCATCGATGTGCACCATCGCCTGGTAGCGCTCGGCCAGCTCGCTGATCTGGTCCAGCGGCGCGATGAAGCCGTCCATCGAGAACACGCCGTCGGTGGTGATCAGGATCGTACGGGCGCCATCGGCGCGGGCCTGCTTCAACTGCGCTTCCAGGTC
>CAZUZT010000244.1:0-2665 GCA_964624575.1 uncultured Rhodanobacteraceae bacterium | reverse complement strand
CCGATCCCTCAGTGCTGCAGCTGCCGGACCATCCGGGTGAACTCGCCGTCGTCGGCCGGCCCGGTGTCGCGTGACTTCATCGCCTTGTTTTCCTCGCGCTCGACGAACCGCACCGCAGCTTGCAGGCAATCGCCGGTGCTGCCATCGCGCCCGACCACACTCACTTTGCCATCAGGCCCGATGGCGAATTGGTGGGTTGTCATGAATAGCGCCGCCGCGGCATCGACCAGGCCGCGATTCACGCCGCAGCCCGCCAGCGCACGGCGCAGATCCTCGACCACGGTCCGGCGCTCTGCCTGTTCGCGCAGCCGGTCATTCTCGGCCTGCAGTTGCAGTGCCCGGCCGGCACGCAGCAGGTCGGCTTGCTTCTCGGTATCCAGCACGAACCGGCCATCTTCGGCTTCCCGGTACATGTCGGCATCGCGCGGGTCGAATTCTTCGCACTGGCGCGGATCGCCCGCGAACTCCGGCGCCAGGGTCTCCAGGCGGGCCATGGCCTTCTCGATATCCACTTTCATCTTCATGCTGCTGCTCCTTTTTCAACGATCTCGCTCGCCGCTTCCGCAGCGGCTTGCAGTTCCTGCGGCGTTTTGCCTTCCTCTATGGCACCGCGAACCATTCCAAGGAATGCCCGCCCGGCCCGGTCCTGCGCTTCCATCGCATTCTGCAGCCGCTGCCGGCGGGCGTAGGCTTGTGGCCGGTGCGCCCGCTGCCATTGATCGCGCCAGGCGGCCAGGCGGGCTTCACTCGCCCCGACCATGAAACCGCGACCGCGAAGCAATGCGGCCATCAGCTCCTCGTCATTGGCGGCAATGGCTTCGCCGATGAGCTTTTCCCGGTCGCCCTTGGCCATGCCGCGCAACGCGGCGCGGATCTCTGCCGCCAGGCCGGCATCAATCGCCGGTGGCGCGTGAATCTCCCGCTCGATTGCCGCCAGGTCGCCCTGGACACGCTGCCGTGCCGCATCCAATCGCGGCCCCTGTGACTCGGCCAGGCGCAGTGCCTGTTTCCGGATCGCCAGGCGCCGGGCATCGCCGGTTCGGGTTGTGTCGGCCAGGGTCGTGGTGCGGAATGCCGTCAGCGCCTCGCCGGCCGACCGCGCGCCTGCCACGCTTGCCGCCAGGGCATCGATGGCCTCGTCGGCTACCGGGTGCCCGGTTCGCGGGTCGCGGCCGTGGAACTTTGTCACGCTTGCTTCATGAACACTCAGTGGGATTTTCATCAGTTACTCCTTCGGTTGGTAGTCAAATCAGGCCAACAAGGTGGCCGGTGGTGGTGGCGGTACGGCGGCGCTGCGCACGAATAACCGTGACCAATGCACCGGCGGCGGCGTTTGCAACGTCGTCGTGACTGCCGGAACGGTGATCGATGGCATCGCGCCCGGTTCGGCTGGTTCGGCGCTCCAGGCCGACCAGCTGTTGGTGTAGGCGCCGGTCGTCCAACAGCCGCACCCGGCCCGAATTCAGGGCGGGCAACAGCTCCAGGTACAGCTCGGAACGGGTCAGGTCGGCGACGCGGTATTGAATGTCACGCTTGCGGAATTGCTCGCGCGGCCACTCGCCGGCGTAGCGGTCGCCGTGGACGGATCGGACGCCCCAGGCCTTGATGACCGCTGCAAGCTCGTGGGTCGCCTGCTCCGGCGAGAACGGCGGCCTGATCTCGCGAACACAGTCCAGGATCGCCCGGCCGGTCTTGTCGTCGCGGTGGGCAATGGCGAGCGTGAAGCTATCGGCCGAACCGCCGGACGGATCCACGAACGCCAGGTATTCCACGCCACGCTCACGCTGGCGCTCGAACACCTCGGCATCGGTGCAGGCGGCCAGCACCTCACGCCTCACGAATGCTTCAACGTCGGTGCGGAACTGCGCCCCGTACTCAGCCGCAGCGCTTGCCGGATCGCGTTCGTAGGCATCGGCGATCACCTGGTCGGGAATTGCCGGATTCATGGCCTTCGTCTCGGCCTGCCAGACCAGTACCGGGGCATCATCCTTGCCGTGGTAGCGCTCAAAGGCATTCCACAGCTCGCCCTTGCGGGCATAGGGTGAACTGGCGCAGATCAGCACGGCGCCGGGAATGGTCGCCATGCCCGGACGTACCGCGTTGAGGATCTCGGCATCGGGGTCGGCGACGTCATCGCCGGTCGGCCAGAATGCGATCTCATCGGCCAGCACTGCCGCGAAGGTGTAGCCGCGCGTCGCCCGGCTTGATGCGGTGGTGATCTCGATGGTGGCCTGGTTGGTGAGATCGAAGCCTTCGGCGTGCTCGCGCTCGACCATGCGCCTCAGCATCGGCACCCCATTCACCAGGCCTTGGACGTAACGCAGGATCGCGCGTGCCTGTTTGCGGTCGGCTGCCAGCACCGCGACGGTTGCACGCTCGCCCGGCTGCAGGTGCTGGCGGTACTGCCGGAAGGTCGCCAGATAGACGGCCACCAGCGCCATCGTGAAGCTCTTGCCGCCGCGGCGACCAATGACCAGCCAGGCTTCGTTGAACGGCGCTGCTGGCACGCTGGTGCGGCCTGTGTGACGCTGGAAGATATCGAGTGCGTCATCATCCATCGGCAGGGCAAACAGCGCACGCAGGAACGCATGCCAGGCGGACCAGTCGCCACGCTCGAACCAGGGGGCAAACAGCTTGGGATCGTCGACGGCTTGGATGATGTTCA
>CAZUZT010000243.1:0-2693 GCA_964624575.1 uncultured Rhodanobacteraceae bacterium | reverse complement strand
TGGTGGAGGCGGCGGGAATCGAACCCGCGTCCGAAAGTGCTCCATCCCCGGCACTACATGCTTAGTGCGCCGTTTGGTCTCATCCTCCGGCAACACGACGCACGAAGCGCACCGGAGGACCAGCCTGCTTTGTTTAACCCGCTACCGACAGGCGGCAGTGGCGGGCGGTCCTGTGACAGTGACCCGGACTCCACAGGCACAGGCACGAGTGGGTCCGGGGCTTAGGCCTTAAGCGGCCAGTGCGTAGTTGTCGTCGTTGGCAACTATAAGTTTGTCACTTGATTTACGAGGTGAGTGACGACCTCGGCATGCGCCAAGTGATTTTGCGACCCCCGTCGAAGCCAGGTCGCCCCCTTGACATGAACAAGTATGGGGCCGGGTGGTGGCCGGAACAAGGGCGGCAATTCCCGCGCACCTTGCCGGTTGCCGCCGGTTCATGCCAGGGCAGCGTGGCGGGCGTCGGCATCGCCGTCCTGGATGCTGGCCACCTGGTCGGCCTGCTCTGCGTTGATCACGGCCAGGGCCTGCCAGCCGTCGCCATCGGCGCTGGCCCAGACGAGTTCGCCCAGGGTGCGGCCTTCGGCGGACAGCACCTTGGCCAGAGGGGCGGGTGGCTCGCCCTGGCCGCGCACGCGGAAGGCGGCGCGCTTGCTCTGGCCCAGGAAGTGCATGCGCGAGACGATTTCCTGGCCCGGGTAGCAGCCTTTTTTGACGCTGAAGGCATCCAGCCGTTGCAGCGAGAGCCATTGCGGCACGAATTGCCCGGAGGCCGGCCCGTCGGCGCCGATGTAGGGAACGCCGGCGGCCAGATCGGCCAGCTGCCAGCGCGCCAGGATCTCCGGGTCGACGGCGGCATCGGTGCCGGAGATGATGATCGCTTGACGGTCCGCATCCAGGGCCAGGCTGGCCATCGCGGCAGCATCGCCATCCGGGTTTTTGATGGGTAGGTTGGTGGGTAGGGTGTTGCCCGAATCACCGGTGAGCCGGCCGATCACCTGCAGATCTTCGCGCACCTGCAGGATGACCTTGCTGCGGAACACGAAGCGCTGCATCTGTTCGCGCAGGGCGTCGGCGCCGCCGTCCGGCAGCCAAAGCAGCCAGTCGTCGGCGGCCTGCCGGTACAGGGCGAAGAAGGCCGCCAGCCGGCCCTTGGGCGTGAGCCAGCCGCTCCATTGCCACTGGCCATCGGCCAAGGCGGCGGCATCGCTCATCACCTGGGCCTGCAGGAAGGCGGCGGCGTCGGCTCCATGGACCTGGAGAAGCTGGCTGCGGATCAGTCGTGTATGCATGTTTTTCCACTGGAAATCAGGGGTTTCGCCCGGCCCGCCACTTGCGGCACCGATGACTTAAGCATTAGGCTTAACCCGATCACATTCAAGGCTGCCATGCACGATTCCGACTCCCGCGACGACGCTTCCACCCTGCCGGCCAACACGCCGGAGACGGTGCCGGAAGCGACCGGACGGCCCAAGGAAATCGGCGGCCGGACGGGGCCGGAACCGACCCGCTACGGGGACTGGGAAAAGAACGGCCGCTGCATCGATTTCTAATCTGCGCCCCCGGCCCGGTTGGCCGGGATGGTGTGCGCCTGCTGGACGGAGAAACTAGCTATGCGTGCTCGGCCCTTGTCGCCGCATCTTCAGGTTTATCGCTGGCCGTTGTCGATGGCCATTTCGGTGCTGCACCGCGCCAGCGGCGTGTTCCTGTCGCTGGGCGCGGTGATTCTGGTCTGGTGGCTGTACGCCGTCGCCCGCGGTGGCGCGGTGCACGAGGCCTTCCTGGCCTGCATCAATTCCTGGCTGGGCTGCATCGCCCTGTTCGGCTGGACCGCGGCGATGATGCTGCACCTGCTCAACGGTATCCGCCACCTGTTCTGGGATGTCGGCCTGGGCTTCAGCCGCGAACGTACCCAGGCCACCGGCTGGATGGTGGTCATCGGCACCGTGGTGCTGACCGCCCTGGTCTGGCTGCTGGCATGGAGGGCGATGGCATGAACGCTCCCGTGCAGGGCAGGACTGACCGCCGTGATCTGCGCGCGCCGCTGAAGAAGGTGCGCGGCCTGGGTTCGGCCAAGGGCGGCACCGGCCATTTCTGGTGGCAGCGGGTCACCGCCGTGGCCCTGGTGCCGCTGGTGATCTGGTTCATTTTCCTCGTATTGGGCCTGATCGGGCAGGACGAGTTCGTTGTCCGTGCGCGCCTGGCCGAACCGTTCACCGGCACCTTGCTGATCCTGCTGGTCACGGCGACCTTCTGGCACGGCCAGATGGGCCTTCAGGTGGTGATCGAGGACTACATCCACAACCGGCTGGGTTTTGCACTGCAGATCGCGGTGAAGTTCCTGGCCGCCATCGGCATCATCGTGGCCGCCTTGTCGGTCATCCGGATTGCCCTTGGCAGCTGACGGGAAACTGAAACGAATGACTGCTTACAAGATCCACGAACACCAGTACGACATGATCGTGGTCGGCGCCGGCGGCGCCGGCCTGCGTGCCACCTTCGGTTTGGCGGAGAAGGGTTTCAACACCGCCTGCGTAACCAAGGTGTTCCCGACCCGCTCGCACACCGTGGCCGCCCAGGGCGGCATTGCCGGTGCCTTGGGCAACATGGGCGAGGACGACTGGCGCTACCACTTCTACGACACGGTCAAGGGCTCGGACTGGCTCGGCGATCAGGACGCGATCGCCTACATGTGC
>CAZUZT010000242.1:0-2730 GCA_964624575.1 uncultured Rhodanobacteraceae bacterium | reverse complement strand
GCCCTGCAGCGGCCCAAGCGCTTCTTCGGTGCCGCCCGCAACGTCGAGGAAGGCGGCTCGCTGACCATCATCGCCACGGCCCTGGTCGACACCGGTTCGAAGATGGACGAGGTCATCTACGAGGAGTTCAAGGGCACCGGCAACATGGAAGTGCATCTGAACCGGCGCATCGCCGAGAAGCGGGTGTATCCGGCGATCGACATCAACCGCTCCGGCACCCGCCGCGAGGACCTGCTGATCGAGCCGGACCTGCTGCAGAAGATCTGGATCCTGCGCAAGCTGGTGCATCCGATGGACGAGCTGTCGGCGATGGAATTCATGCTCGACCGGATGAAGACGACCAAGACCAACGAAGAATTCTTCGCAATGATGAAGCGCTGAGCCGGCGCTGCCGGCTGCGCCGGTGCCCGTTTGCGCGGGCGCCATGACGTTGCCTCATCGTTCGCCAGGGTCGCCCTGAACGGATTTCGGACCGAGTAACTGCCTCAGCCGCCGGGGCGATCCTGTCCAGGCATTCTTGCCGCCTTAATCGGCCGGCACCCGCACCTGTCCTTCCATCAGGATGCGCGCGCTGCGACTCATCACTGCGCCGGTGACTGTCCACTGGCCATCAACCTGTCTGACTTGGGCGCCGATGCGCAAGGTGCCGGAAGGGTGGCCCAGGCGCACGTCCTGGCGGTTGCCACCACCGGCGGCGAGATTGACCAGGGTGCCGGGCACGGCGGCAGCAGTGGCGATGGCCACCGAGGCAGTGCCCATCATGGCGTGGTGCAATTTGCCCATCGACAACGCACGCACATTCAGGTCGATGTCGTCGCTGGCGATCGCCTTGCCGCTGCTGGCGGTATAGGGGCGCGGCGGTGCGACGAAAGCGATCTTGGGCGTGTGCTGGCGGCTGGCGGCCTGTTCGGGTGTGTCGATCAGGCCCATGCGCAGGGCGCCGGCAACCCGGATTGCCTCCAGCCGGGCCAGCGCCGCCGGGTCGCCATTGATTGCCGGCTGCAGCTCGGTGCCGTCGTAGCCCAGGTCGGCGGCGTTGACGAACACGGTGGGGATGCCGGCGCTGATCATCGTCGCCGCAAGCGTGCCGACGCCGGGCACTGCCAGCTCGTCGACCACCTGGCCGGTGGGGAACAGCAGGCCGCCATCCTGGTCGGACGGGTCGACGAATTCGAGCACGATTTCGGCGGCGGGAAAGGTGACGCCATCCAGTTCGAAATCACCGGTCTCCTGAACCTGGCCGCCGCGCACCGGCACCTGGGCGATGATCGTCTTGCCGATGTTCGCCTGCCAGATGCGTACCGTGCAGACGTCCTCATCGGCCAGGCGTGCGGCGTCGATGTAGCCGGCATGGATGGCGAAGGCGCCGGCCGCCGCCGACAGGTTGCCGCAGTTGCCCGACCAGTCGACAAAGTCGCTGTCGATGGCGACCTGGCCATACAGGTAGTCGACATCGTGGCCCGGGCGCGTGCTGGGCGAGAGCAGCACGCATTTGCTGGTGCTGGAGGTGGCGCCGCCCATGCCGTCGGTCTGCTTGCCGTAGGGGTCGGGCGAGCCGATCACCCGCTGCAGCAGGCGGTCCCGGTCCTGGCCCGGCACCCGGGCGCTCTCGGGCAGGTCCTCGAGGCGGAAGAACACGCCCTTGGACGTGCCGCCACGCATGTAGGTGGCTGGGATGCGGAGCTGGGGAGCAAAGGGCACGGCAGGATTCCTGGGTTCACGAATGACGGAAGCCGGCCATGGTACGGCGCCGGCGGGTGGATTTGGCTCCGCAGTCGCGGCGCCGGTCGTGGCGTGATCGGCCATGGCCGGTTTCCGTCCGGGCCATCCGCCCGGTCGACGGAGCGCGGCCAGGATGGGACAGCCAGCCGGGCCGGAAAGCCGGCTGATCAACGCTGTTCGGGTATCGCTGCCCTCAGCCGCACTTGGAATGGCCGCAGGACAGGCAGGTGGCGCAGCCGTCCATCATCACCAGGGCCATGGCGTTGCATTTGGGGCACAGCGAGGCATTGGGCAGGGGGCCGCCGCCGTCGCCGGCGGGTCCGGCTTCGGGCGCGGCGGTCGTGCCGGTGGCCTGGCTGGCGTCGGCGGCCGCGGGCGGCTCG
The DNA here is from genome assembly GCA_964624575.1 of uncultured Rhodanobacteraceae bacterium. Taxonomy (GTDB): domain Bacteria; phylum Pseudomonadota; class Gammaproteobacteria; order Xanthomonadales; family UBA2363; genus Pseudofulvimonas. The sequence goes on along the minus strand of CAZUZT010000242.1, from coordinate 625 downwards.
CCGGTCAGTTCAGGTTTTTTTTTTGCCCGGGCCCGGGCCGCGGCACGTTTGTCGGCCAGCAGCTGCTTCTGTTCGGGCGTCATCTCGTCGCTGACCATCAGGCCGATCTTTTTCAAGTGATCCTCGATCACCACGCCCAGTTCGGCAACGATCGAAGGCATGTAGACGCCGCCAGCCTTGAAGTAGCCACCGCGCGGGTCGAACACCGCTTTGAGCTCCTCGACCAGGAAGGTGACGTCGCCGCCCTTGCGGAACACCGCTGACATGATGCGGGTGAGCGCCACCGTCCACTGGAAGTGCTCCATGTTCTTGGAGTTGACGAAGATCTCGTACGGCCGGCGCAGCTCGTGCTCGGTGTCCTCGTTGAGCACGATGTCGTTGATGGTCACGTACAGCGCGTGTTCGAACAGCGGTGACTTGATCTTGTAGGTATGGCCTTCCAGGCGCTCGGGGCGCTCCACCCGCTCGTGCATGTGGATGATTTCGGCGCCGCCGTCATCTTCGCTGGCGCCGTCCTGGTGCGGGGCGTCGGCGCGGGGCGCGGGGGTGTTGTCCGCCGTAGCCGGAGCGTCATCGCGCGCAACCGTGTAGCCGGTGATTTTCTTGTTGATCCTGATCGCCATCG
>CAZUZT010000241.1:0-2745 GCA_964624575.1 uncultured Rhodanobacteraceae bacterium | reverse complement strand
CCCGACGCCGCGCTGTACTGGCTGGCGCGGATGCTCGATGGCGGCACCGACCCCGGTTACCTGGCCAGGCGGCTGACGCGCATGGCGGTGGAGGACGTGGGCCTGGCCGATCCGCGCGCGCTGCAGATGTCGATCGACGCCTGGGACGCCTACGACCGGCTCGGCAGCCCCGAGGGCGAGCTCGCGCTTGCCCAGGTCGCGATCTACCTGGCCAGCACCGCCAAGTCCAACGCGGCCTACAAGGCCTGGGGCCAGGCCCAGGCCGACGTGCGCAAGTACGGCACCCAGGAGGTGCCGATGCACATCCGCAATGCGCCGACGAAGCTGATGAAGAACCTCGGCTACGGGCGGGGCTACCAGTACGACCACGACAGCGAAGGCGGCGTGGCGCTCGGGCAGACCGGGTTCCCGGATGTGATGGGAGAGCGGGTGTACTACCAGCCGGTTGAGCGTGGCCTGGAGATCAAGCTCGGTGAAAAGCTGGAGCGGCTGCGCGCCAAGCGGGCCGACGCTCGCCGCGACAAACCTGGAAACAACTGAAGAAGTTGTCCGTAACTAATTGATATATAATGACTTGACGATGACTGGAACGGGCATCTGAACGGGTATATGCTGGTCCGGCAGGGGGCGACAGTCACAAGCCGGAGGGCATCATGTCCAGTCAGGCGTCCCCATTGCTGTCACATCACCGCCCGCTGTGCGCGCTTTACGCGCGCGAGGCCCGCGACGTCTATCCCGGGCGCAAATGGCATGAAATCGAACCGCACGTCCGCCGCGCCTGGGAGCGCACGCCCAAGGACATCGCGTGGCGCGACGCCGGGCCCTGCGTGAAATCACTCTGGGCCAGATCCTGAGCCCGGCCTTTCACGTCCTTTCGCGCGGCTGCATGCGCTAATCGGGCTGCATCCGCAACCCGAGGAGGGCGTGCATATGAATCGTCTCAACCACACCTTGTTGGCGCTTGTGATCCTGGCTGCAGTGGCCGGCTGCCAGCGCGACGAGACCAGTTCCGCGGCTGTTCCGCCATCCGAGTCCGAAACCGACGCAATGCCGGCGCCGGTACAGTCCGCGCCGACGCCAGCCCAGGCTGAGCGCCGCCCGATCCTGGCAGTATCCGATTCCCAACCGGCCCATCTGGTCGATGGCGCCGGCCAGGCGCTTTACGTGCTTGAAGGCAACGACGACGGCAGCCGCTGTGACGCCGCCTGTGAAGATGCCTGGCCGCCGGTGCAGGCCGAGGAAACGCAGCCGCTGGCCGGACCCGGTGGATATGAGACCAGGCTGGGAACCATGCCGCGCCCGGACGGTGGCCTGCATGTCACCTACCACGGCCAGCCGCTGTATCGATACGCGGCCGATTCCGGCGTCGGAGCCACCGCCGGCCATGGGGTCGAGGACCAGTGGGGCGCCTGGTCACTGGTCACGCCCGAAGGACCGCCGGTACCGGAGTGACGGCCAGCTCGGGCCGTCACATCATCAGGCAATCGATGAAGTCCAGGATGATATGGATCATCAATCCGATACCGAGCAGCCTTGTGCGCCTTGGCACGCACAGCAGCGCGTAAACGCCGATCGCGGGCGCCGTGTGCAGTGGATGGAAGCCGATGCTGCAGCGGCCGGGCTCATAGATGGGATCGGCGAGCAGGTGGTCGATGTCGATCAGCCAGCCGGCAAGCATCCACAGCCAAGCCTGCCACCAGCGGTCGCGATACCAGGCCAGCGCGACGGCCAGCGGCACAGCAGCGTGCAGCAGCAGGTGGATGGCGGCGCGGGGTTCAAGATCCATGATCATCGCGGCCATGCTAAACCTGTTCCCGCACTGAGCCGCCGCCTCATTTGCCGCTAAGCTGTGGATCCGGTGGACCAGGTCCTGTTCAGGCCGCTCAGCATGAAGGACACCGGATACGGTGCCGACCCCGTCGTCACCATGCGCCAGGTCAAGGGTTACGTCACGGACCGCGGGTTCCCGGCGTCTCCCTTGCAGCTCAGCATGACCCAGCCTCACGCCGCGGGGGCGCTGGTTTCGACGGTGGACGACCTCGCACGCTGGAACCGCGGCCTGCACGGAGGACAAGTGCTCGAGCCTGCGACCTACGCGCGCATGACCACGCCAGTCGGTCCGGCGAAGGCCTACGACTACGGGTACGGCATCGAGACGTCTGCAGTGCAAGGCAACCCCGCGTTGCAGCACGGTGGCGGCATCGCGGGCTTCGGCTCGTTCCTGGTCTATGTGCCGGGAGCGGATGTCACGGTCGCTGTGCTCCACAACGACGAAACGCCTTCTCCGCAGCATGAGCCCCGCACGATCGCGCGCCGTCTTGCCGCCGCCGCCCTGGGCGATCCATATCCGCCGCTGAATCCGGTCGCAGTGGACGTAGCGTTGCTCAGGCAGTACGAAGGCGTGTATCGCGTCGACCAGGATTCGACGCGCACGCTGCGCGTTGTCGACGGGAGCCTGACCGGCTATCGCACCGGGGGGCGCCGCGAGCAACTCACTGCGATCGCCATCGACACATTCGTGTATCCCGATGGCTTCACCCGCTTGCAGGTGCTGCGCGATGCGGCCGGGGACGTGACGGCCATGCGCTTCTGGTCCGATGGGGAAGGCGAGGGCGTCGTGGTTCCGCTTACCGGTCAAGCAGTGCCAATCGACATTACGCTTCCAGGTGACGCGGTGGGGCGCCTGATCAGCAGGTACTGGGCTCTGGTCCTCCTGGTCGTCGCCTTGATCGCCATGTTCCATGC
>CAZUZT010000240.1:0-2749 GCA_964624575.1 uncultured Rhodanobacteraceae bacterium | reverse complement strand
CGCACATGAACAAGATCCACAGCAAGGTTTGGAACAAGGAACTGGGCCAGCTGGTCGTGGCCTCGGAGTTCGCCAGCAGCGACAGCTCCGGCGTCGTCCAGGGAGCGGGTACTGCATCCGTGCTGCGCGGGTCCGTGCTTGCGGCGGTGGTCGCCTCGCTGTTCGCGCTGGCCGGGTTCGGCCCGGCCGCGTTCGCGCAGGAATGGACGGTGACCGATGGCAGCAGCCCCGCCGTGATCGGTGATGGCGGCACGGTGACCTTCCAGGGCGACGACAACATCAACGTCGCGCAGACCGGCGGCGACGGTGCCGCAGTGCTGGCGATCACGCTTGATCCTGATCTTGTGGTGGACAGCGTGACCGCCGATGTGGTCACCACCGGGACGACCGTGATGGACAACAGTGGCGTGGCCGTAGGCGCCAACGTCATGCTCGGCGCGACCGGCCTGGTCATCACCGGCGGACCCAGCGTGACGATCGCCGGCATCAATGCCGGCAACGCCGTGATCACCAACGTCGCCGCCGGTGGCAATGCCAACGATGCGGTCAACTTCGGCCAGCTTGGTGCGGTCAGCGACGCCGCTGGCGCAGCGCAGGGCGCCGCTGAAGCCGCGCAGCTTGCGGCAGACACCAACGCCGGCCTCATTGCCGGCAATACGGCTGACATCCAGGCCAACGCCGACGAGATCGAGGCCGTCAGGGCCACTGCCAGCGCCGGCTGGAACATCAGCGCCGAAGGCGGCACCGCCGCGAACGTGGGCTCCGGTGGGTCGGTGGACTTCAGCGGCGACGGAAACATCGAAATCGCGCGCACCGGTACCAACCTGGCCTTCAGCCTGGCCGATGACATCGAAGTACAGAGCATTACCGCAGGCAGCGCTGCGCTTGGCAGCAATGGCCTGACGATTGATGGGGGCCCCAGTGTCACCTCTGGCGGCATTGACGCTGGTGGTCTTGCGATCACCAACATGGCTCCCGGCGAGGTTGCCGAAGGCAGCATGGAGGCGATCACCGGCGGCCAGGTCCACAACTATTTCATCGAAGAGGGCGCCACCGGGGTTCGCTATTTCCGCGCCAGCTCCATGGCACCCGACGCCAGCCCGCTGGGCGCGGAGTCCATTGCCATCGGCCCCAACACCATCAGTGGGGGTGAGAGCAGCTTCGCCGCCGGTGATGGCGCGACCACCACGCAAACCGCCGGGGGCGCGATCGCCCTGGGGCAGGGCGCCGTGGTCGGCACCGAGGGTGGTGATCGGGACGATGGAATCGGCTCCGTGGCCATCGGCCGCAACAGCCAGGCGGCAGGCAACAGCGCCGTGGCAATGGGTGATGGCGCCAGCGTCGAATCCGAGCACGTGGACAACGCCACCGCGCTGGGCGCGGGTGCGCGCGTAACCGGGAACTTCAGTACCGGCGGCACGGCCGTTGGCGCCGATGCCCATGCCAGCGCCGGCAACGCGACGGCGCTGGGTACCGACGCGCAGGCCTCCGGCACCGGCAGCATTGCCGTTGGCCAGGCACATGCAGCCGGCGGCGGCGCGCTTGCAGCGGGTAGCGGTGCGTATGCCGGCACCACGCGGGGTATCGCGTTGGGCAGCGGTGCCGGCGTCGGGACCGAAGGCATCGAGGCTGGCGACCGTACCGACCATATCGCCATCGGCACCAACTCCGGATCGAACGTGGTCGGCAACCAGACGACCGCGATCGGTTACGGGGCAGGCCAGGGCGTGATTGGCGACGACAACGTCGCGCTCGGTACCCGGGCCGGCGGTGGCCTCGAAGGCAACAACAATATCTCCATTGGTACCAACGCCAACGATGGCGCCGCCGGTGACAGGGCACAGGCCATTGCGATCGGCGACAACACCCAATCAGGTTCCGACTCCGTGGCTCTGGGTAGCGGAGCCCGGGCCAACGGCAGTGAGACGTTGGCCCTGGGCAAGGACTCGTCCGCGGGTTCAAATGGCGTTGCGGTGGGTGCCCATGCCACGGCAGAAGGCAGCAACATCGCGCTGGGCCGCAATTCGGCGGCGCGCAGTTCCGACGTGACCGGCAGCGGATATCTGACCGGAGAGGCCGCGCCGGGCAGCGCGGTATCCGTGGGCAACTCCAATCCCGGCGAGGCTTTCCAGCGCCGCGTCGTCAACGTCGCCGACGGTGCGCAGCGATACGACGCGGTCAACGTGGGCCAGTTGCAAAGTGCGCAGCAGGCCGTGGCGAATCTGGTGGGCGGCGCGGTGACCGTGGAGCCGAATGGCAGCTTCGGTGGCTACATCATTGAGCTCACCGATGGCAGTGGAGACACGCATCAGTACACGACGGTTGCCGCGGCGATCAATGCGGTGTCGAGTGGCGATATCAGCGTACTGCCCGGCGATGCTGTGATCTACAACCCGGATGGCACGTTGACGGTCGCCGCGGGCGTGCTTGGCGATCAGGCCGTCAACGTCGAACAGCTCAACGAGGCAATCGCAGAGCGCGGCGTCAAATACTACAGCGCCAACACCACGATCGATGCCAACAGGGAGAATGACGGCGCGACGGGCGACAACGCCATGGCCATCGGCCCAGCAGCCGTTGCCAGCGGCTCCTCGTCGTTGGCGGTGGGCCATGCGGCACGGGTGAACGACGGTGCGCACAACGGCGTGGCGATTGGCCACGATGTCAGCGCCCGTTCCGAAAATGCCACCGCGCTCGGAAATCGCAGCCACACCTACGATGCGGGAGGCGTGGCCATCGGCCAGCAGGC
>CAZUZT010000239.1:0-2760 GCA_964624575.1 uncultured Rhodanobacteraceae bacterium | reverse complement strand
TGTCGGCCAGCTCGGTCATCCTCGCCGGCACCCTCGCCATCGCCATCGGCCTGCCAATGATGCTCAACGGCATGCTGCTGGAAATCATGGGATTCCTGGCCTGGATAGGCCTGCGCCAAGACTGCCCGCGAGGCATCCGGGTGCCGGGGGTCGGAACCCTGGTGGCCGAACGCGACAAATGGATAGTGCTGGCCATGCACCTGCTCGCCGCCGCCGCGCTGGTCGGCGCGGCGTTGAACCCGGGGCTGCTGGCGCGCCCGGCCGGGATTGCCCTGATGCTTGCCTGGGCTGCAGTACTGGCTACCCAGCTCCGCGGCCTGGGCCGGGCGCGGGCATTCCGGCGCGAGAACTTCCCGGAAGCGGATCCTGACGCAAAATCCGGCGCCAGGAGGCCAGTCACCCCACCAGCCGATCGCGCTCGGAGCGAAGGCCCCTGATCCGGCGCACGATCTGCCAACTCCGCAGTACGACGTAAGGGACGTAGACCGCGGCGAGCACGATCAACCCCGTCCGGATCTTCTGGTGGTGCAGCATCGGGATCGTCACCAGCGCCAATGGCACCATCAGCAGGCCGCCGGCCAGGCCAAACCAGAGGGTCGCCAGCAGGGACTTCGCCCGGCGTATTTCCGCATCGATCATTCCCACGATGCCGCCGGCGGGAATGCCGAACAGCCGATAGCGCTGGCGGATCAACAGGTATCCAAGCTGCCACGCCACCACGACGGCGCAGGCAACGATCAACCATGACCGCAGTTCCGGCTGCCGCGGCCACATCCATGCCGTCAGCAGCAGGACCACCAGCATGCCCAGGAATTCGCCGGCCAGGCTGATCCGGTTCCACATTCGATAGCGCCGCATGCGTGAGCGCAGCGCCACCGGATCCGGCGCGTCGGAGACGGTCCACTGCGCGGCGAGGTCACTCCAGTCGTCATTTCTCATTGGTGCCTCCCAGCAGCTCCCGCAGCCTCTGGCGCGCCCGGCTCAGGCGCTGGTCCACTGTGTTGTCGGCCACGCCAAGGATCGCGCCGATTTCGCGATTTACGAACCCCTCCAGCACCAGCAGCACGCACTCCCGCTGGCCTGCGGGCAACCTGCGCACGGCCTCCAGCAGGCGACCACGCTGCTGCTCGCCGCCGGCGTACTGGTCCGGACGCATACCGGTTGATTCCAGCGACTCGTCCAAGCCTGCGGTTTCGTCACGGTTGGTCCGCCGCCTGACGTGATCGAGCGCGGTGAACTGGGCGATGCGGGCGACGAAGGCCTTCAGTGCACCCTCACCACGGTACGCCGGCAGCGCCTTCCACAAGGCAACCGACATGTCCTGCACCAGGTCGTCCCGCGCGGCGCTGGTGCGCGAGTAGCCCGCCGCGATGCGGAACAGCATCGGACCGTGATCGCGCAGGACGTGGTCGATATCGGGCGGCGGCCGCAATGCTCAGGCTTCCGGCATGGGGTCGAAGACGTCGCGGTACGCGGCGTATCCGATGCACAGTCCGGCAGGCAGGATCAGCAGCAGCATCACGGGTATCCAGAGCAGGCCGGCAAGGACGATGGCCATCAACGCCGAGTAGAGCACCATCGGCCGCCAGCAGCGCGGGAGCAGCCGCGCGTTCTCCACGATGGCCGGTCCCAGGCGCAGGCCATCGAGCATCATCCGCGGGCCCACGAAAAACAGGAACAGCATTGGAACCATTCCCGACGCAAGGATGCAGGCCATCTGGGCCCGTGAGTACCCCATGCCGGCGATATCACCGGTCGCCAGCGCAATTGGCTGCGCCTGGCCTCCCAGCAGCGCCGCCGTCGAAAGCTGTACCGCGAACACCGCCAGGCTCGCAATCGCCAACGCCGCAACCTGCCGCCAACGCACCACCGTTCTACTGGCGCTGGCGGCAGGCGCAAATCCGTGCCCGCGGACCCTGCAGTCAAGCATCACCAGCACCCAGGCGGAAATTGCCGGAGTGAGGAACTTGGACAGGCCAATGCCCATCATTGGTATCAATTGCATCAGCGCTTCGAACAGGATCGGGATCAGCGCCAGCAGCCACATCCGCACAGGGGCCATGCGAAAGATCCGCCAGCCCAGGGCGCACCAGCCGCCGACGCGAGCCCATCGCAACGCTGGTTGCCCAGCCTCAAATGCATTGCCGTGCCCACGCGCCAGTTCCATGCCCGTCCCCCATCCAGAGTCAAGTTATCGGATACAGACGAGCCACCCGGGAAAAACCTGACAGGCAATCGCATCCGCCGGTGACTCCCGGACTTGAACCGGGTCAATCAGGAGCGGAAGCGTCGGCGGGAGGCCAATGTGCGGCAGATTCCAGCGCGCCACCTGAAGTGAGGCCGGTAACGGCAAGGCCTGCGAGGACGAACGCAAACCCGACTGCGATCGCCATCCCGTGCCTGTTCAGCGGCGCAATCACCCGCCCCAGGAGCGCGCCGACCGGCGGCAGCACCACCAGCGCACCGGCCAGCATCAGGATGAACGGAACGATGTCCCCGGCGAGCAGCGCGCCGTAGGCGATGAATCCAAGCGCCAACGCCGCAATCCAGCGCACGAGCTTGATGAGCATATCCAGCTGTCCCGGTCTCCAATGCAGCAGGCACTTTACCCAACCCCGCATCACGGGAAAAAGCTCTTCGACCAATCAAGGTGAAATGCAGCCAAGCTTGCTCCGCTGCCCGCGTCGGCACCGCCGCCAACCCGAAGCCGAGCCCCGCCGTGGCCGGCAGGCCTTTGCGCGTAAGTAAAGGAGGAGGCCG
>CAZUZT010000238.1:0-2776 GCA_964624575.1 uncultured Rhodanobacteraceae bacterium | reverse complement strand
TGTCTGGGGACTGGACCACGGCACCTGGTCGGTGCTGGTGCATGCCTTCCCCGATGCCGACATCCCGGTGGTGCAGTTGTCGATCAACGCGCGCAAGGCGCCGCAGTTCCACATTGAGCTTGGCGCCCGACTGGCCGCGCTGCGCGAGGCGCGGCATTCTGGTGCTGGGCAGCGGCAATGTCGTCCACAACCTGCGCGCGATCGACTGGCAGCAGCCGGATTCTGGGTTCGACTGGAACGACCGTTTCGACGCTGCCGCCCAGCAGATGCTGGCCGAGCGCCCGGGCGATGCAGTCGCGCTGATGCGCCACCCCGACTTCGCCGCCGCCGCGCCCACCGACGAGCACTTCCTGCCGCTGCTGTATCTGGCGGGAATCGCGGCGGCCAGCGACAAGGGCGCCGAGGTGCTGGTACAGGGCCCGGCCTATGGCTCCCTAGTCGATGACCTCCTACACGGTCGGTGCGCAGTGCCCGCCGGACAGCGAAATCAACGCCGGCGCCGCGCCACTGCCCGCCGACGTGCCGGCAGAGGAAACCAACCTGTAGCGCGACCCGTTTCGCATGACGTTGCGGCCCGCCCGGCACATCCATCGCGTGCCGGCGCTGGCTACGGTGCGCCCATGTTTCGCCACTGATACTTCGCGGCGGCAACGCAACGCGGACCCGCGCTGCGGGTCGGCCTCCGTGGAAAGTAAAGGGCGCTTGACAAGCCGTCGCCTTGATGGAAAGCTGGATTTACATTCTGACAAGGAGGTTTTCCATGAAGCGTCGACTGAATCCGGCCCAGCGTCGTTACACCCTTCGGCTGGCCGCCAGCATGGCGGGCTATGTCATCACTCTGTTCCTGGCGGTGACCTTGTTTGCCCGCGATGGCGGCGTGACCGGGCCGCTGGCCTGGCTGCTCGCCCTGCTGCCCGGCCTGTGCGTGGCCAGCGTGTTCTGGGCTTTCGGGCGTCTGCTGGTCGAGGAGACCGACGAATACCAGCGCATGCTGCTGGTCAAACAATCGCTGGTCGCCAGCGGCTTCACGCTGACGGTGGCGACCCTGTGGGGTTTTCTGGAAATGTTCGGCCTGGTGCCGCGCGTCGACGTGTTCTACCTGGTGGTGCTCTGGTACCTGGGTCTGGGCATCGGCGGCTGCTTCAATGGCTCAATCGGTTCATGCCGGGGCGAGGGCGAAGGCGAAGGCGCATGATCAACCGGCTGAAGGTGTTGCGCGCCGAGCGCGGCTGGAGCCAGGCCGACCTGGCCGAACGCCTGGCGATCTCGCGCCAGAGCATCAACGCCATCGAGACCGGCCGCTACGACCCCAGCCTGCCGCTGGCGTTCCGAATCGCCGAGTTGTTCGGCCAGCCCATCGAAGCCATCTTCATCCATTCCAGGCAGAACGCCGAACCGTGATCAGGCACGCGGTCTGAAGACAGCTTCTCGCCCGCCATGGCTCAAGGGCCATGGCTCACGGGATGACCTGATAGCCGCTGCGGAAGATCGGATCCGGAAGAGCCGGCCCGGCGATGACGCCGACGGCACGGCGCAGGCATGTCGTGAGCCGGATGAGTGAGGGAACGGTTGGCACGGGGCGCCGGTGCCCGTCCCATGCGGTGAGTCAAGGGCTGCCCGACGGTTTCGGTGGCAGGCAGAAAAAACCGGGCCCGGCACATGACCGGGCCCAATCAAAAGCCGATCCGGCCAGGCTCAAGCCGGGCCGGGTTCAGGCTCAGGCTTCGCCCATGCCGGCGACCGGTTCCGGCGCCTTGCCGGAACGGACCTTTTCCTCGATCCGCCGGCCCACGTCCGGGTCGACCGATTTCCAGTACTCGAAGGCGCGCTCCAGCACCGGGCTGCGCACACCGCCGAGCAGGCCGCCGGCGACGGTCTCGACCAGGGCCTCGCGCTGGGCATCGTCGAAGACCTCGCGCACCAGGATGCCGGGCTGGCTGAAGTCATCGTCGTCCGGGCGCAGGGTGTAGGCCGCCCGCACCATGTCGCCATCGGCTTCCCAGCCGTCGTCGGCCGGACCGGTGTCATCGGCCCACTGGCGGCCACCGCTGTTGGGTGCGTACACCGGGGCATCGCCGGTGTGGTGGTAGTTCATCGGGCCGTCGATCATGTAGGTGTTGACCGGCACCTTGGGCTGGTTCACCGGCAACTGGTTGAAGTTGGTGCCGATGCGGTTGCGCTGGGCATCGTTGTAGGCGAAGGCGCGGCCGAGCAGCATCTTGTCCGGCGACAGGCCGATGCCGGGCACGGTGTTGCCGGGCGAGAACGCGGCCTGCTCGATCTGGGCGAAGAAGTTTTCCGGGTTGCGGTTCAGGGTCAGCACGCCGACCGGGATCAGCGGGTAGTCGGCATGGGGCCAGGTCTTGGTCAGGTCGAACGGGTTGATGCGGTAGTTGCGGGCCTCGGCGTAGGGCATCACCTGCACCGACAGGCGCCAGCGCGGGTGTTCACCGCGGGCGATGGCGTCGAACAGGTCGCGGCGGTGGAAATCGGCATCCATGCCGGCCATCTGGGCCGCCTCGGCATTGCTGAAAAAGGCCATGCCCTGTTCGGTATGGAAATGGTATTTGACCCAGAACTTCTCGCCGCTGGCGTTGATCCACATATAGGTGTGCGAGCCGTAGCCGTTCATGTGGCGCCAGGTGCGCGGCAGGCCGCGTACGCCCATCAGGTAAGTGACCTGGTGCGCGGTTTCGGGGTTGGCGGTCCAGAAATCCCACTGCATGTGGTTGTCGCGCAGTCCCGAATCGGGCAGGCGCTTCTGGCTGCGGATGAA
>CAZUZT010000237.1:0-2839 GCA_964624575.1 uncultured Rhodanobacteraceae bacterium | reverse complement strand
ACCGCTACTACCAGATCGCGCGCTGCTTCCGTGACGAGGCCCTGCGTGCCGACCGGCAGCTGGAATTCACCCAGCTGGATATCGAGCTGGCCTGGGTCGACGAGCAGCAGATTCAAAGCCTGGTCGAAGCGATGATCCGCGATGCCTTCGGGCAGGTCCTGGATGTGCAACTGCCCGATCCGTTCCCGCGCATGAGCTGGGCCGAAGCCATGCGCCGCTTCGGTTCGGACAAGCCCGACCTGCGCATTGCGCTGGAACTGGTCGATGTCGCTGACCTGGTCGCCGACAGCGGCTTCAAGGTGTTCGCCGATGTCGTCGCCGCCGGTGGCCGGATCGCCGCGCTGCGCATCCCCGGCGGCGCCCGCCTGTCGCGCAAGCAGATCGACGATTACGCCGCGCACGCCGGCAAATACGGCGCCCGCGGCCTGGCCTGGATCAAGGCCGGCGAGGATGGCCAGGTCACTTCGCCGATCAGCAAGTTCTTCCAAGCCGACGTGATGGCGGCGCTGCTTGAGCGCACCGGCGCCGGCAACGGCGACCTGGTCTTCTTCGGCGCGGGCGATGCCAGCGTAGTCAACGCCTTCATGGGCGCGGTCCGGCTCAAGGCCGGCCATGACTTCGAACTGGTCGAGGAGGGCTGGCGGCCGCTGTGGATCACCGATTTCCCGATGTTCGAGTGGGACGGTGACGCGCAGCGCCATATCGCCCTGCATCATCCGTTCACTGCGCCTGCGGTCGATGACGAGGCGCAGTTGCGCAGCGATCCCGGCCAGGCGCTGTCGCGCGGTTACGACCTGGTGCTCAACGGCAACGAAATCGGCGGCGGCTCGATCCGTATCCATCGTCGGGAGATGCAGGGCGTGGTTTTCGACCTGCTGGGCATCAGCGCCGGGGAAGCGCAGGAAAAGTTCGGCTTCCTGCTGGAAGCGCTGGACTACGGCGCGCCACCGCACGGCGGCATCGCCTTCGGCATCGATCGCATCGCCGCGCTGATGGCCGGCACCGAGTCGATCCGCGATGTCATCGCCTTCCCCAAGACCACCGGCGCCCAGTGCCCACTGACCGGCGCACCCTCGCCACTGCCCGAAGAACAGTTGGCCGAGGCCAATATCCGGGTGCGTCCGAAGACACCGGCTGCGGACGCCGACTGAGCCGGCACCGGGCGGCCGGACAATCCGCCTGCCGCCCGATCCGTGTTGTTCGCTTGCCGGCCGACCAGCTGACTGCACGGCGGTAGCGGCAACCCGGCGTGTCGTTGGCGCCGCAGCAGGAGGTCTGCGGCACCGCCGCCATTGTCGGCGCGACCAGCCAGGCTGCACTGCAGCAAGACGGTTAATCTGTTAACCTGAACCGCTGCGCCAGCCTTTCCTGCCGCGTCCCGCCACGCCGGGGCCATCGGCAGCTTGCCGTAATTTTCGGGGCCTGTTTTGCCAGCGGTGTCGTCCCTGACACCCATCCGCCCGCGCCCGTTCGTGCCCTGCGCACGCCACATCACACGGCACATTCCGTCGGGATCATTGCGCTCCCATGGCTGGCATCACCAATCCGTGGAGGTGATATGACTCTTCTGGAAGCCAGCGCATCCCCTGCCCATGAGCAGGACGAATCCCAACCCGACCAGGCGCCGATCCAGGCCCGCCGTTTCAAGGTGTTCACCGATCGCCAGCTGGACAGCATCCCCCAGTTGCAGCACCTGTCCGAGCAGCAGCGTTTCGAGATCAAGGTGGTCAGCCGGGTACTGCCGTTCCGGGTCAACGAGTACGTGCTTGAGGAGCTGATCGACTGGCACCAGGTGCCCGACGACCCGATCTTCCGCCTGGTGTTTCCGCAGCGCGAAATGCTGACCCCGGAAAACTTCGAAAAGATCGCGCAGCTGCTGCGCCGGGACGCCCCCGCCAGCGAAATGGCACCGGTGATCCGGGACATCCGCCAGCAGCTCAACCCGCATCCGGCCGGACAGATGGAATTGAATGTGCCGCACCTGGACGGCGAGCCGCTGCCGGGCATGCAGCACAAGTACCGGGAAACCGTGCTGTTCTTCCCCAGCCAGGGCCAGGTCTGCCACAGCTATTGCACGTTCTGCTTCCGCTGGGCCCAGTTTGTTGGCGACAGCGAGCTGCGTTTTGCCTCCAGCGAGGCCGGCCAATTGCACCGCTACCTGGCCGAGCACACCGAGGTCACCGATCTTCTGGTCACCGGTGGCGATCCGATGGTGATGAAGGCGCGCCACCTGCGCGGCTATCTGGAAGGGCTGACCCGGCCGGAGCTGGCGCACGTGCGCAACATCCGCATCGGCTCCAAGAGTCTGACCTTCTGGCCGTACCGGTTCGTCACCGACCCCGACGCCGACGACGTGCTGGCGCTGCTGCGCGAGCTGGTCCAGGCCGGCAAGCACGTCGCCTTCATGGCCCATTTCAACCACTGGCGCGAGCTAGAAACGCCGGTCTGCCGCGAGGCGATCCGCCGCATCCGCGCCACCGGTGCGCAGATCCGCACCCAGGCGCCGCTGCTGCACCACATCAACGACGACGCCGATGTCTGGACCCGGATGTGGACCACCCAGGTGCAGCTGGGCATGATTCCCTATTACATGTTCGTTGAGCGCGATACCGGCGCGCAGCACTATTTCGAGGTGCCGCTGGTCAAGGCCTGGGAGATCTACCGCCAGGCGATGCAGCGGGTGTCGGGGCTGGCACGCACCGCGCGCGGACCGTCGATGTCGGCCGATCCGGGCAAGGTCGAGATCCAGGGCGTGACCGAGATCAACGGCGAGAAGGTGTTCGTGCTGCGCTTCATCCAGGGCCGGGATCCGGACTGGGTGCAGCGGCCGTTTTTTGCC
>CAZUZT010000236.1:0-2926 GCA_964624575.1 uncultured Rhodanobacteraceae bacterium | reverse complement strand
CGATTCCCAACGCTATCCGCTGCTTGCGCGCATCGACGCGCCCTCCGACCTGCGCGACCTGCCCGAAGACCAGCTTGATGCGGTCGCCAGGGAGCTGCGCGAATACCTGATCGAATCGGTATCGCAATCCGGCGGCCACTTCGGGGCCGGCCTGGGTGTCATCGAGCTGACCGTCGCCCTGCATTACCTGTACGACACGCCCACCGACCGCCTGGTCTGGGATGTCGGCCACCAGTGCTACCCGCACAAGATCCTCACCGGCCGCCGCGACCGCATCGCCACGATCAAGCAGCGCGGCGGCCTGTCGCCGTTCCCCAAACCCGGCGAAAGCGAATACGACGTGCTCAGCGTCGGCCATTCCTCGACCTCGATCTCGGCCGCCCTGGGCATGGCCATCGCCAACCTGCGCCAGGGCGACCCGCGCCGCACCGTGGCCATCATCGGCGATGGCGCGATGACCGCCGGCATGGCCTTCGAGGCGCTCAACCATGGCGGCGACCTGTACCCCGAACCCGATGTGCTGGTGATCCTCAACGACAACCAGATGTCGATCTCCGAGAACGTCGGCGCCCTGACCAAGATCCTGGCCCGGCTGCTGACCAACCGCACCCTGGTGCAGATGCGCGAGCGCACCAAGCGCCGCCTGCGCCGCGGCTCCTGGCTGTGGCGCTTCCTGCGCCGCTGGGAGGAGCACTGGAAGGGCATGTTCGTGCCCTCGACCCTGTTCGAAGAGTTCGGCTTCCACTACACCGGGCCAATCGACGGCCACGACCTGCCGACCCTGCTCAATGCCCTGCGCACCCTGCAGGAGCTGCGCGGACCGCGGCTGCTGCATGTCATCACCAAGAAGGGCAAGGGCTACCAGCAGGCCGAATCCGACCAGATCGGCTACCACGCCGTCACCCCGTTCGATCCTTCCCGCGGCCTGGTGAAAAAGACCGGCCCGGAAAAACCCACCTACACCAAGGTCTTCGGCGACTGGCTGTGCGACATGGCCGCCGCCGAACCGCGCCTGCTGGCGATCACACCGGCGATGCGCGAAGGCTCCGGCATGGTGCGCTACTCGCGTGAATACCCGGACCGCTACTTCGATGTCGGCATTGCCGAACAGCACAGCGTGACCCTGGCCGCCGGCATGGCGATCGAAGGCATGAAGCCGGTGGTGGCGATCTACTCCACCTTCCTGCAACGCGCCTACGATCAACTGATCCACGATGTCGCCCTGCAGGACCTGGACGTGCTGTTCGCCATCGACCGCGCCGGCGTCGTCGGCCCGGACGGCGCCACCCACGCCGGCAGCTTCGACATCAGCTACCTGCGTTGCATCCCCAACATGGTGGTGATGGCGCCGGCCGATGAGAACGAATGCCGGCAGCTGCTGACCACCGGCTTCCAGCACCCGGGCCCGGCCGCGGTGCGCTATCCGCGCGGCACCGGCCCCGGCGTTGCCATCAACCCCGGCCTGACGTCGTTGCCGATCGGCAAAGCGCAGTTGCGTCGTCGCGGCCAGGGCCTGGCCCTGCTCGCCTTCGGCACCCTGCTGACCGAGGCCGAACAGGTGGCCAACGAGCTCGACCTGAGCGCAGTCAACATGCGCTTCGTCAAACCGCTGGATGAAGCCCTGGTGCTGGAAATGGCCCGCAGCCACGACGGCCTGGTGACCCTGGAAGACAACGCCCTGCCCGGCGGCGCCGGCAGCGCCGTACTGGAACTGCTGGCACGCGAAGGCGTGCAGACGCCGGTGCTCACACTGGGTCTGGCCGATGTCTTCCTGGACCACGCCAGCCGCAACGAACTGCTCACCGAAAGCGGCCTGGACGCCGCCGGCATCAAGGCCGCCATCCTCAAGCGCTGGCCGCAACTGCCCACGCTTGCCGCCGGCCGCAGCAGCAGCGCTGCTGGCTGAAGCGGCGCGAATTGAGTTGAGGCGCCGGCGGGGCCATCGGACGCCGTCGCGCGCTCACAAGGACTGCGGCCGCCATCCAGAGAGCGGGCATTGATGCCCCGGATTCAGCCGAACAAGCGCTCCAGCAACGCAGCCCGATCCATCCCCCAGCCGTTCCCCGACCGCCTGGAGTAGCGCTGCCAGCGTGCCGACCCGCAACGGCGAGTGCCGCGGTACCGTGATGTGGTGGCGCGGCGATTCGTCCAGGGTCAGGCGGACGTGGCTGCCGACCTGGCGGGATTGCCGATAGCCGATCCGGACCAGAGCGCGTACAAGCTCGTCCGCGTCCAGATCAAGAGGCAGCTTCACGCTGCAATGACCTCGTCCCGCACGTAGTGCAGCCGGATCAGGCTTGGCCGTTCGCTGTCCTGGAAATGGCAAGCCACCGCTTCGCGGACATTTTCGCGCAACTGCGGCAGGCTATCGGCTTCGGTGAATATTGACGCCGTCGCTGCCCGGGCGATGAAACCGCCTTCCGCTGCTTCTTCGACGATGAAAAGGATTTCCGTGGTCATGATGCGTTCGGCGTGATGGCGCTTCGCCCATCATCCCATTTTCGGCGGTGAACGCACGCTTCGAGCGGCTGGCCGATACCTCAACCCGGCCGGCGGGCGAAGCTGATGCGGGGTTGGCCGCCGAGGTCGCGGCGGCTGTCGATGTCGGTAAAACCATGGGCGTGGAGCAGGGCGCGCACGGCTTTGGCCTGGTCCCAGCCGTGCTCGAGCAGCAGCCAGCCGCCGGGGCGCAGGTGCTCAGCGGCGCCGGCGATGATCTGGCGGATGTCATCCAGGCCATCGCTGCCGGAGACCAGGGCGGATTGCGGTTCGTGGCGCAGGGCCGGGGCGGCCAGGTGGTCGTCATCGCGGACGATGTAGGGCGGGTTGCTGACCAGGGCGTCGAACGCGGGTTGGCCGGCAAGGGCCTGGTACCAGTGGCCTTGACGGAAGTGGACGCGCTGCTCCAGGCCCAGCACGCGGGCAT
>CAZUZT010000235.1:0-2936 GCA_964624575.1 uncultured Rhodanobacteraceae bacterium | reverse complement strand
AGATGGTGCCCTGCTCGCGCACGATGATGGTTTCATCGCTCATCGCCGGCACGTACGCACCGCCGGCGGTGCATGAGCCCATGACCACGGCGATCTGCGGGATGTTGCGCGCGCTCAGCCGGGCCTGGTTGTAGAAGATGCGGCCGAAGTGCTCGCGGTCGGGGAAGACCTCGTCCTGCAGCGGCAGGAAGGCACCGCCCGAATCGACCAGATAAATGCAGGGCAGGTGGTTCTCCAGGGCGATCTCCTGCGCCCGCAGGTGCTTCTTCACCGTCATCGGGAAGTAGGTGCCGCCCTTCACCGTGGCATCGTTGGCCACGACCATCACCTCGATGCCGTTGACCTGGCCGATGCCGGTGACCAGGCCGGCACCGGGTGCGGCATCGTCATACATGCCATGGGCGGCCAGGGGCGAAAGTTCAAGGAAGGGCGAGCCGGGGTCGAGCAGGGCACGGATACGGTCGCGCGGCAGCAGCTTGCCGCGGCCGGTGTGGCGGTCGCGGGCGCGGGCACCACCGCCCTCGGCGGCGTGCGCCATCTGCGCCTTCAGGTCGGCGACCTGGCGGCGCAGGTGCTCCTGGTTGCTTGAAAATTCCGCACTGCGGGTGTCGATCGAGGAGGTCAGAACAGGCATGGAAACGGTCAGCAGGCAGGGCCGGGGGCCGTAAGCATAGACCACCCTGCAAACCTTCCGGCCCCCGGCTGCGGCCCAGGCCGGGCGCCCGGCTTGTGTCATTTCTCAAGTCCCGGCACCAGCCCGTCGCGGAGCACGGCGCTGGAGGTTTCACTGAAGCTGCCGGCAGCAGGTGCCGGCAGCCGTGGGTGAAAGTGCGGCGGACCCGGCCCGGCCTTCGGCAACCGCCGGCCCGGATCCGCCGCAATGGGCGCTCAGTTGTGCGGTCGGGTACCGAAGCCGCCGTAATAGATGATGTCCACCTGTTCGACGGCGCCCAGGTCGTTGGCGCCGATGCCGGTGTTGGTCACGCCCGCCACGTCGTAGTTGCGCGGGTTGTAGTACAGGTCATTGATGGGCGTGATGTACACGGGCAAGCCGCCAATGAAGCCCAAAAACTGGTTCGGGCAGGCATCCACGCCCGGTGAGCCGCCGCGCGGCGTGAAGTTGGCATCCAGCCACGGCTCGGCATTGATGCCGCCATCACTGCTGTGGCTGGACAGCAGGCAGTCGTCATGGGACAGCGTCGGATTACCGGCAATCGTGGAGCCTGCCGAGGACCGCCACAGAATGCTGCCGCGCAGGTCATAGGTCTGGCTGTTGCCATAAAGCAGAAAGCCTGTCGTGTTGTCCAGCACGGTGTTGTACTGGAAAAGCAGGCTCTCCGGGCCGGTGGTATCGATGACCGCGGAGCTGGCGTTGCCGTGATTGTTCTCGAACACCGAAGCGACCACGCTCAAGCGCGTGTTGGCGGCGGCAGCGAGGGCGGCGGCCCAGCCATTGGGGTCCTTGTTGTCATCGAACACGGTGCGATGGATGTGGGCCCTTGCCCGTGCCGGCTCGGGGGCACCCGGATCGGTGCCCAAATAGATGGCGCCACCGCCACGCGAGTTGGGCATGCCGGTATTGCGCGCTTCGTTGCCCTTCATCCGAGAGCAATGCACCGGCGCTTCAGGCGGCAGCCCCGGGATGAACAGGATCCGGCCGGCAAGGCACATGCCGCCTTCCTGGATATGCTCCACGGTCAGTTCGACGCCATTGACGGCATGGATGGCGCCGCCCTTGCCCAGCGCGGTGTTGTCCAGGAACTGGCTGCTGCGGAAGGACATCGGGATACGTTTGTTGCTGGCGCCATCAAGGTAGACGGCACCGCCCTGATTGGCCTGGTTGTCGCGAAACTGCACCGCCTGGTAACGATCGCGCCCGGAGACGACCTCGATCGGCCCCTGATCACTGTAGATGGCACCGCCCAGGCCGCTGGTGGCACTGAATGTGGCGGTTCCGGCCCGGTTGTTGTTCAGGCTGATGACCTGGGCACCGTTGCGTGCCAGCGTGAGCCGGGCATGTTCACCGCTGAGGGCAATGCCCCCGCCGGCGGCGTTGGCCGTGTTGTCACTGACGGTGCCGGCATTGATGGTGATGTTGCCCGGGCCAGCGGCATAGATGCCGCCGCCCCGGGCACTGGCACTGTTGTCGATGATGCGGGGTATCAAGCCCAGGAGTCCGGACGATTCCTGCTCCAGATGCAGGCGGGTGGGATTGTCCACGGACAGGCTGAGCATACCGATGCCACCGCCGTTGTTGGCGCGACTGTTCTGGATGGTCACCTGGCCGACCAGACGCAGATCCAGATGGCCGGCAACACTGATGGCACCGCCGATCGCCTGGCTGGTTTGTGCACCGGTCAGGGTCAACCGCTTCAGGGTGATGCTCCGCAAGGGGTTGGCCAGGGCATTGGCAAACTGGAAGATGCGTCCGTTGCTGACGGATGTCGAGCGGCTCAAGGTGGTAATTTCAGTGGCGCTGGCCGCCGAGCAGCTGGCGTAGCCGCCTTCGATGATGATGTCGGCCTTGGGATGTTCGTAAACCAGGTTGGCCACCTGGAATTCCTGGGCGATGAGGCGAACCTGGTGCGGCGTGGCCGACGGCGTGCCGGCGGCGGCAGTCAGGGCCGCCTGCAGGTTGGAATGGCTGCAGCCTGGGCCGACGGTGTAGACGGCGGCCTGGCCGGCCAGCGGCCAGACAGCGGCGGCGATCAGCAACAGGGCGGGAATCGATCGATGGACACTCATAAGCTTTGGGCCTTTGGGCAGAAGTTGAGTTCATGAGGTAAATCGAAACCCTCGCCAAAAACGTGCCATGGCCATTGTCTGGTGCAGACATTGGAAATTTCCTATGGTCACGATGTTGGCTGCACGGCGGCGTGCTTCCTGGGTGGCGCCCAGGAGTGTGGTGCTGAGTCGGTCGCCGGTCGGCAGGGCCG
>CAZUZT010000234.1:1368-2937 GCA_964624575.1 uncultured Rhodanobacteraceae bacterium | reverse complement strand
GCATGTGGTTGTCGCGCAGTCCCGAATCGGGCAGGCGCTTCTGGCTGCGGATGAAATGCGGGAATTTCATCGGATCGCGGACGAAGAAGATCGGCGTGTTGTTGCCGACCAGGTCGTAGTTCCCTTCGCTGGTGTAGAACTTGATCGAAAACCCGCGCACGTCGCGCCAGGTATCCGGGCTGCCCTGTTCCCCGGCAACGGTGGAAAAGCGCTGCAGCAGTTCGGTTTTCGCGCCCGGCTGGAACAGCGCCGCCTTGGTATACGCCGAGACATCGCCGGTCACTTCCAGTTCGCCGAAGGCGCCGCCGCCCTTGGCATGGGGCTGGCGTTCGATCACCTTTTCGCGGTTGAAGTGCGCCATCTGCTCCAGGAAATGGACATCGTGCAGCAGGATCGGGCCGTCCGGCCCGATGGTCAGGGAGTTGCGGTCGCTGGGCGCGGGCGCGCCGAAACTGGTGGTGGAGTGCTGGTTGTCCTTGGGTTTGCTCATGTCGATTCCCTCTTGGGTGGCCGGTGCCATGGCTGGCGTGGGTGGTTCCCCTCCATGGGCCGTACATTAGCGGATGCCCGGTGACAGGTCATCGCGGCGCGGCCCTGGCGTTGGCGCTGTCGATCCGGGATAGTCGGGCAGCCGCTGGCCGCCGCGCCGGCACCGGCAGGAGGCCAGCAGGGAATCATCATGGACCGGATCGAAGCGATGCGGATGTTCGTCGAAGCAGTGCGCGCGAACGGGTTTGCCGCCGCCGCGCGGGTGCTGGATGTGCCGCGCTCCAAGGTCAGCAAGCAGATCCGGGCGCTGGAGGAGGTGCTCGGCGTGCAACTGCTGATGCGCACCACCCGCAGCCTGCATCTGACCGACGCCGGCGCGGTCTATTACGAATCGGCCCAGGAGCTGCTGGCGGCGTTGGAAGAGGCCGAGGAACGGGTCCGCGGCGCCGCTGGCGCCCGGGGCACGCTGCGCATCAATGCGCCGATCTCCTTCGGCACCCATGTTCTGGCGCCATTGTTGCCGCGCTTCCATGCCGACAACCCGGATGTCGAACTGCGCATCAGTCTCGCCGACCAGTTCGTCGATCCGGTCAGTGGCGGCTTTGACGTCAGCATCCGGATTGCCGACCTGCAGGATTCCTCCCTGGCCGCGCGCCAGATCATGCCGGCGCCGCGCCGTCTGCTGGCCGCGCCGGCCTGCCTGGAGCGCCATGGCCGGCCAAGCGAGCCGGAGGACCTGACGGCGCTGCCGTTTCTCAACTATGGCGGGCTGCAGGGTGGCCTGACGCTGGCCTTCAGCCGCGGCGACCAGGTGCGCCGGGTGCGCACCCGGGGGCCGCTCACCGCCGACAACGGCGATTTTCTGTTGCAGATGGCAGAAGCCGGGCTGGGTTATGTGCTGCTGCCCGATTTCATCAGCGCCGACGCGGTCGCCGCCGGCCGGCTGCTGCCGGTAATGGGCGACTGGCAACCGCCGCCGATTGCCGTGCACGCCCTGTTTGCGCAATCGCGCAACATGCCGCAGCGGGTGCGCCGTTTCGTCGATTTCCTGGTCGCCGAACTGGGAAGCTGAGGCGCCCG
>CAZUZT010000234.1:0-1268 GCA_964624575.1 uncultured Rhodanobacteraceae bacterium | reverse complement strand
GGGCTTGCAACCAGGCGCACCGGGTCCAGATGTAAGTTCAAGGCCCGGGCCGCTTCCGGCGGTGCCGTCGCCCCTGCGGCCTGCCGCCGTGGCCCTTCGGATCTGGAGCCGTCCGGCGCGGTCACCGCACCCGTTTTTTCAAAGGACAGCGCGATGAACGATCCTGAGACCCTCCCGACGGCCGGAGATTCCGTCACCCGCGCGGCCTTGGAGCTGCCGATCCAGGGCATGCATTGCGCTTCCTGCGTGGGCCGGGTCGAAGCCGCGCTGGGCACGGTTGCCGGTGTTCAGACAGCCAGCGTGAACCTGGCCACCGGCCGGGCCCGGGTGCAATTGCACGAGGATGCCGACCGCGCGGCAGCAATGACGGGGATGGTCGCCGCTGTCGGCAAGGCCGGTTACCAGGTGCCGGCCCGGACCGTGCAACTGGCCATCCAGGGCATGCATTGCGGCTCCTGCGTCGGCCAGGTCGAAGCGGCGCTGCTGGCGCTGCCCGGTGTCGACCAAGCCGCAGTCAACCTGGCCACCGAACGCGCCACCGTGACCGGCCATGCCGATGCCGATGCGCTGGTTGCCGCGATCACCGCTGCCGGCTACGCCGCCAAGCCGGTGACCGGTGGCGACGGCCCGGCCGAGGAACTGGCAGCGGCCGATGCCCAGCGTGAACGGGATGCCTCGCGGCTGCGTCGCGACCTGATCCTGGCGGCGCTGCTGACCGCGCCGGTGTTCGTGCTGGAGATGGGCTCGCACCTGGTGCCGGGCATGGCCTCCTGGATCGAAGCCACGATCGGCACCTGGAACAGCTGGCTGCTGCAGTTCGCGCTGACAACCGCGGTGCTGGCCGGACCGGGACGGCGCTTCTACACAGCCGGCATCCCGGCGCTGGCACGGCTGGCGCCGGACATGAACTCGCTGGTCGCGGTCGGCACCCTGGCCGCCTGGGGCTATTCGGTGGTTGCCACCTTCGCGCCCGGGCTGTTGCCGGCCGGCACGGTCAATGTCTACTACGAGGCGGCCGCGGTCATTGTCACCCTGATCCTGCTCGGCCGCTGGCTGGAGGCGCGCGCCCGCGGCCGTACCTCGCAGGCGATCCGCCGCCTGGCCGGCCTGCAGCCGCGCACCGCGCGCGTGCGCCGGGGCGATGCGCTGGTGGATATCGACATCGGCGAGGTTGTGCCCGGCGATCTGGTGCAGGTGCGCCCGGGCGAGCGCGTGCCGGTGGATGGCGAAGTCATCGAAGGCGAAAGCTGGGTCGATGAATCGATGAT
>CAZUZT010000233.1:0-2959 GCA_964624575.1 uncultured Rhodanobacteraceae bacterium | reverse complement strand
ACCACCTACCGGCTGGATGCCGACGACCGCAGCCGCCGCGGTCGCGCCAGCCTGGCCGCCGCCTGGCAGCCCGGCCTGCCCTGGCTGCAGTCACTGGATGGACAGGTGTATCTGCAGGATTCCTCGGTACGCCAGGACAGTCGGCAGTACCGCCTGGCCGACCAGGCCACGCCGTTCGAATCGCTGCGCTGGCGCCGCTTCCAGTTCGATGCCGGCGCCGTCGGGGCCGGCCTGGTCGGCCAGGCCCGGCACCGAACCGGGCGCTTCAGCCACTGGCATGTCTTCGGCCTGGACCTGGCCCGGCAGAGCTATGAGGGCCTGCGCGACGGCCTGGAAACCAACCTGGCCACCGGCGCCACCAGCACGGTGGTGCTGGGTGAGCCGCTGCCGGTGCGCGATTTCCCCAATTCCGATACCGATACCCTGGCCCTGTTCTGGCAGGACGAGATCCAGATCGGTCCGCGCCTGGCCCTGATCCCCGGCCTGCGCGCGGAGTGGTACCGACTGCACGCCCGGCCCGATGCCATTTACCTGGAAGACTTTCCCGATGCCACGCCGGTCAACGTGCGCGAGCAGCAGCTCACCCCGCGCCTGGCCGCACGCTGGTCGCTGGCAGGCGGCCACAGCCTGTTCGCCCAGTACGCGCGCGGCTTCCGGGCGCCACCGTTCGGCGATGTCAACATCGGCCTGTTGCTGCCGGTGTTCAACTACGAGGTCCGCGCCAACCCGGACCTGCGCCCGGAACGCAGCCACGGCCTTGAGCTGGGCTGGCGCCACGTCGGCCGCGACCTGCGTGCCAGCGTGTCGGTGTACGAGAACCGCTACCGCGACCTGATCGAATCGCGCGCCAACCTGGGCATCGAACCGGGCACCGGGACCCTGGTGTTCCAATCGGTGAACCGCGACCGGGCACGCATCCGCGGCGTGGAGGCCGATCTGCTCTGGCATCTGGGCAGCGTCCACGAGCGCCTTGACCGCTGGCAGCTGCGTGCCGCCGCGGCCTGGGCCCACGGCGACGACCTGCGCCGCGGGCAGCCGTTGAACAGCATCGACCCGGCCCAGGCCACGCTCGGCCTGGGCTGGCAATCGGGCAGCGGCCTGTGGGGCGCGGAAGCGGCCATGGTCGCAGTGCGCGGCAAGGACCGCGTCGACCACGGCAGCAGCGGACTGTTCGTCCCGCCCGGTCATGCCCGTTTCGATCTCTATGCCTGGGCCGATCCGTGGCCGGGGCTGCGGATCAATGCCGGCCTGCTCAACCTCGACGACCGCCGCTACTGGGACTGGTCCTCGGTGCGCGGCCTGGCCGCCGATGATCCCGGGCTCGGCTTCCACAGCCGTCCAGGCCGCAGCCTGGCGGTGAACCTGGCGCTGCACTGGTGATCAAACCCGCTGCCCGGACATGGCAAGGGCGGCCACGATGGGCCGCCCTTGCCGGATGATGGCAACCACGGGGGGAGTCACCGCGGTTGCCGTGGTTGGTTGCCGTGGCGGGCGGGCTCAATCGAAGCCGTTGGCGAAGATGACGTCCTCGTCGTAATGGGCCTCGAATGCACCCAGATCGTAATGGCCAAGCCCGGGATTGCTCGCCGGCGGCGGTCCGGTCCAGACCTGGTTGCGCGGGTTGCCGGCCAGATCCCGGCTCGCCGCTGACGGGGTCTCATCGTCACAGAAGTCGATCGCAGGCGAGCCGGCGGCCAGGCGGTAATCACCATCGTCCGGCGCGATGAACAGCGGATCTGTGGACTCGTAGAACATCTGGCCCGTCAAACCGGTGTTGCCGGCAGCCGCCTGGCCGATGACGCAATCAGCCCTCAAGCTGTGGCCTCCGTCGCCGCCCTGGTTGACCATGCTGTTGGAACTGTTGCCCCAGAAGATGCTCGAACCCAGGAACAGCGTGTTCACCTTTCCGGGCAGGGCAAAGGAACGTGCGATTCTTCCCACGATCTCATTGTCCGCGACCGTGCTCCAGTTGATGGCGACATCACTGCCGTTGCCGACATAGGCGACGTACGTGGCCTTGTTGCCATCCACCTGCGAGGAATCAATAAGGAGAATGGCCGGCTCGGAGACCCTGTCGCTGGAGTAATTGACGGCAATGACACCGGCCCTGGCATCCGGCTCGGGAATCTGGTTGTTGCTGATCCGGGTCTGGGTGATCCGGGCGTCGGCGCCGTTGCGCACCTTGATTGCGGCACCTGTCCGGTCCGCCCGGTTGTTGCGCAGGTAGCTGCAGGGCCCGGCCGATGCGAGGCCGCCGCCGGTCTGCGTCGGCAGGCAGGGATCGGTCTCGGACAGGGCACGCATGTTCAGCGAAGCATGATCGGTGACCAGGATGCCGCCGCCCACCTCATCGGCCGTGTTGCCATGCACCTGGGCGCCATGCAGGCCGACCCGAGAGGACTGCCCGGTGATCGCGATGCCGCCCCCGTTGACGGCCTCGTTGCCGTTGATCATCGGTGCCAGATCCAGGCCGAAGCCCGAGTAGCTGTCACCCCGCACCTGCACCTCGCCGCCAGCGGACACGTACAGCCCGCCGCCGTTGCCGCCAGCGGTATTCATCATGACGCCGCCGGTGGGAATGAACAGGGCCACCGGGCCGCCGGTATACATGAACAGGCGCTGGCAGCCGACGCTGGCCACGCCACCGCCGTTGCCCTGGGCATCATTGGACATGATCAGCGCGGCACCGATCCGGACCGAGGTCTGGATGTGCTGGCCCTGGGCCAGGCTGCTGGAGCAATACAGGCCACCGCCATCGCCGATGGCCGAGTTCTGCGCAATGACGGTGTCGTTGTCCAGGGACAGGATCGGTTCGGAGGTCGAGGAACCGACGCTGTTGCTGGTGATCCGCACCCGTACGCCGCCGCCATCGGCATTGCATGTGTTGCTGGCGTGGTTGCCCTGGATCCAGACATTGGCCACTTGCACCGCCAGCCGCCCCAGTTGCCCCTCAACCAGA
>CAZUZT010000232.1:0-2972 GCA_964624575.1 uncultured Rhodanobacteraceae bacterium | reverse complement strand
CCTGGCCGATGGCCTGACCGAGCTGGAAGGCAATGGCGGCGTGCAGCCGGCGGCGGCGTTCGATGGCAGCGGCCGGCTGTGGTTTCCCTCCCAGCGCGGCGTGGTCCGCTTCGACCCGCTGGCGATCCCTTTGCGTGACCAGCCGCCGCGGCCGATCATCGACGGCCTTGAGCACGAAGGCCAGCCGCTGGCGACCGATGCCAACGACCTGCTGCCGTCAGGCGTTCGCCATGTCCTGCTGCGTTTTGGCGCCGCCGACCTGGATGCCGGCAGCCTGCTGCGTTTCCGCCACCGGCTGTTGCCCGGCGAGCAGCGCTGGACCGATGCCCTCAACGGGCGCTCGGCTTCGTTTACCGGCCTGGCGCCGGGCCGTTACCGGTTTGAATTGCTGGCCGGCAACAGCGACGGCACCTGGTCGCCGGTACCGGCCGGCCTGGACTTCCAGGTGCCGCCGTACTGGCATGAAACCCGGGCCTTCCAGGCGGCAATGATCGCCGCCGGACTGTTGCTGCTGGTGCTGATGGTGCGCTTGCGGCTGTCGCGCCTGCGCACCCGGGCGCTGGCGCTGGACCGGCAGGTGCGGCAGCGGACGCACGAGCTGGACAGCGAGAAGGGCCGGCTGGAACGGGCCCTGGCGGAGCTGGCCGATGCCCATGGCCAACTGGCCCGCACCCATCACGAGATCGAGGACAGCAACCTGCGCCTGGCCGCCCAGGCGCAACGGCTGGAAGCGCTGGACCGGTTCCGCACGCGTCTGCTGGCCGACGTCAGCCACGAACTGCGCACACCGGTGATGCTGGTGGCCCTGCCGCTGCATGACCTGCATGACCAGGCCAACGCGCTGACCGCGGCCGAGCGCGGCAAGCTGGAGGTGGCTCTGAAGCAGTTGCGGCGCCTGCGCGGCCTGGTCGAGCAGCTGGTCGGCCTGGTGCAGGCCGAGTCCGGCCAGATGCCCCTGCGCCTGCAGCGCCTGGACCTGGTCGCCGCCGTGCGCGAGATCGTCGCCGGCTATGCCGCGATGGCGCAGCGCGCCGGTGCCCGCTTGGAGCTGGTTGCGGCCCTGCCCGCCGTACCGCTGTATGCCGATCGCGAGCATCTGGCGACGATCTTCGGCAACCTGATCGACAACGCGCTCAAGCATGCGCCGCCGGCCAGCGTGGTCCGGATCGGGCTGGAGTGCAGCCCGGAACAGGCCGTGATCTGCATCGATGACCAGGGCCCGGGCTTCGGCGCGGACCAGGCCAACCGCCTGTTCGAGCGCTTCTACCGCGCCGACGGGCCGCCGCGGCGGGGCCGCGAAGGCCTGGGCATCGGCCTGGCCCTGGCGCGGGAGCTGGTCGAGCTGCATGGCGGCCGGATCAGTGCCAGCAGCACGCCGGGGGCCGGTGCCCGCTTCCAGGTGGAGCTGCCTTTGGGCAGCGCCCATGTCGCCCTGGAGGATCTGGCCTTGGCCAACGACGACAGCGCCGCGACACCGGCGGCTGAACCCGGGCGCCCCGCTGCGGCCAACCTGATGGCCGAGAGTGATGGCCGGGTGCTGCTGGTCGAGGACCACCCGGAACTGGCCGCCTACCTGGCCGAACGGTTGGCTGAACATCTGCCGGTGACCTGCGTCGACAACGCCGAGGCGGCGTTGCAGGCCCTGGCTGACGATGCCGGCATCCGACTGGTGATCAGCGATGTCGTGCTGCCGGGCATGAACGGCATCGAGCTGTGCCGGCGCGTGACCGGCGTCAAGGCGGTGACCGCCGATGCGGATGTCGATCCGGGGTCCCCGGCAATCGGAGCAGCGCCAGCATCCCGGCCAGCCGATGATGCGCCCGGCCGGCCGGTGCTGCTGATTTCCGCCCGGGCCGGCCCCGGCGAGCGCCAGGCCGGCCTGGATGCCGGTGCCTGCGCCTGGCTGGCCAAGCCATTCAGCTTCGAGGAACTGTTGGCAGCGATCGCCCGGGCCTGGCCGGCAGCGCAGGGCCGGCTGGCGGCGCCACCGGCCGATCCGCAGCAGGTCGACACCCTCCTGGCGATCGCCCTGCGCCATCTGGGCCGGGCCGATTTCAGCATCGCCGAGTGGGCCGGCCATGCCCACCTGTCCGAGCGCCAGTTGCGCCGCAGGGTCAATGAACTGACCGGTCAGCCACCGCAGACCTGGCTGCGCGAACAACGGTTGCTGCAGGTGCACCACCTGCTGCGCAGCGGCGCCTGCAAGACCCTGGCCGAGGCCGGCAGCCGCTGCGGTTTTGACAATCCAGCCTGGCTGTACCGCTGCTACCGGGCGCGTTTCGGCAACCGCTGAGGCCGGTCCCGGCCTCTGCCCCGAACCCGGCGCCGAGCTGCCCGATAACTGCGCAAGTCACGGCCGTTCAATACCTTGGCCTCACCGGCCATGCGCAATGGCCGGTCCGTACATGCCTGTGGCCGCTCAGGACATGGCCAGCACGTTGACAATGAATCAACCTGTGCATTGAGCGTCATCATTCTTGCCACGGCTCAACGCGCGCCGTCCGTTTCTGCCGGAGAACCCGTCATGTTCCACCACAGCCTTTGCCGCCGGCCAACGCGCCGGCCCGAATCGACATCCGCCGCACTTGGGCTGCTCGTGCTGCTGGTGGTGTTCGCGGCACCCGCCTGGGCAGCCACCTTCACCGTCACCAATGCCAACGACGATGGCCCGGGCTCGCTGCGCGAGGCGATGGTCAACGCCATGACATCGACGGCGAACGTCATCGAATTCGCGCCGGCCATCGATGGCATTCCGATTGTGCTGGCCTCGCCGCTGCCGCCGATTACCTCGAACGTGGATCTGACCATTGCCGGCAATGGCCCGGGCAATACCATCATCGACGGTGCTGATGCGCACCGCCCCTTCCTCAGTGAATGGGCAAACAACATGGCGCTGACGCTGAGCGATCTGACCATCCGCAATGGCCGGGCCGAGGAGGAAAATGGCGGGGCGATTGAAATACTTGGTGATG
>CAZUZT010000231.1:0-2974 GCA_964624575.1 uncultured Rhodanobacteraceae bacterium | reverse complement strand
GGGGTGATGTTGACGCCGACGCCAACGCCGCCGTAGCCGCGCCCGCCGATGCGGCCACCGCCGGCGCCGACGCTCACGCCGCCACCGCCGTAGCCGTCCGCGGTGCCCTCCAGCAGAACGCCATTGGCGCCCAGGCTGGCGGCCTCCTCGCGCAGCTTGCGCATGACCGAATCGATCTTGTTCTGCTGGCCGTAGGTCAGCGCGCCGCTGCGGGTCTGCAGGACGGCGATCTCTTCATACCCACCCGGCGGCGGGCCGTGGTAGATGCGCACCTGCGCCGGGTCGATCGGCGCGCGCGGGGTGCCGGTGAGCATGTGCGAAGTCGCGCAGCCGGCCAGGGCCAGCACGCACAGCAGCAGGATCAGGGAGCGGACGGTACGCATGGCGGGGGTCCTCGCTGGAACCGCCGCCCCGCCACCGCGGCGGGACGGGTCGATGGGCGGATTATTCGCCGGAGTGCCTGAAGCCGGCGTGCACGCGGGCGTCAGCCGCCCTGGCCGATGCGGGCCCCGTCGACCGGATTGCGCAGCCAGCGGCGGATATGCCAGGTCATCGCGCCGAAATACGAATTCATCTGGTAGCAGCCGCTGGTCAGACCGCCGCCGCGGCCCATGATCACCCCGTTGAAGGCGGCCTCGTGCTCGCCGTCGCGGTACAGGGTGCCGCGCACGCGGATGGTCTGGTCGTGCTCGATGAACCAGTTGCCCGACCACAGTGCGTCGACGATCTCGACCTTCAGCACCCGCCCGGCCATGTCGGTGATCGGCGCCTGCTCGGGCACGGCCACGCGGCGCAGCTCGCGTGTCAGGCGTTTGGTGAACTCTTCGGGCACGCCGCAGTGGGAGATGATCTCGTCGTCGATGTCGTGGCCTTCGGCCAGCGGGATCGGCACCTGGAGCCTGATCTTGTCGCTGGCCAGCGCGGGCGTGGCCGCCAGGCCGAGCGCGAGCGCGGCCGCTGCAATCCGATGCATGTGATGCTCCCCTTGGAAAGTGCGCAGGGTACCGCGGCGCGGCGGCCCGGGCACCCAGGCGCCCGTTGGCGCGCCTTCGTCAGCCCATGCCGCCGTTGACGCCGATGACCTGGCCGTTGACGTAGCCGGCGGCATCCCCGCAGAGAAAAGCGACCAGCGCGGCGACCTCTTCCGGCCGGCCGGCGCGGCCTGCGGGCACGACCTGCTTCACCATTTCCGGCGGGAATGCATCCTTCGCCATGCTGCCCTCAATCACGCCCGGGGCGACGACGTTGGCGGTGATCCCGCGCGAGGCCATCTCGCGCGCCAGCGACTTCGTGGCCCCGTGCAGCGCGGCCTTGGCGGCTGCGTAGTTGACCTGGCCGCGGTTGCCGGTGACGGCGGCCACGCTGGAGACGCTGACGATGCGGCCCCAGCGGGTGCGCGCCATCGGCAGCAGCAGCGGGCGGGTGGCGTGGAAGAAACCGTGCACGGACACGTCGATCACCCGGTGCCACTGGTCGTCGGACATGCCGGCCAGGGGCGCGTCGTCGTGGATGCCGGCGTTGTTGACCAGGACCTGGATGGGGCCGGCTTCGAGCAGGCGCTCGATCGCGGTGGTGGCCGCAGCGGCATCGGTCAGGTCGAAGGCCACCGCCTCGGCGCTGCCGCCGTCGGCGGTGATATCGGCGACGACCGCCTCAGCCCGGACCAGGTTGGAATTGGCGTGCACGATGACGTGCACATCGCCTGCGGCCAGCGCACGGCAGATGGCGCCGCCGATGTCACCGCTGCCGCCGGTGACCAAGGCGCGGCGTTGGGAAGTCTGTCGGGTCATCCGCCGATTATCCCGCAGGATCCGGAAGCTGGAGCATCACGGCGGCGCGGCCTTCGGCGAGCAGGGTGCCGGCGTGGGTGATGCGGAAGGCGTACTGCTGGCTGGCGGGTGACTTGGCCAGGACTTCGGCGTGGCATTCCAGGTCGCCGGGCAGGTCGTCGATGCGGGCGGCATGCAGTTCCACTCCGCGCAGGGCGACCAGCATGCCGGGAGGCGCCGAGCCGCCGGTTTCGCGCGCCAGCAGGCCGCCGTGCACGGCCATCGCCTGGGCGCCGTATTCGCACAGGTGCACCGCGTGCAGGCGGCCGTCGGCGCGCAGCGGGTGCGTGGCATCGCGATGGTTGCCGGCGCGCAGGTGGATGGAGGTGTCGTCCCACGCCAGCACCCGGTCCCACAGGCACATGTCACCCTGGTGGGGGATCAGCGAGAGAATCTGTTCGCGTGCAACCATCGGCGCCTCCACGTCACGCCGGCCCTGCCACAGTCGGCCGTTTCCCTTCGACCTCCGGCCGGGCCGGGCGGCGCGCCACCAGCAGCGCGAGCACGAAGTTGCCGACCACGCCGATGGTCACCGTGAGCCCGATCGCCCGCAGCACCGGGATCGAGGACAGCGCCAGCAGGCCGAACACCAGCACGGTCATCGAGCCGCACACGACGATCGCGTGCAGGGTGCGCAGCTGTTCGTGCCGGTCGTTGCCGGTGCGCTCGAAGAACAGCGCGTAGTCCAGTCCCAGGCCGGCACCGAGCACCAGCGAGACCAGGTGGAACAGGGTCAGCTCCACTCCGAAGCCGCGCAGCAGGGCCAGCGTGAGCACCAGGGTGAAGGCCATCGGAACCAGCACCCGGGCCACCCGGCGCGGCGCGCGCAGGGCGAACCACACCGTGGCCGCCAGCAGCAGGGCCGCCACCGCCAGCGCCGCCAGCACCTGGCCGCGCCAGGCCTGGACCAGCGACTCCGAGGTTTCCTTCAAGTCCAGCAGGCGCGCACCGGCGGGCTTGACCAGCGCGGCCACGGCGTCCGCGTCCTCCAGCCCGCCCAGGGTCGCCAGCGCGGTCACGCGCCCGTCCTCGCCCTGGACCATCATCCCTGACACCACCGCTTCCAAGGGCGTGCCGGCCAGGTCCGCCGGCCGCAGCGGCGGCGCGGTGCGCGCGGCCTCCACGTCGGCCAGGAACGGCGCGAA
>CAZUZT010000230.1:0-2989 GCA_964624575.1 uncultured Rhodanobacteraceae bacterium | reverse complement strand
ATGATCCCCGCAAGGCCCGGGTCTATCGCCAGCTGATCCGGCGCTGGCTGCGGCGTCTGTCCGTGCCCTATGGCATGCACGAACACGACGACGACTTCTATTTCTACCGCCTGGACCGCCAGGCCGACCTCGCCGCCTGACCCGGCCGGCTGCCGCGCGTGTGCCAGTACGCAATACGCACCCGCCGCCACTGCGACACCGTTTGTCGCAGTGGCGGCGGATACTGGATTTGCCCATTAGAGGAGAGCGTCCATGAAGATCGATTCCCCCCGCGTCACCGAGCCCATTGCCGCCGCTGCCGCCGCCAGCCTGGGCGAAAATCATGGCCTTGGCCAGACCGACCTCAGCGCTGCCGCACGCCAGGTCGCGGCCCGCATCCTCTACCGTGAACGCAACCTGCGCCGCCTGGCCGATCTGCTGGGCCAACACGGCGAGGATCTGCTCACCGCCCTGGACCTGATGCCCACCCGGAGCGCATGGCCCGAGCTGATCGAGGCCGACGACACCGCCTTCCGGGCCTTCGCGATGAGTCTGCGCCGGTATCTGCAGCCCCTGGCGACCGCTGCCCAACTGCGCGCCAATCCCTTCGACGACAATATCGACACCATGGCCAGCGTGCTTGGCCTGGATCGGCACGAACAAGCCGTGCTGCGCCTGGGTGCCCTGTTGCGCCTGCATCCCCTTTTGCGCGAGCTGTTTGACTGCGGCCGCTACAACCACAGCAACTGGGAGCGCCGGGCCCTGGTCGGCCACTTGCTGGGCATCGATGGCGGCCGCCTGACCCAGTTGTTCGGCAAGCGCTCCCGGCTGGTCCAGCTGGGCTTGATGGAGCCCAATGACCTGGATTTCTGGTTCAGCGAGCAGTTCGCCCAGGACCTGGACCTGCCCGGCTTCAATCCCGATGTGCTGCTCAGCCACCGGCTGCGCCGCTCCGTCCCCGCCGGTTTGCGGCAGGCCGACTTCAGCCACCTGCCCGAAATGCCCCGCCTGCTGCGCCATCTGCAACGCAGCCTGACCCAGGGCCACCACGGTGTGAATGTGCTCATCTATGGGCCACCCGGCACCGGCAAGACCGAGCTGGTGCGGATGCTGGCCGCCGAGCTCGACGCCATCCTGTGGGAGGTGCCCGTGGCCGACGATGACGGCGACATGGCCGGCGGCAACTACCGCCTGGGCGCCTACACCCTGGCCCAGAATCTGCTCGCCGAAGATGAGCGGCACCTGCTGCTGTTCGATGAAATCGAGGACGTGTTCGGCAGCGGCCGGGGCGGCCTGGCCGAGCTGTTCAGCAACCGCAGCCGGCGCAGCACCAGCAAGGGCTGGGTGAACGAAAAGCTGGAGGGCAACCGGGTGCCCACCTTCTGGCTGAGCAACGACATCCACGGCCTGGACAGCGCCTACCTGCGCCGCTTCGACCAGATCATCGAACTGGGTGCACCCGGCCGCCGGGTGCGCGAGCGCATCGTTGAACGTTACCTGGGCGGCGAGCTGGTGTCCGCCGCCTGCCGCGAGCGCATCGCCGGCATCGAGGACGTGCCTCCCGCCCAACTGGAACGCACTGCCCGGGTGCTGGCCGGCATGGCCGACGACCCCCAACCCGAGCGCGACCAGGCCGCCTTGGCCCTGCTGGAAAGCTCACTGCGCGCCATGGGCGTGGTCCGCCGCCTGCCCAAGGCCGTCCTGCCCGGCCATTACGATCCCGCCGTCCTCAATGCCGATGGCGACCTGGACGAGTTGGTTGAGATGCTGGCCGATGGCAAGGGCGGCCGATTGCTGCTGTGGGGGCCTCCCGGCACCGGCAAGAGCGCTTTCGCCCACTACCTGGGTCGTCGCCTGGACCGGCCAGTCCTGGTGCGCCGTGCCTCCGACCTGCTCGATTGCTTCCTGGGTGGCACCGAGGAAAACATCGCCAAGGCCTTCCAGCAGGCGATCGAGGACGACGCCGTGCTGCTGATCGACGAGGCCGACAGCTTCCTGCGTGATCGCGGCCAGGCCCGGCACAGCTGGGAAGTCACACAGGTCAACGAGATGCTGACCCAGATCGAGCAGTTCGACGGCACCCTGGTGGCCGCCACCAACCTGGTCGACGAGCTTGATGCGGCCAGCCTGCGCCGTTTCGACTTCAAGCTGCGCTTTGACAGTCTGCGCCCCGGCCAGCGTCGGGTGCTGTTCGAGCGCCTGTGCGCCGACCTGGATGCTGCCGGGGCCGATGCCGACATGGCCGCCGCCCTGGCGCGCCTGGATCGGCTGGACCAGCTCACCCCCGGCGATTTCGCCAACGTGCGCCGGCAACTGGAACGCCGCCCCCGCGCCACCAGCGCCGGGGAAATCGTCGACCGCCTGGCCAGCGAGGTGGCGATGAAATCCAGCCAGCAGCGGGCGATCGGCTTCTACCACTGACCGGCACTGTCAGGAATCATTCTCAATAACAATGTTGGCGCCGAGCCGGCCCTGGGTGCTCAGCCCCGGGCCGGCGCCAGCCGCCGGTCGCGCGCCGACGGTGCCGGGGCAATGCCATACTGGCTGCTCCCTCGCCATTGAACGGCGCTGATCCGGTCGCCGCGCCGCCCGATCGTTGCCCGCCGTGACCACCATGAGCCCTCCATCCGACCCCGACGACCGTCCCGATGCCGGCATTGCCGGCGAGCCAGGCCTACCCGAAGACCGGCCGTTCTCGCCGGCCAGCGAGCGCAATCGCGAACCGATCCTGGCCGTGCTGCGCCAATATTTTGCCGGCCGCCAGCGGGTGCTGGAGATCGGCAGCGGTACCGGCCAGCACGCGGTGCACTTCGCGGCCGCCCTGCCACATCTGCACTGGCAGGCATCCGATCGCGCCGACAACCTGCCCGGCATCGGGCAATGGTTGGCAGCGGCTGCGTTACCCAATACCCCGGCGCCGATCGAGCTGGATGTCGACGACCCTTGGCCGCACCTGCGCTTCGACGCGGTGTTCAGCGCCAACACCCTGCACATCATGGGCTGGCCGCAG
>CAZUZT010000229.1:0-2994 GCA_964624575.1 uncultured Rhodanobacteraceae bacterium | reverse complement strand
ATCGACCAGCCCTGCTCGTCCTGCGCCGGCAGGTTGAAATCGGCCACGGACAGAGGGCTGCCGGCAACGGCGAAACCCGCGCCGGCCAGCAGGACCGCAAGCAGGGCCAGCCGCCGCAGGGCGGCCAGCGGCGTGCTGGATGAAGTGTGCAGGTGACTCATGAGTCGTATCCCCTTGTTGATGCGTCAGGATCGGCGCCAGCGCGCCGCGCTGGGTGGCATTGACGACAAGGGAGCGGACTACGGCAATCATTGCCCGCGTGGCCATGGTGGTGGCCGGGGTCGGCCGGACGACAGCGGTGAAAGCTGTCATCCGGCTGGTATGGCGCCCCCGCGTCCCACTGACGAGACTGGCCCGGGAGCACCCCGACTGCTTGAAATGCGGATCAGTTCCGGATCAGGAATCGATCAGAAAACCGGTTCCGCAGCCTGTGGCACAGGGATTTCGCCGCGCTGCTGCGCCAGTGCGTCGAGATCGACAGGCAAGGGCCGCTCGCCGGCCAGGCGCTGCAGTTGCTGGAGCGCCGCCGGGCGCGCGCCTGCCGGTCCCAGGGCATCGATGAGGCGGATGCGGGCGCGGGCAGCGTCGAAATGATGGCCGGCGGCCGGCTCCAGGCGTTGGGCCAGCCGCAGCAGGCGCTCCTCGTGGCCCTCCAGGCTGGCGAGCCAGGGCAGCTCCATGTCGGCGAACTGCAGCCAGTGCCCGGGGCTGGCGCCATCGTCGAGCAGCGCCCAGGCCCGCTCCAGCTGGCTGAGGGCAGCAGCCAGGTCGCCACTGGCCCGGGACACGGCCACGCCGGCGGCCAGGGCGCGCAGGCGCACGCCACGCAGGGCCACGTTCTCGGACCCCTGCAGGAATGCCTGCGCCTGGCGCCGGGCTTCGTCAAGGTCACCGGCGTCGAGCGTCGCCTGCACCTGCAATTGCCATGCCTCGGCATGGAAATGGCGCAGGTTGCGATGCGCCGCCAGCCGTTCCCGGGCGAGCTGGGCCTGCTGCCGGCGCGTGCCGGGCGCTGCCCGCTGGGCGACCAGCAGGCGGGCCTGCAACAGATCATGCACGGCCTGGTAGGCGGCCAGTCCGGACTGCCTGGCAAGGCTGTCCTGCAAGGATGCCAGCGTCTTCGCCGCTTGCTGCAGGCGGCCGTGCTCCAGCAGCCACATCGCCTCGACGATCTGCGCATAGGCACGCGCGAGCGGGCTGTCGGCATGCGCGTGCTGCAGGCGGGCGACCACCTTGTCGGCGGCCGCCAGATCCAGGCTGGCCAGATGCAGTTCCACCTTGGCCGCCAGCACATGGCTGATGCCGGAGCGGTCGCCCAGGGCCGCGAACCCGGCCAGCGCCCGTTCCAGCTCGCTGCCGGCTTCCAACAGGCGCTCGCTGCGCAGGGCCTGCACGCCCAGATTGCTGGCCAGCACCGACTGCCGCTGCAGGTCACCGACGCCGATCAGCAAGTGCCGGGCACGGACCAGGTGCCGGTCGGCGGCGGCCAGGTCACCGCGCTCCTGGGCCAGCAACCCCAGGTTCATCTGCACCACGCCGAGCAGGTCGGCGTCGGTGTCGCCATCCAGCAGCGCGGCCAGTTCCTCAAGCAGGGCACGGGTGCGCTCGGGTTCGCCGATCATCGCGTAGACGCTGGCCAGGCTGGTCCGCGCCCGCGCCCACATTCGCGGGTCGTGCCCCGGGTCCAGACTCGCCAGCAAGGCCTCGAAGCGCTCGCGCGCCAGCGCCAGGTCAACCCGATGGAAGGCCACTGCGGCTTCGGCCATGCGCAGCCGCGGATGCGCGCGCACGTTCGCCTCGGCCTGGGAAACCAGCTGCTCGGCGCGATCCAGGTCGCGTTCCAGCAGCGCCGCGTCGACCTGCTGCAGCAGGGCCAGCACGGCGGCACTTTCGGCAGGTACCGGTGCCGGCGCCAGGTCCAATGCCAGGGCCAGGCGGTCGGCGGCCTCGCGCGCGGCGGCCACGGCGTCGGCCGACTCGGTCAGCACGCGGGTGGATGGGCCATCGGGGTGCCCGGATTCGATATGCACCACCCAGATGCCATTGGCCTGGTTGATGCGGGTAGTGACCACGTTCACTGCAGTCGTCGCCAGCGCTGCCAGCGCCGGCTCGGCGCCGTCGCCGACGGCCGCCGCATCCAGTGCCAGGGCGGTCTCCAGCGGCACCGTGGTGGCGCCGGCGGCACGCAGCCGGCTGGCGATCAGGTCCATCAGCCCCAGACGCATCCAGGTGGTGTCCGGATCATCGCCGGCATTCACCGGCCGCACCAGCAATGACTGCGGCAGCGTGGTGGCTGCGGGCGTCCCGGCCAGCGTCGCACCCGGTGTCGGCCCCGGCGCAGGCAAAGGCGCCGACGAAAGCAGCCAGGCGGCCGCCGAAACAATGACCGCCAGCGTCGCGACTGTTGCGACCGCCAGCGGCCGCCAGCGCAGCCGGCGCTTCGCGATCGGTGCTGACGGTGGCGTTGTCCGAGGCGCTTGCGGGGGCGCCGCCGCGGCAGTGGCCGGCAGCGCGGGCGCGACCGGCTCGGAGCCGGAGACCATGATTTCCTCGGCGGGTGCCACCCAGCGATAGCCGAAGCCGCGGATCGAGCGGATCGGACCGTCGGTACCGCCATCGGCAAGGAGGCCGCGCAACTCGAAGATGGTCTGCGCCAGCGCGCCGTCACTCAGATGCGCGTGGCCCCACACGGCATCGATCAGTTCATCGCGCGCCACGGCGCGATGGTGATTGGCCACCAGGTGCAGCAGGCAGGCCATGGCCCGGGGCGGAACCGCGACTTCAAGCCCGTCGCGGTAGAGTGCCCGCACGCCCGCGTCCAGCAGCCACGGGCCGGTTCGCCAGCTCCGGCAATCCAGGTGGGTATCGGATCGGGGCGCGGGCAACGGCGTCTCCAAAGGTAAAAAGGGGAACCGGTATTCTGTCACGAAGAGGGCCCTTTGGTATCGCCGCCGGCGTCTTGCTTTGGTGCATGGATGCCGCGGCGATTGCCTG
>CAZUZT010000228.1:0-3152 GCA_964624575.1 uncultured Rhodanobacteraceae bacterium | reverse complement strand
CGCCGGGGTCAACGACAGCCGGCAGATGCTGTTTGGTCTGGTGGCGTGGCAGACGCTGCTGGGCATGGCCTGCTTCGGCTTCGGCCTGCTCGCCTATGCCTGGGCGTTGAAGCAGTTCGAGCTGCATGCGGCGCAGATCATCGTTTCGCTGCAGTACGTGCTGGCGATTTTCCTAGCCATGTGGCTGCTGGGCGAGCATATTTCCCCGGCCAAGTGGGTGGGCATCGCGCTGATCGCCGCCGGCCTGTACCTGTGCATGCGCTGACGCACGGGCAACCCGTTTTGCTGATCCGGCGCGCTGTTTCCTGGCTGCCCGGCCACCGATGAGGAGCGCACCATGGCGCACATCTACGACAACCATTTCCAGGCCTACACCGATGCCTCGTCGCGGCATACCGCCGGCCGGGTGGCCGCCTTCCTGCGCGGCCCGCTGGCGCTGGACAGCGTGCTGGACGTGGGCTGTGCCCGCGGTGGCTGGCTGGCCGCCTGGCAGCAGGCCGGCGTGGCGACGATCCAGGGCGTGGATGGCGATTACGTCGACCGCAGCCAGCTGGCCATCGACCAGGCCGCCTTCCGCAGCGCCGACCTGGCCACGCCGCTGGATCTGGGCCGGCGCTTTGATCTGGTGCAATCGCTGGAGGTGGCCGAGCATATCGATGGCCGGTATTCGGAACTGTTCGTCGACAATCTGGTGCGGCACAGCAACGGCTTGGTGCTGTTCTCGGCGGCGCCGCCGGGGCAGGGCGGCGAGTTCCATGTCAATGAGCAGCCCTACGGCTACTGGCGTGGCCTGTTCGCCAGCCATGGCTATGTTGCTTTCGATCCGGTGCGGCCGTTCCTGGCCGGTGACCAGCAGGTATCGTTCTGGTACCGCTACAACATCCTGCTGTATGTGCACCGGGACCGCATCGCCGCCCTGCCACCGGCGCTGGCGCAGACCCGGATCGCCGAAAATGCGCCGATTCCCGATATCTCGCCGCTGCCGTTCCGGCTGCGCAAGGGCGTGGTGCGCCTGCTGCCGTATCCGGTACAGCAGGGCCTGGCCCGGATGAAGGCGCGCCTGCGCTCCTGAAGCCGCCGGCCAGCCGGCCCGCAATAACGCCGGCCGGTGCGGGCCTGCCGGCCCGCGATCAGGATTCGAAGCCGTTGGTGAACAGCGGGTCCTGGGCGGCCTCGATCAGATCGAACAGGGTCAGGCCCAGGCTGGTGGTGGTGCCATCGACTTGCCATTCCTTGTCCAGCGGCGCCTGCGGGCCGGCCTGTTGCGGCACCTGTACATGGCTGGCGCCGCCGCCGTTGGCCACCTTGTCACCAACCCGGAACTGGTGGCCACCCGGATGCAGGAAGTGCACCGGCTGCCAGTCAGGCCAGTATGCCGAGCCGGCGGTGGCCAGGTGGGTCCGGCGCAGCACCTGTTTGTCGGCCGCGAACGGCGCATGGAAGCGCGAGAACACCGGGTCGTTGCGGCCGGTGACGGCAATCAGGGTGCGGGGCGCGATCAGCGTCAGGTAATCGGCCATGTCCACGTACTCGCGGATGTCGGCGTACTGCCACTGCCAGCAGGAATGGTTGTCGTTGTGCGCCATGACGTTGAAGTCGGGCGTGTAGCCGGCGACCACCACGGTGCCGATGCGCGGGTCCATGGCGCCGAGCAGCGCCGCCACTTCGCCGCCCATCGACAGCCCGGCCACGACCAGCCGGTTGCCATCGACATCGGGCCGTGACAGCAGGTAATCGATCGCCCGCATCGCGGTCCAGATGCGCTCGCCTTCCTCTTCCCAGTCGGTGCTGAAACCGGGTGCGGCAATGGGCGGATGGGCGATGTTGCCGGAATCGGGATGGTCGCCATGGCTGCGGTGCGAGACATCCAGCGCCAGGGTGATGTAACCGCGCCGGGCGAAGGCATCGCCATACCAGTAATCGTTCTGCGCCGGATCCATCATCCGCCAGGCGCTGCCGCCATGGCCGTTGAGTACCAGCACGGTCGGCCGCCGTTCTCCGGCCATGCCGTTGGGCGTGGCCAGCCAGGCATGGCCGCGGCGCTCCAGCGGCACGGCGCCGTAGGGGTTGGCCAGCTCGTGCAGGAACTCCAGTTCGGTGAGTTGATAATCCTGCGGCCAGGAGTGCGGATCGTCATCACGATGGGGCGCGACGCCGGGCAGGGGCGCCACCCCGGTCTGCAGTTCCAGCACCTGGGTCTGCAGCGGCTGCGGATTGCCGGCCATCTTCAGCAGCTGCAGGCGCGCGCGGGTGCGCGTTTGCCAGTCGGGCAGGGT
Organism: uncultured Rhodanobacteraceae bacterium; assembly: GCA_964624575.1. Taxonomy (GTDB): domain Bacteria; phylum Pseudomonadota; class Gammaproteobacteria; order Xanthomonadales; family UBA2363; genus Pseudofulvimonas. The sequence goes on along the minus strand of CAZUZT010000228.1, from coordinate 876 downwards.
GTCCGGTGCCGACAGGCCGGCGGCCAGTACTTCGGCGCGCTGCCCGTTCCAGGGCATCAGCTGGGGCGTTTCCGGCTGGGTGAAAACCCCGGTGATTTCATGGCCGTGCACGGTGCCGCTGAAGGCCTGCCAGAAGCCGTTGGCCCAGATCCGGCTGAAGTGCAGGGTCTGGCCATCCCAGTGATCGACCTGGATATCGAATTCCAGCTCCTCGCAGGCGGCCGGCCAGGGCGTGGCCTGCAGGCTGGTCCAGCCGGCCAGCGTGGCATCCACGCTCCAGCGCCAGGGTGCCTGCCGGTCGGCCTGGCGCTGCATGCAGGCGGCGATGGTGTCCGGATCGGTGTTGGCGTGGACCTTGAACTGGCCGATGAACTGGCCCGGCACCTGCGGGTCGGCATCGATGCGCAACCGCGCGCGGTAATGGTGGTTGACCACCAGATCAAAGCGCCGCGGCGCCAGGCCGCGGTCAAGCACGGCGGCATTCCAGCCGGTGACATGGTGCTCAAAGCCGGCCAGCGGCGGTGTGGTGCCGGGCACGGCGACGGCCATGCGGCCCTTGTAGACGCCTTCAACCACCTGGCCCCGGTGCCAGCGCTCGCCGTCCGGCCGGGCGGCGATGAACGACAGTTCGTCGCTCGCCGCCTGCCACTGGATGGCCTGCGCCGGATGGCTGCCTGTGTCGTCCACCACCTGTCCGAACAGTTGGCCATCAAGGCCCCGGCCCAGCTCCAGGCGCAGGCGATTGCCACCCTGGCGCAGGTACCAGGTGCCCGCCGGGGCTTCCAGGGCGAGCAGGGCATCGACCGGCCTGGCGGCATCATCCGCGCCGACGTCGCCGGTCACCACCGGTGCCTGCGGGTAGTGGGGCCGGGGCAG
>CAZUZT010000227.1:0-3200 GCA_964624575.1 uncultured Rhodanobacteraceae bacterium | reverse complement strand
TCGGTCAGGCCCTGGATGTTGGAATGCCCGCGCAGGGCGTTCATGCCGCCACCGGGCATGCCGATGTTGCCCAGCAGAAGCTGCAGCATGGCCATGCCGCGGATGTTCTGGGCGCCCTTGGAATGCTGGGTCCAGCCCAGCGCGTACATCGAGGTCATGACCTTGTCGGTCGCCGAGGTCTCGCCGATCATCTGGCAGATCTGCAGGAACTTGTCCTTCGGCGTGCCGCACAGGTTCTCGACGAACTCGGGCGTGTAGACATCCACGTGCTGCTTGAGCAGGTTCCACACGCAGCGCGGATGCTGCAGGGTCGGGTCGGTCAGGACATGGCCATCGTCGCCGAACTGGTATTCCCAGCTTTCCTGGTCGTAGCTGCGGCTGGCCTCGTCATAGCCGGTGAACAGGCCGTCCTGCCAGCCGAAATCCTCGCGCACCAGGTAGGAGGCGTTGGTGTAATTGAGCACATACGGCCACTGGATCTTGTCGTTTTCAATGCACCAGCGGATCGCGCCCATCAAAAAGGCGATATCCGAGCCGGGCCGGATCGGGGCATAGACATCGGCTACGGCGGCGGAGCGGTTGAAGCGCGGATCAACCACGATCAACTTGGCCCCGCGGTGGTGCTTGGCTTCAGTAACCCATTTGAATCCGCACGGATGGGCTTCGGCGGCATTGCCGCCCATGATCACTACCAGGTCTGTGTTGGCGATATCCGTCCATGAGTTGGTCATCGCACCACGGCCAAACGTCGGGCCCAAACTGGACACCGTCGGGCCGTGTCAGACCCTGGCTTGGTTATCGAATCCTACGATCCCCATCGAGCGGACGACCTTGTAGGTCAGCCACGCGGTTTCGTTGGTGGTCGCCGAGGCGGCCAGGAAACCGGTGGTGGTCCAGCGGTTCACCGGCACGCCCTGGGCATTGCGCTCGATCAGGTTGGCGTCGCGGTCGTCCTTGATCGCGCGGGCGATCTTGTCCAGCGCCTCGTCCCACTCGATATCCACGAAGTGGTCCGAGCCGGGCCGGCGGATGCGCGGCCGGGTCAGGCGGGTTTCGGCCTTGACGTAGGACTTCAGCGCCGAACCCTTGGCACACAGCGTGCCACGGTTGGTCGGGTGGTCGGCGTCGCCTTCGATATGCAGCAACTCGGCGTGCTCGCCGGCGGCCAGGTCACCACGCGAATACATGATGATGCCGCAGGCGACCGAGCAATACGTGCAGATGTTGCGGGTCTCGGTGGTGGTGGCCAGCTTGAACTGGCGGACGTGGGCGGCGGTGGCGGCTTCGGCCGCACCAAAGCCCATGGCCCCCAGGGTCGTGGCCGCCGCGCCCGTGCCCGCCAGCTTCAAAAAGCCGCGTCGGGTCAGGTCCAGATTCATTGATCGTCTCCTTTCCGCTTCGTCCAGTGCCATGCAAGGCAACACGCCTGCGATGGTCGACCTTGCCATGCCGCGCGTCAAGGACCGCTGCCGCAGCCGCTTCCAAGGCAGTGTTTTGGCCCGGCCAGCGCCACGCAATTGGCCGCCGGGCGACGCCGGCCTCTACAGTGCCGGCACCTGTTTACCGGACGATGACGCCATGACCGACGCCGCCAGCCCTGCCCTCGCCGCCGACCCCCTTGCCGCCGACGAACCGCGCCTGACCAGCCTGGCCCATGGCGGCGGCTGCGGCTGCAAGATCGCGCCGGCGCTGCTGGCGCAGATCCTGCGCGGCGCGCGCGGCCTGCCGGTGCCGCCGCAACTGCTGGTCGGCATCGAGACCGGCGACGATGCGGCCGTATGGCAGCTCAACGATCAACAGGCGATCGTCGCCACCACCGACTTCTTCATGCCGATCGTCGATGACCCGGGCGATTTTGGCCGGATCGCGGCGACCAACGCGATCAGCGATGTCTACGCCATGGGCGCCACGCCGATCTTCGCCCTGGCCCTGGTCGGCATGCCGATCAAGCAGTTGTCGGCGGCGACCATTGGCCGGATCCTGGATGGTGGCGCGCAGGCCTGCGCCGCCGCCGGCATTCCGGTTGCCGGCGGCCACAGCATCGATTCGGTCGAGCCGATCTACGGCCTGGTTGCGTTGGGCGTGGTCGATCCGGCCCGGCTCAAGCGCAATGCCGGTGCCCGCCCGGGCGATGTCCTGATCCTGGGCAAGCCGCTCGGCGTGGGCATCTATTCGGCGGCGCTGAAGAAAGCCGCACTGGATGACCCCGGCTACCGGCAATTGATCGACACCACCACCCGCCTCAACACGCCCGGTCCGGACCTGGCGGCCCTGCCCGGTGTCCATGCCATAACCGATGTCACCGGTTTCGGCCTGGCCGGCCACGCGCTGGAAATGGCCCGCGGCTCCGGCTGCCGGCTGACCATCGACTGGCCGGCCGTACCGCTGCTGGCACAGGCCCGGTCATTGGCCGGCGACGGCTTCATCACCGGCGCGTCGGGCCGCAACCAGGCCAGCTTGGGCGATGGCGTGCGCTTTGCCGATCCGTTGTCCGACATCGACCAGGCCCTGGCCTGTGATCCCCAGACCAGCGGCGGCCTGCTGGTGGCCTGCGCCGCCGATGCCGCCGACCAGGTGCTGGCCAGCTTCAGCCAACACGGTTTCGAAGCCGCCACCGTCATCGGCCACGTCACCGGGGACACGGCGGGCGTGGATATCCACTGATCCTGAATCCGGGCCGGACAGTCCGGTTCGCAGGCGGCGCGGTCGCCGGCGACAGAGACCGTGCGCGGGCGCTCAGTGCACCCGGTGGCGCAGGTAGTTGAGCAGGTCGATGCGGGTGATCAGGCCCAGGAACTGCTCGCCGTCCATGACGATGGCGACCAGGCCGCGGTTGAAGATCGGCAGCAGGTCCTCGACCGGGGCTTTGACCTGCAGCTTTTCCAGCTTGCTGACCATGGCGGTGGCGACCGGATCCTTGAACCGTTCGCCGTCGCCATAGACATGCATCAACACATCGGATTCATCCAGGATGCCGACCAGGCGTTCGCCATCGATCACCGGCAACTGCGAGATCTCATACAGCTTCATCCGCTGGTAGGCGGTGACCAGCAGGTCCTCGGGGCCGATCACCACCGTGTCGCGCTGGCTGTAGGGGCGCATGATCAGGTCGCGCAGGTCGCCGGTGGGCTGGCGCTCGTGGAAACCGTTGTCCAGCATCCAGTAGTCGTTGTACATCTTCGACAGGTACTTGTTGCCGG
>CAZUZT010000226.1:0-3223 GCA_964624575.1 uncultured Rhodanobacteraceae bacterium | reverse complement strand
CGGACGTGGTGGTCTTGCCGGCATCGATGTGGGCCATGATGCCGAAGTTGCGGTAGCGGTCGATGGGTGTCTTGCGAGCCACGTCGTCAATCCTTGATTCGATATACATGCGGGGGCGATCCCCCGGCTCCGGGCGCCAGCGGCGCCCAGGTTTGGCACCCGCCCGGCCCAGCCGGCCGGGCCGTCGGTCACCAGCGGTAGTGCGAGAAGGCCTTGTTGGCCTCGGCCATGCGATGGATCTCCTCGCGCTTCTTCACTGCTCCGCCCCGGCTCTCGGCGGCGTCAAGCAGTTCACCGGCCAGCTTGCGCGGCATGGTGTTTTCCGAGCGCTTGCGGGCAGCATCGATCAGCCAGCGCATGGCCAGTGTCTGGCGCCGCGAGCTGCGCACTTCGACCGGCACCTGGTAGGTGGCGCCGCCAACACGACGGCTTTTCACCTCAACGGTCGGCGCGACATTTTCCAGCGCTTTGTCAACCAGCTCGACCGGCACCACGCCGCCCTTCTGGTCAATATGATCGAGCGCACCGTAGACGATCCGCTCGGCGACCGCCTTCTTGCCGCTGCGCATCACCATGTTGATGAAGCGGGCAATGACCTGGCTGCCGTGCTTGGGATCGGGCAGGATGGTGCGCGCCGGATGGGAACCCTTTCTGGACATGTGTGATGTTCCTGGTAGATCGACGTCGGTGACTTAGGACTTGGGACGCTTGGCGCCGTACTTGGAGCGCGCCTGCCGGCGCTTGGCAACGCCGGAAGCATCCAGCGAGCCGCGCACCATGTGATAGCGCACGCCGGGCAGATCCTTGACACGGCCGCCGCGGATCAGGACCACCGAGTGCTCCTGGAGGTTGTGGCCTTCCCCACCGATGTACGAGATGACCTCGTAGCCGTTGGTCAGGCGCACCTTGGCGACCTTGCGCAGTGCCGAGTTCGGCTTCTTCGGCGTCGTTGTGTAGACACGCGTGCAGACGCCGCGACGCTGCGGGCAGGACTCCAGCGCGGGCGATCCGCTCTTGTAGGTTTTCGGATGCCGACCCTTGCGGACCAGCTGGTTGATCGTTGCCATCTTGAGCCTCGGAGAAACAAAAACACAGGTCGAGCAGCCTCGACCTGTGAGCCTTGAGAATTTAACGGTATCTACAGAAACCTGTCAACACCTGGTGCGGCTTCCTGCCGCCGAAAACGAAGCCATCCTTGGCCTCATTTCGTTGATGGGTGCAGCCTTAGTTCACTCGGTCGACGCCGCCGCCTCCTGATCCGTTCCAGTGCCGGCTGCGTCATCCGCACCGGCCGTGTTGGCCGGGGCAGCTACTTCAACCGTCCCCGCCAGCGTGGCCCGTTCCGCCTCGGTAAGCGCCCCGCCATCCAATCTGCGGGCGCTGTGGTAGGCCAATCCGGTACCTGCCGGTATCAAGCGGCCCACTATAACGTTTTCTTTCAGTCCGCGCAAGCCATCGCGAGTACCGGTAACGGCAGCCTCGGTCAGCACCCGCGTGGTTTCCTGGAAGGACGCCGCGGAAATGAACGATTCGGTGGCCAACGAAGCCTTGGTGATGCCCAACAACACTGGGCTCCAGGTCGCCGGGATCTCGCCACGGGCCTCGACGCTCTGGTTTTCCTCCAGTACCCGGACCTTCTCTTCCTGCTCATCCTTGAGGAAGCGGGTATCACCCGGATCGGCAATCTCGACCTTGCGCAGCATCTGTCGGACGATGGTCTCGATGTGCTTGTCGTTGATTTTCACGCCCTGCAGACGGTAAACGTCCTGGATTTCCTTGACCAGATAGGCCGCCAACTCTTCCACGCCCTTCAGGCGCAGGATGTCCTGCGGGCTGGGCTCGCCATCGACGACGGTGTCGCCCTTGGTGACGCGTTCGCCTTCAAAGACGATGATCTGCCGATACTTGTGGATCAACTCCTCATAGACATCGCCGCTGTCCTCGTCGGTGATGACCAGGCGCTGCTTGCCCTTGGTGTCCTTGCCGAAGCTGACGATACCAGTGCGCTCGGCCAGGATCGCCTGCTCCTTGGGCTTGCGTGCTTCGAACAGGTCGGCCACGCGCGGCAGGCCGCCGGTGATGTCGCGGGTCTTGGACGCTTCCTGCGGGATCTTGGCGACCACGTCACCGACGGCGACCTCGGCATCAGCCTGCAGGTTGACCATCGAACGCGGCGGCAGGAAGTACTGGGCCGGGACTTCGGTGCCCGGCAGCTTCAGCTCGTTGCCATCCTTGTCGACGATGCGCAGGGTCGGACGCAGATCCTTGGCGGTGCCGGTGCGGCGCTTGGGATCGGTGATCACCGAGCTTTGCAGGCCGGTCAACTCGTCCAGCTGCTCGTCGACGGTGACGCCGTCAACGAAGTCGACGAACTTCACGAAACCGGCCACTTCCGAGACGATCGGGTGGTTGTGCGGATCCCAACTGGCTACGGTCTGGCCGGCCTTGACTTCCTGGTTCTCGCCAGCGCGGATGGTGGCACCGTAGGGCAGCTTGTAGCGCTCACGCTCGCGGCCCTGCGGATCGATGACCGAGATCTCACCCGAGCGCGAAACCGCGACCAGATGGCCGGCCTCGTGCTGTACCGTTTTCAGGTTGGTGAAACGGATGCTGCCGCTGGTTCGCACGGTGACGCTGTCGATGGCCGCAGCACGTGAGGCGGCACCACCGATGTGGAAGGTACGCATGGTCAGCTGCGTGCCCGGTTCGCCGATCGACTGGGCGGCGATGACGCCGACCGCCTCGCCGATATTGACCAGATGTCCACGGGCCAGGTCACGACCGTAGCAGTGCGAGCAGACCCCATGGCGGGTTTCGCAGGTGATCGGCGAGCGGACGACAATTTCCTGGACACCCATGTCCTCCAGCTTGTCGACCCACTTCTCGTCCAGCAGGGTGCCGCGCTCGACCGCCATACCGGCGTCGTCACCGGGCAGGTAGACGTCCTCGGCCACGATCCGGCCCAGCACGCGCTCACGCAACGGCTCGACGACATCGCCACCTTCGACGATCGGGGTCATGGTCAGACCGTACTGTGTGCCGCAGTCGACCTCGGTGACCACCACATCCTGGGCCACGTCCACCAACCGCCGCGTCAGGTAACCGGAGTTGGCGGTCTTCAGCGCCGTATCGGCCAGACCCTTTCGGGCGCCATGGGTGGAGGAGAAATACTCCTGCACGTTCAGGCCTTCACGGAAGTTGGCCTTGATCGGCGTTTCGATGA
>CAZUZT010000225.1:1231-3229 GCA_964624575.1 uncultured Rhodanobacteraceae bacterium | reverse complement strand
GGGGAGGACAGGCGGTGATGTTCTACGCTCGGCTCAGCGGTGGCGGGCTTCCGGTTTTGGCGTTGTGAAATTACCGGCTGTGCCAGGGCCACGGCGGCGGGCGACAATCGCCGGGTGGATCGGGATTTTGCGGATACAGGAGTGCGGCGGGCAATGAGTTTGCGTGTGCTGGCGATGCTGGCCGTGGCCGGGCTGCTGGGCTGGTCGTTCTGGCTGAGCGCAGGCTGGTTGCAGCTTTGCGCCGGCCTGGCGCTGTTCCTGTTCGGCATGCAGTGCCTGGAGGAGGGTCTGCGGCAACTGGCCGGCGGGCGCCTGGAGCAGTTGCTGGCGCGCAGTACCGGCACGCGCTTCCGGGCGCTGCTGTTCGGCATTGGCGGCACCGTGTTGTTGCAGTCCAGCACGCTGGTGTCGTTGCTGACCATTGCCTTTCTGGGCTCGGGCCTGATCCAGTTCGCCGGCGGCATCGCCATCATTCTGGGCGCCAACCTGGGCGCCACCAGTGGCATCTGGTTGCTGGCCCTGCTCGGCCACGGCATCAGCCTGACGCCGCTGGCGCTGCCGCTGCTGGTGTTCGCGGTGCTGGCCGGATTCACCGGCGAGCGCGGCCGTGCCGCCGGCCGGGTGTTGATCGGCGTGGTGTTCATCTTCTTTGCCATCGACATGCTCAAGCTGGGCTTTGCCGGCCTGGGTGGCGGTATGGACCTGGGCGCGGTGCAGCCCGGCGGCATTGGCGGCGTGCTGCTGTTTGCCGGCATCGGCCTGCTGGCGACGGTGATCGTGCAGTCCAGCCACGCCACCTTGATGCTGGTGTTGACGGCGCTGGCGCTGGGCCAGGTGGGGCTGGACCAGGCGCTGGCGCTGGCAATTGGTTCCAACCTGGGCAGCAGCGTCAGCACGGCGGTGGTCGGCATGCTCGGCGGCCAGCGCAGTGGCCAGCGGCTGGCGATCGTGCATGTGCTGTTCAATGGCGTGACCGCGACCCTGGCCCTGGCCCTGCTGCCGTTGTGGACCTGGCTGGTGCAGGCGATTGCCGGGCTGGCCGGGTTCGGCGGCAATGATCTGCTGCAACTGGCCCTGTTCCATACGCTGTTCAATGCCTCCGGTGTGTTGTTGTTCTGGCCCTGGCAGGGGCGTGTTGCGGCCGTGCTCAAGCGCTGGTTGCCCGATCCGGTGCTGCCGGCAGTGCTGACCGCTGCCACGCCCGTGCAGCCGCCGGCGCCTGATCTGCTGGCCAGTGGTGCGCAGCCCGAACCGGAATTGCCGGATCCGGTGCAGGCCCGATATCTCAACGAGCACGCGCTGGAATCTGTTGAGGCGGCCGCGGCGGCGGTGGCGCTGGAGCTGCGTCATCTGGGCCAGTTGGGCATGGAGGTGATCTGCCAGGCGCTGTGTTTACCGCTGGCGGTTTTGGTCGAGGATGAGCCGCTGGACGAGTGCTGGCGCGAGCGCATTGATGGCGGTTGCGCCGATGCCGATGCGCTGTATCAACGCTATGTAAAAGGTGTTTACGGCGACCTGCTGGCGTTCATGGGCCGTCTCGACCTGCCGATGGACGAAGCGCACCAGCGCTATTGGCAGCGCGAACAGATGGCGGCGCTGCAGTTGGTCAATGCGGTCAAGGATGCCAAGCACCTGCAGAAGAATCTGCGCCGCCACCTGCCGGCGCAGGACTCGGCCACGCGCCGCGCCTATGTCGAGTTGCGCTGGCAACTGCTGGCGATACTGCGCGAGCTGTACCGGATCAACCAGGTGCGCAATGCCGATGATGAGCGCCTGCACGGACAACTGGAGGCATTGCGCCGGCGCATCCAGGGCTTCGAGACCTCGTTCCGGCACCGGCTGTTCGCGATGGTGCGCGAGGACGGGCTGGATGGTTGGCAGGCCGGCTCGCTGATGAACGACCTGGGCTATGCCACCAGCATCCAGCGCAGCCTGGTGGAGGTGATGGCCTACGCCGACGAGCCCGATTCACTGCGCGAGCTGCGCCGGCTGGCGCGC
>CAZUZT010000225.1:0-1131 GCA_964624575.1 uncultured Rhodanobacteraceae bacterium | reverse complement strand
GACCTGGGCCTGAAGGCGCTGTACGTGCGCATCAACCACGAGATGGAGGAGGAAGGCGAGCACGCCGATGCGCTGATCCGGCGCATCCTGTTCCTGGGCGGCCACCCGGACATGCGGCCCGACGCGCTCAATGAAGGCCTCACGGTGGAAGAGATGCTGCGCCGCGATCTGGACCTGGAATACGCCGTGCGCGACAACCTGGCCAAGGGCGTGGCGCTGTGCGAGCGCCATGGCGACTACGTCAGCCGCGACATGCTGGTTAACCAGATGGAAGACACCGAGGAAGACCACATGCACTGGCTGGAGCAGCAGTTGCGCCTGATCGAGATGATCGGCATCGAGCGCTTCGTGCAATCGATGATGGGCGAGGGTTCGTCGCCGCCTGGTTCGTAAAAGTTTCCTTCTCCCCCCGGGTGAAGGTGCCCGCAGGGCGGATGAGGGCGCAGCTGCCGATCACCGCCAGGCCGCTGGTCACGACACCAGTTGCGCGGCCTGCTGCGCGGCGATCCATTCCTCGTTGGTCGGCTCCACGGCGACGCGCACCTGGCTGCCGGCGCTGGAGATGACCGGTGCGTTGCCGGCGTTGGCATCGGCATCCAGCTCGATGCCCAGGAAGGCCAGGTCGTTGCAGATGCGCTCGCGGATGAAGTCGTTGTGCTCGCCGACGCCGGCGGTGAATACCAGCAGGTCCAGGCCGCCGAGCACGGCGACCAGGGCGCCGATCTCGCGCACGCAGCGGCGCACGAACAGGGCCAGGGCGATGCGCGCCCGCTCGCCCGCTTCGCCGTCGTCGTTCTCGTGCCGGACCAGTACGCGTGGCTCGGAGGAGAGGCCGGACAAGCCAAGCAGGCCGGAGCCGCGGTAGAGGATCTGCCCGACTTCCTCCAGCGACAGTTTTTCGATCTCCATCAGGTAGAGCACGGCGCCGGGGTCCAGGGCGCCGGTGCGGGTGCCCATCATCAGCCCGTCCAGGGCGGAAAAGCCCATGGTGGTGGCGACGCTTTCCAGGCCGCGCATGGCGCACAGGCTGGCGCCGCTGCCCAGATGGGCGACGATGGTGCGGCCGCGGGCCAGCTCGCCATGGCGCTCGGGCAGGGCGGTGGCCATGTACTGGTAGGACAGGCCGTGGAA
>CAZUZT010000224.1:0-3239 GCA_964624575.1 uncultured Rhodanobacteraceae bacterium | reverse complement strand
TGCACCAGCAGGGTTTCGTCGTCGCCCAGGGTGCGCAGCGATTCGAGGATCTTGTCGTAACTGGCCCAGTCGCGCGCGGCGCGGCCGATGCCGCCGTAGACCACCAGGTCTTCCGGGCGTTCGGCCACCTCCGGGTCCAGGTTGTTCTGCAGCATCCGGTAGGCCGCTTCGGTCAGCCAGGAGCGGCAGCTCAGTTCACTGCCACGCGGGGCGCGGATGCGCCGGGACGGGTCATGGCGGGGATTGGTCTGGATGTTTGTCATCGAAGGCTCCCTGAGGCTGACAGATCGGTACCGGCAGGCCGGCAACAAAGCCGGGCCAACAAGCCGGAACGACAAGGCCGGGGATTATCGCACCGCCTCTGCAAGGGCGCCGGAGCACGTAGCTGGCTTTCGTTTCAGGCCTGGGTGAGGTGGCCGGCAAGCGCGCGCCGGAATGGCGCCACCTGGTTGGCCAGGCGCAAGGTGGTGCCGCGCAGCCAGCGCGCCACCGGCCGCTCATCGGTGTAGAGCCCGATGACGGCGCGGGTCGCGGCGTAGACCGGAAAGGCCGCCGCGTGGTGCTGGCGCTGGTAACGGGCCAGCACTGCCTGTGAGCCGATGTCGGCGCCGTTGCGATGGGCCGCCAGCAGCGCCCGGGCCAGTCGCGCCTGTCCCTGCAGGCCCAAGTTGAAGCCATGCGCGGTGACCGGGTGCATGCCGACCGCGGCATCGCCGATCAGCGCGGCACGATTGGCAATGAAGCGGTCGGCGTAGACCGACACCAGCGGATAGACGTGACGGCTGCTGGCCAGGGTTACCTCGCCGCGGCAGCCGCGCATGCGCCGCTGCAGGTCGGCGGCCAGTGCCTGGTCATCCATCGCCTGCACCTGCGCCATCCGTGCCGGGCTGAGGGTGAGCACCGCCGATGACAACTCGCCGTTGAGCGGCAGCAGCGCCAGCGTATGGCCGTAGTCGAACCATTCCCAGGCCACGTGATCGTGCGGCCGCGTATGCCGGAACCGGCACACCATCATCTGCACGCCGTGATCGCGCGAGCGCGCCCCGATACCGAGCATGCGCCGCACCTGCGAGAAACGGCTGTCCGCGGCCACCAGCAGGCGGGCCTGGAGCCGGTCGCCATTTTCCAGGTGCACGGCGACGCCATTGCCTTCGGTGACTACCGCCTGCACGCCGCTGCCGGTGACCAGTTCAACGTTTTCCTGCGCGCTCACCGCCTGGAAGGCGACGCGCCGGATGACCTGGTTGGGCACCAGCCAGCCCAGTTGCGCGCTGCGCCCGTCGGCGGCGGAAATCTGCAGGGCATGGCGATGGTCGCCATCGCTGATCCGGGCATCGCGCAGGTCGGAAATCTCGTCCGCCGCAAAGGCCGGCCACAGCGCCAGTTGCTCCAGGATGCGGCGCGAGGCGTGGGTGAGCGCAATCTCGCGCCCGTCGAAGCCCGGATCGGCGATCGCCGCCAGCGGCTGTTTTTCCACCACCGCCACGCTCAGGCCGCTGCCGCGCAGGGAACGGGCAAAGCACAGCCCCGCCGGCCCGGCACCAACCACCACGACATCGAATTTCATGCCTGTCCTTTCGGCCTCCATGTCAGCCCACAGCGTGCCGGCGATGGCCACCGGGCGCCTTGACCCAGGTCATGCAGCCGATGGGCGTGCGTGCACACTGCGACCCGTGTCGATCGGCATGGATCGCAGGATCATTCGACGCGGCGTTGCGCCGGCATCACCTGGCCGCCCTGATGCAGTTCCAGTTGCGTGACCTGGCCGGATTCATCACGCGAGAACCGGATCTGGATGCCGAAGGCTGCCGCCTCGAACACGTCCTGCGCCTGCGGTGCCAGCGCGAACTCGCCCTGGCCGGTGGCCTGGCCATGCAGGACGCCGTCGCGCTCGCGCAGCACCAGGTCCAGCCCCGGCATCAGCGACCAGGTGCCGACGTAGGCCTGCATCTGGTCGGCGGTCAGGGTCGGCGCCACCGCCGGTCGCGGCAGCGGACGCCGTGGCTGCGCCAGTGGCTGGCTGCTGTCGAGCAGGTGGGCGCCGATATCGTTGACGCCTCCGGAGGCAGCCAGCCCGGCATCGGCCAGCACCACCACGCCCCGGCCAGCGGCCAGATCGAAGGCGACGAAGGCCGAGAAACCGCCCGTGCCGCCGTCGTGCCCGTGCACCTGCCGGTCCGCCAGGGGCATCAGCAGCCAGTTCATCGCCATCGGCTGCTCCGCTGCCGAGTCGACCGGCTGCTGCGCCAGCGCGATCGCCGCCGCCAACGGCTCCGGCGCGCCGCCGAACTGGGCCTGGACATAGCGCACCATGTCATCGAGCGTGGCGCGCACACCGCCAACCCCGGCCAGTTCCGGGGCGAGTGTCCAGGCCGCGGTTTCCTCGCCGGTGGCCAGACGACCGGTCGCGGCCCGCACTCCGTCCGGGCGCCGGGCCACGTAGGCCTGATCCATGGCCAGCGGCTGGAACAGTTTCGTCGTGACCAGCTGTTCAAAATCCATGCCGGCGGCACGCGAGAGCATCAGCGACAGCAGCATGGTGCCAAAGTTGGAGTACTCGAAGACCTCGCCCGGCGCCTGCGCCAGGGTCACGTCCTGCAGCGAAGCCAGCAGATCGTCCGCACCCAGGCCGGCATAGGGATCGGCGGCATCGGTGATCCGCAGCCGCGACGGCAGCCGCGGCAACCCGGAGGTATGGGCGACCAGATGGCGCAGCCGGATCGGCTGGCCCTGGAAATCCGGCACGGCGGTACCCGGGGGCAGATGTTCGGCCACTGGGTCGTCCAGCGAGGCTTCGCCGCTGACTATCCGGTCGGCCAGCAGGATGGCGGCCATGGTCTTGGTCACCGAGCCGATCTCGAAGGCCACGTCCGGCCCGATCCGCGGTTCATCGGCAGGATCCGCGCAACGCCAGGCCCGGGCGACGTGCCCGCCTTCGATCACCGCCGCCGCCAGGCAGGCGCCGCTGGCATCACCGTGTATGCGCCGATCCAGGATCTGCGCCAGTTCGTTGTCATCCATGGCGGCCGCCATGCCGCCGAACAAAAGGGCGGCACCGGTCACCAGGGCGGGCAGGAATTTGTTTCCAGACATGGCCATCGCCTCGGACAGGAATGCACGGCACGGCACCTGCGGCAGCGCCAGGACCGGGGTTCGGGAAAGAACCGGATTGAAACCGGACGCCGCAGGATTTTGCTTTGAAAATCATTGGCTTGCCGCAGAAAATGGCGGAGAGGGTG
>CAZUZT010000223.1:0-3273 GCA_964624575.1 uncultured Rhodanobacteraceae bacterium | reverse complement strand
GCCGAAACCGCTTTGGGCGCCTTGATCGTGGCCTTGGCCTCGGCGCTGAACTGACCGGCCACGGCGACATCGGTGGGCAGCGGGATTTCCACGCCGCGCTCCTTTGCTTCGGCCAGGATGCGCCGCGCCGCCGGCACCAGATCCTGTTCGTACAAGGACTTGCCGACCAGCAGGCCGGAGGCGGCCATGAACGTGTTGGCGATGCCGCCGCCGACGATCAGCATGTCGACCTTGCTGATCAGGGTCGACAGCAGCTCCAGTTTGCTTGACACCTTCGCGCCGCCGACGATGGCCAGCAGCGGCCGCGCCGGCGCCTGCATGGCCTTGCCCAGGGCGTCCAGTTCGGCGGCAAGCAGCGGCCCGGCGACTGCCACCGGCGCATAACGGGCGACGCCATGGGTGGAGGCTTGGGCGCGATGCGCGGTACCGAAGGCGTCCATGACGAAGACATCGCACAGCGCCGCCATCTTCCGCGCCAGCGCCTGGTCATCGGCCTTTTCGCCAACATTGAAGCGCACATTTTCCAGCAGCACGATCTGCCCGGGTTCGACCTCGACACCATCAAGCCAGTCGCGCTTCAGCGGCACCGGCACTTCCAGGGCATCCGACAACCATTGCGCCACCGGTTCCAGGCTCGCGCTTTCGTCGAAGACGCCCTCGTCGGGCCGGCCCAGGTGCGAGGCCACCATGACCCGGGCGCCGGCATCGCGCGCCGCGCGCAGGGTCGGCAGGGCCGCTTCCAGCCGCTGGCTGGCGGCGATGCTGCCGTCGTCATTCAAAGGTACGTTCAGATCCTCGCGGATCAGCACGCGCTTGTCCTTGAGGTCGATATCGCTCATGCGTAAGAAGGTCATTGCCGGATCATCCATTGCAGTGCTTGAAGAACAGCCAACCCCCATCCAGGGAACCAGTCACCAGCCGCAGTGCCGGGCACGGCCGGCTGCCGCGACGAACATCCGCGGTCAAACCGCCGATGCCGTTGGTCAAAGGCTCCCCAGGGCGGCAATGGTAAGGCACCGCCGCCGGTTTGACCCGGAAATTGCCCGGCCGGGGCGGGGAAACCACCTCAGGTGCCGACGCGGCCATGACCGCCGATACGCCATGATGGGCTCATGAATGGCGCCAATTCCAGATCCGCTTCCAGCCCATCGCCACCCGTCGCGCCACCCGACGCACCGACTGCCGGCGCGCCGGAGCTGATCGACAGCCACAGCCATATCGACGATGCCCGCTTCGATGCCGATCGCGGCCAGGTGCTGGCGCGGGCGCGCCAAGCCGGCGTGCGCACCCAGATCGTGCCGGCGATCACCGCTGCGAGCTGGCCGGGACTGAAACAGGTCTGCCACGAGCACACCGGCCTGTACCCGGCCTATGGCCTGCACCCGATCTTCATCGCCGAGCATGGTCCGGGTGACCTGGAACGCCTGCCGCAATGGCTGCAACGCGAGCGACCGGTGGCGGTCGGCGAATGTGGCCTGGATTTCTGGATCGACGCGCCGCAGCCCGAACGGCAGCGGGAAATTTTCCTCGGCCAGCTGCGCCTGGCGCGCGAGTTCGATCTGCCGGTGATCGTGCATGCGCGCAAGGCGCTGGATGAGGTGATCGCCAACCTGCGCCGGATCGGCGGCTTGCGCGGCGTGCTGCACAGTTTTTCCGGCAGCCTGCAACAGGCGCAGCAGTTGTGGCGTCTGGGCTTTCATCTGGGCATCGGCGGCCCGGTCACGTACCCGCGTGCGCAGCGCCTGCGCCGGATCGTGGCGCAGATGCCGATTGAACACCTGCTGCTGGAAACCGACAGCCCGGACCAGCCGCTGTCCGGCCATCAGGGCCGGCGCAACGAGCCGGCACGGCTGCCGCAGGTGCTGGCGGTGGTGGCGCAACTGCGCGGGCAATCACCGGCTGCGCTGGCCGCCGCCACCAGCGCCAATGCCCGGCAACTGTTCAAGCTGCCGGCCGAGCCCGATGCCGACACCAACGCCGAGCCTGGGCCTGCGACTGCGTGAGACACGCGTCGGGCGCGCAGCGAAACCGGACTCAAGAACCCCGGCCCCGCCGTGCCTGAAAGCAGCATCGCGCCCGATCACGCCCAACGGCGCCAACCATACGGTACAGTCTGGCGAGTCGATCCCTTAACCTGCCGGTCCGTTCCCCGCTGCGACGTCCCCTTCCGACATGCGCCAGACAACGTCCCGTTCCAGCCACCTGCCTTTCCCGGCGCTGCCGACCGTTGCCGTCATGGCGCTGTTGCTGGCCAGCCTGCTGCTGGCCGCCTGTGGCGGTACGCCCAAACCCAGGACGCGCCTGAATCCACCGGTGATCAGCATCCAGGAACTGCGCCAGCACGGCGACGGCCAATGCCTGCTGCGCCTGCGGGTACAAAGCCATTCCAATGTCGCCATGCGTATCAGCGAGCTGGACTTCCAGCACCTGACCATCGATGGCCGCGAGCTGGCGCCGCTGCTGCTGACACCGGCACTGGACGTGCCGCCCTATACCGGCGAGCCGCTCGATCACGCCGTCGCCTGCCCCGGCCTGGCCACCGGTGCCAGCGAGCTGGTCTACCGCCTGGAAGGTCGCACGCGCTCGGAAGAACCCAATTCGCGCTCCTATCGGTTCCAGTACCGCAGCCGCCTGCTGCCGGTACCGGGACTGGACGGCGTCTACCGCTAGGCCAGGCAGGCTGCGCCCGCCGCATTCCCATCACTGACTTGTCCCGGGTACCCCGATGAACAACTTCCGCTCTCCCGTTGCCGACCAGCGCTTTGTCATCCACCAGGTGCTGGAGGCGCCCCGGGCGCTGGCCAAGCTGCCGCCCCATGCCGACACCGGCGCCGAGATCATCGATGCCGTGCTTGAGGAAGGCGGTCGTTTCTGCGATGAGGTGATCGCGCCGCTGTACCAGGCCGGCGATGCCGGTTGCACCTTCAAGGATGGCGAAGTGACTGCGCCGGCCGGTTTCAAGGAGGCGTACCTGGCCTTCGCCCAGGCCGGCTGGAGCGGTGCCACCGCGCCGCCGGAGGAAGGCGGCCAGGGCTTGCCCTATGTCGTCGACGCCGCCCTGAAGGAGCAGATCAACGGCGCCAACATGCCCTGGGGCAACTTCCCGCTGCTGGGCCACGGCGCCATCGAGGCGCTGCGCCAGCAGGGCCAGGACTGGCAGAAGAAAGTATTCCTCAAGCCGCTGGTGGAAGGCACCTGGACCGGCACCATGTGCCTGACCGAACCGCACTGCGGCACCGACCTGGGCCTGCTCAAGACCAAGGCCGAACCGGT
>CAZUZT010000222.1:0-3306 GCA_964624575.1 uncultured Rhodanobacteraceae bacterium | reverse complement strand
CGCTCGATCCGGTAGCCGTTCTTCCACACCCCGGCAATCGCCCGGGTGGCGTCGATATCGGCCAGCGGATCGCCGTCCACCAGCAGCAGGTCGGCGCGCATGCCCGGGGCGATGCGGCCACGGTCGTCGATGCCAAAGTGGCGTGCCGGCAGCGCGGTGGCGGCGGCCAGCGCCTGTGCCGGTGCCAACCCGGCGCGGACCAGCAGGGCCAGTTCGGCGTGCATGCTCACCCCGTGCGCGGTGCCCGGGTTGGGGGCGTCGGTGCCGGCCAGGATGGTGACGCCGGCGGCATGCAGCTCACGCACGCTCTGTATCGAACGCGCCAGCCGGTCGTTGGCCTTCAGGCCCGGGATCACGGCGTCCAGTGTCGCCTTTTGGCCAGCGGTGAGGGCAGCCGCAAAGTCCGTGTCTTCCTGCAGTTCTGCGCCGACACCGTGCCCGGAAAACGACGCCAGCACCGACAGCGTCGGCACGATGAAGGCGTCACCTTCCACGGACGCCTGGATGAATTCCGCATCGGCCACCTGGTCGGCGAAGATGTGCACCAGGCCATCGGCGCCGGCCCCGATCGCGTGGCGGGCATCGGCCAGGGTCGAGGTATGCACCACCGCGAGCCGGTCGCCGGCATGCGCGGCGGCAATCACCTGGCTGACCTGTTCCGGCGTGAGTGTCGGCAATGCCGGTGCGCCGGGATAGGCGCTCATGTCCTCGACGATCAGTTTGATGAAATCCACGCCTTCGTCGATGCGCTCGCCGATGAATGCCGCCACGTCGGTGTCGGCGGTCACCGCCGGTACCGGAAAGCCGTACTGGGTGCCATGCCCGCCCGGCGCGGTGATCGCATAGCCGGCCGCCCACAGGTCGGCCTGGCCGCTGTCGGCCAGTGATTCCCGCTGCTCGCGCAGCGCCGGCAGGCGGTCGGCCATGCCATGCATGTCCACGGCGCTGGTGACGCCGAAGCGCACCGCATCGCGGCGGGCATCGCCCCAGGCATGGACATGGGCATCGATGAATCCGGGCAGCAGGGTTTTGCCGCTGCCATCGATGACCGGCAGCGCGTCGGGCAGCCCGTCCGGCACCTCGTCGCCCGCGGCCACCGACTGCACCAGGCCGTCTCGCACAACCACCGTGGCCACACCCAGATCGCGCTCGCCGTCGAACACGCGGGCACCGCGGATGGCGAAGCTGTTGCCGTCCTGGGCCGCCGGCTGGCCA
Organism: uncultured Rhodanobacteraceae bacterium; assembly: GCA_964624575.1. Lineage (GTDB taxonomy): Bacteria > Pseudomonadota > Gammaproteobacteria > Xanthomonadales > UBA2363 > Pseudofulvimonas. The sequence continues at coordinate 2,091 of CAZUZT010000222.1, read as the reverse complement.
GTGGCCGGTTCACCGGAGCCGGAGCTGCGCTCGCCGGCGGTTCCCTGCAGCGCCACGGCAGCACCAAGCGTTACCGCCAGGGCGCCAAAAGCGAGGATTTCAGGCAGTCGTTTCATGTCGGTTCTCCCACGATGGTGGTCAGGTGATGGTCAGATGGGCCGCTCAACCCGCCGCGGCCAGGCGACGGCGGGCGAGCAGGAAGAACACGGCGGTCACCATCGCCAGAACCGCCAGGTGCAGCCACGGCGGGCCGCCGGCGTCATGGCCCACCACCTTCAGTGCGATCTGGCCCAGATGATACGCCGGCCATGCCGGTGCCAGCCGGCCGAAGATGTCCGGCAGGACCGCCAGCGGCATCCACAATCCGGACAGGAACGCCATCGGCAGGAACAGCAGGTTGACCACCGCCACCGCTGCGTTGCCGCCGACCAGGCTGCCGATGTACAGGCCCAGCGCGCAGAACGGCAGCACGCCGATCACGTTCACCGCGAACAAGGCCAGCCACTGGCCCGGCGCCAGCGAGACGCCGCCAAGCGTGTACGCCAGCACCGCCAGCAACAGCGAGATCACCGCCGCGAACGCCATTGCCGCCGCCATCTTGGCCAGCAACCAGGCCCCGGGCGGCGCCGGCAGGGCGCGTTTGAGCCGCAGCAGGCCGCGCTCGCGGTCGTGCGCAATCCCGGCGCCGAAACCGAACAGTGCCGCGCCCATGATGCCGAACACGCCATAGCCGGCCAGCATGTATTCGGCGTTCGCGGCGCTGCGCGACAGCATCACCCCGAACAGCAGGTAAAACGCGGTCGGGAACAGCAGCGTCGGCAACACGAAAGCCGGCGCGCGCACCTGGCGCAGCAGTTCGTACCGCACTTCAAGCAGGTAACAGCGCCACCACGGGAAGGAGCGGGTCGTGGCGGCAGTATTCATTGCGAGGTTCATCAGGCGGCCTCCTCGTTGCCGGTAATCTGGATGAAGGCATCGGCAAGACCGGCACGCAGCACTTCCAGGTCCTGCAGCAATGGATCGGCGTCAAGCAGGCGGCGCACCACCGCTTCCGCGCCATCGGCGACGATCTCAAGGCGATCGCCTTCACGCGTGGCTGTGCGCACGCCGGGCCAATGCCGCACCTGCTCCGCTGCCAGCGTTGAAACACAACGGATGCGGCGCTGGCCGACATGGGCGCGGATCTGGCTGACGCTGCCCTGTGCTACCACCCGGCCGCGATCCAGCACCACCACCCGGTCCGACAGTGCCTCGGCCTCCTCCAGGTAATGACTGGTGAGCAGCACGCCGCAGCCCTCGGCCACCAGCGCGCGCACCGCCCGCCACAATTGCTGGCGGGCCTGGATGTCCAGGCCGGTGGTCGGCTCGTCCAGAAACAGCAGGCGCGGGCGTCCGCACATCGCCAGTGCGAACTGCACCCGGCGCTGCTGGCCGCCGGACAGCTTGTCGTAGCGGCGCCCGGCCAGGCCTTCCAGTCCGGCCAGCGCGATGCACTCTTCCACGCTGCGCGGCTGTGGGTAGTAGCTGCGGGTCAGGTGCAGCAGCTCATGCACCTTCAGGTCCTCCTGCACGCCGCCATCCTGCAGCATCACGCCAGTCTGCCGGCGCGCGGCCAGCGCCCCCGGTGGCCGGCCGAACAGGCTCACGCTGCCGGCATCAGCCTGCAGCAGGCCCAGCATCAGGCCGATCGCGGTGCTCTTGCCGGCGCCGTTGGCGCCCAGCAGCGAGACCACCTCGCCGGCGTGCACGGCCAAGTCAATGCCAGCCAGTGCGGTGACCGCGCCGTAGCGCTTTTCGACCCGCTGCAGTTGCGCCAGCGCTGCCGGCGCCGCTGTTGCGGGGCGCCGATCGTTTCCAAGCTGAGTGATTGTGTCCATGGCGCCATCTTGCGCCCAGGACATCCCCGGCGGCAGGGGCGCAGGTCAACCATCGGCCATGACAGATGTCAGGTGGCTTGGCCCGTGGTGGTGATCAGGGTTGACTGTTCACCAGCAATGCTCGGGCTGAGCGAGAAACCGGGTTGCCGCCGGCGGCAATGCCATCAATCGCCAAGGCGGCGCCGCAGCTCCGAAAGCTGTACGCGTCCCTCAT
>CAZUZT010000221.1:1688-3319 GCA_964624575.1 uncultured Rhodanobacteraceae bacterium | reverse complement strand
GCGGCATCTTCGGGCTGCGCCGGCATCAGGATGAAGTTGGTGGCGGCGATCGGCCAGGCATGTTCGCCGGGGGCGTCGGTGATCACCAGGCTGAAGTCGCCGGCCGATTGCCAGTCGGCGCTGTCGGCGGCGGCGGCGAAGCTGTCGATGCCCGGCTCGACGAAGTGGCCGGCCTGGTTCTGCAGGCGGGCGAAGGCCAAACCACCGTGCATGGCGTAGGACAGCTCGACATAGCCGATCGAGTTGCGCACCTGGCGCACGTAGGCGGCCACGCCTTCATTGCCCTTGCCGCCGACGCCGGTAGGCCAGCGCAGGGAGGTGCCTTCGCCAACCGTGGTCTGCCAGTCCGGGCTGGCCTTGGCCAGGTAGTTGGCCAGGTTGAAGGTGGTGCCGGAACCATCGGAGCGGTGGATGACGGTGATCTTGGCATCGGTCAGCGGCAGCTCCGGATTCAGGCTGGTGATGGCCGGGTCGTTCCACTGTTCGATCTTGCCCAGGAAGATGTCGGCCAGCAGCGCGCCGGTGAGTTGCAACTGGCCGGGTTCGACGCCGGGAATATTGACCACCGGCACCACGCCGCCGATCACCGCCGGAAACTGGATCAGGCCGGCTTGGGCCAGTTCCTGCGGGGACAGCGGCGCATCGGACGAACCGAAATCGACGGTGCCGGCCTTGATCTGGGCGATGCCGCCGCTGGAGCCGATCGACTGGTAGTTGATGCGGTTGCCGCTGGCCTGGGAATAGTCGGCCGACCAGCGCGACATCAGCGGAAACACGAACGAGGCACCGGCACCGGTGACGGCGATGCCATCGGCAGGGGACGCTTGTCCGGGCGCGGTGCGGGACGGGTCGGCGTCGCTGGATCCGGGTTGCGGCGAGCAGGCGGCGAGCACGGCGGCAAGGCCGATGGCGGCGCCGGTCATCAGGGGCTTGAACATGGCAATCCTAGGCAGCAGGCAGGTGGGGTGGCCGGACAGTGCGGCGTGACAGTTCGGCACTGCCGCCCTTTTTAAGGCACCGCGGTTACCGAAACGTGACTGATATGTTTCAGTTTTGTTTCAGTGCTGTTGAATCAATGGCTTGTGAAGGCTGGTGTGCCGGGGCGCTGTTCGGACCGCACGTTGGCGGCGCCAGCGGCATCGATCTTGCCAGCGTCACTTCTGGATCGAACGCAGGCGGCTTTCGGTGCGCTTGCCATCTTCGATCTGCAGCGTACGCACGGCCAGATGTCCCAGTTCAGGCGCGTGCCAGCTGATTGTTTGCCGGTCGCTGTTTTCGCGGATGCGCTCCACGCGCAGGGCCTGGAAAGTGCCTGCCGGTACGGTCACGGCCTCTTCGCCGGTGACCTTGAACCGCCATTGCCGCAGACCCTCGGGGTAGGGCACGGAAAAGCTGAAATCGCGCTCACCGGCAGCCAGATGCGCCGCGATGGTGACCGCGCTGCCATGGCGGTCGGCGGTGCCGGCAGGCAGGGCGTGGCTGTGCTCGCCGCGGCGGTCGCTGAGCCGGTACCGGCCTTGCGCCCAGTCGTAGTGCACTTCGATGCGGCGGCTGCTGAGCGTGGCTTTCTGGTCGTAGACCGAGTGCAGCGGCCGGATCCGGCCCTGGTGCCAGTCAAAGCGCAACTGCTG
>CAZUZT010000221.1:0-1588 GCA_964624575.1 uncultured Rhodanobacteraceae bacterium | reverse complement strand
TGCGGCGTGTCGCCGGGCAGCACGGGAATCTTCACCTGCGCCAGCACCGGCCCGCCATCCAGCAGCACCGTGGCGACGTGGATGCTGGCGCCGTGCTCGTCATCGCCGGCAGCCAGGGCGCGGGCGTGGGTGTCCAGGCCGGGGTAGTTGGGCAGCAGCGAAGGGTGGATGTTGAGGATCGGCCAGGGGGCGTTGTCGATCACTTCGGCATCGATGATGCGCATGTAGCCGGCGAGCACCACCAGGTCGGGCCGGCGCGCGACGACGTAGTCGAACAGGGCGCGGTCCATGGCGGCGCGGTCGGGGTAGTCGCGCCGGTCCAGGGCCACGGCGGCGATGCCGGCGGCCTGCGCCCGCGTTAGCGCGGCGCAGCCGGGACGGTCGCTGGCCACCAGCACGATGTCGACCGGCAGCCGGCCGTCCTCGCGGGCATCGATCAGGGCCTGCAGGTTGCTGCCGCGGCCGGAGGCGAGCACGGCCAGGCGGAACGGCTCATCCTCGCCCGGCTTGCGCGGCTTGCTGGCGTGCGGATCAGCCAAAGCGGACGCGTTCGCCGTTGTCGTTTGCGGTAGTGACTGCGCCGATCACCCAACTGGCCCAGTCCTCCTGTTGCAGACGCGCCTGCACGGCGGCAACCGCCGTGGCGGGCAGGATCAGCACGTAGCCGATGCCGCAGTTGAAGGTGCGCCACATTTCGGCGTCGGCGACCTGGCCGGTGCGCTGCAGCCAGGCGAACAGCGGCGGCTGCGGCCAGGCCGCCGGGTCGATGGCCATGGCCAGCGGTTCGGGCACGACGCGGATGATGTTCTCGGCCAGGCCGCCACCGGTGATATGCGCCATGCCGTGGATGGGCGTACCGGCGGCCAGCAGTTCCAGGATCGGCTTGACGTAGATGCGGGTCGGCGCCAGCAGGCGCTCGCCCAGCGTGGCGCCGTCAAGATCGCGGTCGATGGCGTCGGGATCACGTTCAAGGATGCGACGGATCAGCGAATAGCCGTTGCTGTGCGCGCCACTGCTGGCCACGCCCAGAAGGACGTCCCCGGCGCCGATGCGCGAGCCGTCGTTGAGGGCGTCCTTTTCCACCGCACCGACCGCGAAGCCAGCCAGGTCGTAGTCGCCATCGCCGTACATGCCCGGCATCTCGGCAGTCTCGCCGCCGATCAGGGCACAGCCGGCCAGCTCGCAGCCGCGGGCGATGCCTTGGACCACGGTGGCGGCGGTCTCGACTTCCAGACGGCCGCAGGCAAAATAATCAAGGAAAAACAGCGGCTCTGCGCCCTGTACCAGGATGTCGTTGACGCACATCGCCACCAGGTCGATGCCGATGCCGTCGTGGCGGCCCAGTTGCCGGGCCAGCATCAGCTTGGTGCCGACGCCATCGGTGCCCGAGACCAGCACCGGATGCCGCCAGCGCCCGGGCGGAATCTCGAACAGGGCGCCGAAGCCGCCCAGGCCGCCGAGCACCTCCGGCCGGCGGGTGCGTGCCACCGCTGGCCCGATGCGTTCGACCAGGGCATTGCCGGCATCGATATCGACACCGGCATCACGGTAACTGAGGCCTTGCTTGGACATGGTTCGCTGCTGCCTG